>NZ_CP076562.1:745000-1117500 GCF_022174665.1 Eubacterium sp. MSJ-33
TCTCTTCCTACGCCCACGGCATGGGCTTTCAAGCTTAGATTCTTTTACTTTCACGCCCAATTTTTTCTCCGCTACCTGCCAATCAGCTTCCAGTTTGGGTTTTCTCGCTTGCTTTTCTCTTCCTACGCCCACAACATGGGCTTTCAAGCTTAGATTCTTACTTTCACGCCCAGTTTTCTCTCCACTACCTGCCTATTAGCTTCCAGTTTGGGTTTTCTCGCTTGCTTTTCTCTTCCTACGCCCACAACACGGGCTTTCAAGCTTAGATTCTTACTTTCACGCCCAGTTTTCTCTCCGCTACCTGCCAATCAACTTCCAGTTTGGGTTTTCTCGCTTGCTTTTCTCTTCCTACGCCCACAGCATGGGCTTTCAAGCTTAGATTCTTACTTTCACGCCCAGTTTTCTCTCCGCTACCTGCCCATTAGCTTCCGGTTTGGGTTTTCTCGCTTGCTTTTCTCTTCCTACGCCCACAACACGGGCTTTCAAGCTTAGATTCTTACTTTCACGCCCAGTTTTCTCTCCGCTACCTGCCAATCAACTTCCAGTTTGGGTTTTCTCGCTTGCTTTTCTCTTCCTACGCCCACAGCATGGGCTTTCAAGCTTAGATTCTTACTTTCACGCCCTGTTTTCTCTCCGCTAACTGCCCATTAACTTCCGGAATGTGTTTTTCTGCTTGCTTTTCTTTCAAAAAGCACATGCCGTGTGTTTTCTGACTTCGATTCTCGCTTTTTCACACACTCTTCTCTTATCTACCTGTCAATCAGCTTCCGGAATGTGTTTTTCTGCTTGCTTTTCTTTCAAAAAGCACATGGCGTGTGTTTTCTGACTTCAATTCTTGCTTTTATACACACTTTTCCCTTCTCTACCTGGCAATCAGCTTCCGGTTTGTGTTTTTCTGCTTGCTTTCCTCTTCAAAAAAACATACCGTGTGTTTTCCGACTTCAATTCTCGCTTTTTCACACACTTTTCCCTTCTCTACCTGCCAATCAGCTTCCGGTTTGTGTTTTTCTGCTTGCTTTTCTCTCAAAAAACAACTTTCTAAATATGTGCTTCAAACATACAATTTTCCCGTTCTCATCCTACTCATAATAAGACACGCGCAACAGTTCATCCACCGTTGTCGTACCATTTTCCACAAGTTCAAGTGCACTCTTCTTCAAAGTGCTCATGCCCTGTTCCTGTACAGCATATTCCTTGATATCCTCAACGGAAGCGCCCTTCGTAATCATCTCACGCACCTTCTTGTCAATCATTAAGATTTCATGGATGGAAATACGTCCCTTATATCCTGTGTTGTTACACTGTCTGCAACCCTTGGCATGCTTGATCTGAGGAAAATGTATGCCTGCGATTGCTTCCTCCTGCTCGGTCATCGGTCCCCATTCGCCACAGAATGGACACACCTTACGCACAAGTCTCTGTGCCACGATACCAACCAGAGAGCTGGCAATCATATATGGCTCCACTCCCATGTCTGTCAATCGAACAACCGAAGATGCTGCATCGTTCGTATGTAACGTAGAAAGCACCAAATGTCCGGTGATTGCGGCACGGACAGAAATCGATGCGGTCTCTGCATCACGCGTCTCACCAACCATGATAATATCCGGATCCTGCCGAAGCAAGGCACGAAGCCCAACCTCAAACGTCAGTCCCGCGGTGTTATTTACCTGCATCTGATTGAGTTTTGCCACATTCTTCTCGACCGGATCCTCAATAGTCGAGATATTTACACTACGCTTTGCAAGCTCTTCAAGAATCATATACAGTGTCGTTGATTTACCGGAACCAGTCGGCCCAGTCAAATAGATAATGCCGTTTGGCGACTGCAGCATCCGCATGACAAGCTTGTAGTTTCGCTCTGTCATACCAAAAGTTCCCATATGATCAATCGAACCTGCCGATGCAAGAAGTCTCAAAACTGCCTTCTCGCCGAATACAGTCGGAATCACTGACACACGGACATTCAGGTTCACGCCTTCAATATTGATACGGAAATGTCCATCCTGCGGAATTCTTCTTTCCGCAATATCAAGGTCTCCGAGAATCTTGATACGTGCCAGCAGGGAATTGTGAATATTCTTTTGCAGCGTCATGAAATCGCAGATAACACCATCCATACGCATTCGCACACTTGTATGGTTCTCAAACGGTTCGATATGAATGTCGGAAGCATTTGAGTTATAGGCACGGACAAGCAGACTGTTGAACAGGTTGATAATCGGCGTATCATCATCGCCTTCCTCCACACTAATCTCCATAACCTCACTTGTCTGCGTTGTGTTCGCGGATGCCTTCTGTGCTGCCTGTCTGGCAGACACTTCAGAATAATAATACTGAATTGAATTTTCGAGTGGTGCCTTCTCACACAAAGAAATATGTACTTCCCGGCCGACAATCTGACGAATATCTTCAATTCCATAGAAATTCAAAGGATCATCCACTAGAAGATAATACATCGTATCCTCTACCTTGTATCCCATCATATTATATTTCTCAGCAAGAACACGTGGAATCATCTCCACCGCCTTCACATCCACTGACAAATCAGAGATATTGACAACATCATAATTCAGACGTTTTCCAAGTGCTTCTAACATCTGTTTTTCTGTGATAAAGCCAAGCGCAATCAGCGCTGCACCAAGACGGACACCTTTGTTCTCCTTCTGGTATGCAACCGCCTGATTAATCTGGTCTTCGTTGATATAACCAAGCTCCTGCAATACATCACCGATTCGGATATTTTTATTACTGCGCATTTCCATCGTCCGGCACCTCCTCGTACATGTAAATCTCCAGTGTCAATGTCAAAACGCGCTCGGTCTTGATATCGTACTCGCCTTCCTCTGTCAGGTTCGTGATACTCCGCTCCTCGGACCATGAATAATTACACACACGAATCTTCTTGTCGCTGTTCGAAAGATCTTCAATCAACCGAAGCAGATCACTCTCTTTTCCACCCATACGAAGTGTCACCGTAGCATTATATATGCCGGTTGTTACCTCTTCATCAAATGCCGGAAGTGTACTCATTTCACTGTCTGTTGACATACCACCGCTCTCCTCGGCAGCCTCTATCTCGGAACGTTCTGCCTTTGCACCTTGCGTAGACTCTGTTGTAGTAGTCTCTTCCTGTGCCGCAAGCATCGCCGCACGCTTTGAATTCACATATGGTTCCAAAGATGTTTCTTCCTGTGGCATCTGGATGGACAAGTCATAAGAAGAAAGGTTATATCCCAACACAAGCTCGGTAAAATACTTATCAATCTCCGCACTCTCCATCATCGGGAAGAATGATTCACGTACCTCCTGTATCTCACTTGAACACCGCTCGTTATCTGCCTCCATCATCGGCACCTGCATGAGTTTCAGCTCATTTTCTTCCTGTGTTTCTTTCTGTGCCGTAATCTCTTTGTTTGTATTTACGATACCCTTTACCACCGGGTAGATTCCCCAATAGCCGATACAGACTACAATCACAAATATAGAAAGCATGATCAGGAGGTTTTTGTCTTTTTGTGTCATTTCTAACTTCATAACGGTTTCCTCCTTATTCTGATTCTGTATCACCGGCATCCGGAAAAACAATTGTTTCTGTTGTTTCCGGATGTGCATCCGTATCGGTATGTCTGCCTGCAGACTCTGCCAATGTACATGTTACATGAATATCCCACATTTCATCAGATTCCGCAAATGAATATCCGGTATAATCAACATTACTGAATATATCCACACCACAAAGATTGCGGATAAATTTATTAATATTATCCACGGTATCGGCACGCGCTGTCATCGTCAGTACACCCACATCTGCATCGAACGAATTAAAGGTCACTGTTGCAAGTCCCTGTGCACAATCGTTAACCTCTTTCATCACCTCACGGTTGCAGACCGGATACGTGTATAAATTCTGATTTACTCCCACGATTGCATTGTATTGGTTCATCAGATATGAGGTTTCCTCCATAAGCACATCATACCGCGCGACCTCCATGATTGTCGCAGGAGATTCATTATAATCCTTCAACTTCTGCAATTCCTGTTTTTTGAGTGTGCGTATAGTAATACATACGGCAAATCCCACAAGCATCACAGCAAGAGTAATCAGAATCGCCAGAAATCCCTTTCCGATTCCACCCGCTTCCGTATCCTTCTTTTTTCCGGCATGATAGCCATCCAGGAAGTTCTGTTTGCCTGCACTTCCTGTAACCAGACCACTGATCGGATGAAAATGTGCCTGTACATCCAAACCATTTGTCATTACATGCGTATCTGTAAATGTTTCCACCCGTGCGTAAATATCAAGCTGTGAAATCGCGTTCTGATATAACGGCAGATCCTGTGGATTCACACCGGCAAGCAAAACTGCTTCAATCGGATAATCCAACTGATTTGCCTGCATAAACTGGCGGATCTGGCTAACGGAACGTGCGATATCCTGTGCATAGTCCTCAGTTCCCTGATCATGAAAACAACGAGTACTGTTGAAATAGTAAAATTCTCCGTTTACCCAGAGAATTGTTGTAATCGTCATACGGTCTGCAATCTGCAGGACAAATGTCTTATACTGCTGTGCCGACGTCAATGCAGTCAGACGGATCAGACTACTCTCACCGGAATAAACCGCTTTGAGCTTTACGCCAATCTCTGTAAAAATATCCACATAATCTTTGATAAAATCGGTCGTGATAATTTCAGCATAAATTTTCTTTGTTGCTTTATTCTGTCCGATCAGAAAATATCCGCAGATATAATCCTCTCCCTGTTTGATATCTGTAAACTCACGGTTGATAAACTCTTCTGTCTTCTTCGGGTTGAGCAGAGGCATCTCAATATTTTTGCCGATAAACTTCGTCGAATTAATGACTAAGATCACATCCTTCGTTGGAAGATTATGTGTCGTCCAGAAATTCTGCATGAAGCTCACGAATGCATCCGTATCCATGATCATTCCATTGATGATGCAGCCATCCGGTGCATCTTCTGTGTAACAATCCGCGACAGAAATCTTTCGATTTCCGGGAGTACCGGTGATCACTTGTATCTGTTGGTTTGCCAGATAAATGACTGTACTCATATGTATGTTCTCCTTCCATGGTAGATTTCAATCTTACTGTAATATCTAATACCCAGAATCAATACATTGACTCTGAAACAAAATTAGTATGAATTTGCAATCGTCGCATATGAACCATAGATTGGCTGGATTACAGAAATAATAACAAATCCAACAACCGCCGCCATCACGACAATCATCGCAGGCTCCAGATAAGAAACCAGCTTATTCATAGCGACCTCAGAATCATATTCCATCTGGTTTGCAATCGATACAAGCATCGTATCGAGCGCACCAGTTTCTTCGCCTACAGAGATAGAGGAAGAAAGTTTCTTCGTGAATCCATCTACGCGGTCAATACTCTCACTTAAATTCATACCACCACGGACATCCGCGATGACCTGATCAAACTGTTTTTCAATATAAGAATTGCCGATTGTATTACGAGCGATCTGCAGACAATTGATAATTGAAATGCCTGCCGAATACAAACTTGACAATGTTCGTGCAAACCGGGCGGTATAAATGACGCGGCGCAGTTTTCCGATCACCGGCAGCTTCAACTCTAACTTGTCCTTTGCATACCGGACACCCGGTATTGCAAAAAGAACGTGAAAGAAAATATACAATACAACTGCCACAATAATTAAGACATACCACTTATTTTTGACAAAATTACTGATTGCAAGCAGGATTGTAGTTGAAGCAGGAAGTGCATCCATCTGTGAGAAAAGATCCTTAAACTGTGGAATAACATAACCCATGATAATTGCCACAACAACCACAATCAATACGCACAGGATTTTCGGATAGGTCATCGAACTTTTGACCTTCTGATTCAACCGGTATTCCTTCTCGTAATGCACGGACATCTGCAGCGCAATCTTATCCATGCTTCCGCTGCTCTCCGCACTTTTAATCATGTTGACGAAAAGCGGCGGAAATGCATCACCGCTCGCAGACATCGCCTCCGAAAGCGGCACACCGGAACGCACCTGTTTTAACAACCCGGTATAAACTTCGCGTTCCTTCGGCTTGATGGACTCATCTTCAGATATGATACGCAGTGCCTTTACGAGCGTCACGCCCGCCCCGAGCAGTTCACCGATGTTCTTTGCAAATTCAGAGACAACATCTGAACGCAGACGTTTGATATTAACCTTATCGGCCTGTGCCTTCGCCTGAATCAGATATTTATTTTCCTGTTTTAACCGCGCATGCAGATCAAGCTCATCCGTTGCCTGCATCGTACCGGAAACCACCTTTCCGTTTTCATCCTGCGCTCTGTATTTATAGTTTACCAAGGAAGCATCCTCCTTTTTATCTCAAGTTCAGACACAGCCTGTAAATCCACAGGCAAAAACTTATTTCCGGTTTGCAATTAGCAAGTCCATCTCACAATACGGATTTTCTTTTCTTGTGTCTATCACTTTCATGTTTTTTCTTTTAATATGTTGAAGTCATCATACTCTTCACATAATCAATATACATAGAAATCATCGTATCACCCAGATTCTGTGTCAGCGATACAAGTACACCAAACGCCAGAAATGGCCCAAATGCGAACTGCTCTTTTCTGCCTTTTTTCTTCTTGACAAGCAGATATACCGCATACGCACCGCCGACGATAATTCCTACAAAAAAGGCCGCTACAACGCCCTTCCATCCAAGCAGGAATCCGGCTGCAAACATCATCTTCACATCGCCGCCGCCAAAGCCGTTGAATAGCATCAGAATAAACATCGGCACACTGATTGCAAACAGTCCAATGACACGCTCTATGATCGTTGGCCCCGGCAGTACCCAGATAGCAGGGATACCAAGCAACAGCAAAATCACATTCAACTGCGGAGGAATCTCCTGTGTGTCCGCATCGATCATTGTGATTACCATCAGATCACAGATTACAAGAAAGAACAACAGAGCGGACAGATGAATCCCATACATAGCAAGAGAGAACACCGCAAATACACCACCAACCAGTTCAATGATAAGCGGACGTTTTGGAAGCACGGAACCACAGTATTTGCATCGATTTTGGTAACAAATCCGGGAAAAGATCGGAATAACATCCCTCCAAGTCTGCTCGTGATCGCACTGCTTACAATGTGAATGACGGATCGTCAGCTTCTCCTTCTTCGGAAGCCGTTCAATGACAAGATTCAGATACGAAAATACGGTCACGCCCATCAAAAATACCAATATGTATATTATTGCATATAAAAAATAATTCATTTTCTACCCCTTTTACTCTGTTTTACAGTTAATCTGTGTGTCGGAATTTGCATCTAAATTATAACAATGGATATATTCCGTGTATGTAAAATCGCCATACCGCGGGCTATGCAGTGTCAGACTCATATAAATGATATTATCCGCATAAGCCCCCTTCGGCTGCGTAAATTTCAACTCCTTAATGGAATACCCCATATACGCTTTCTGGTCAAATACCCAGTCCGTACTCTTCACTTCACCACTTGCAATCACCACCGGATAATAATGCACAACAAGATATCCTTTTTCATTCACACCGATAAAGACATGACTGCCCTGTGCATCGGTAAACTCGATCTTATTATACCCTGTCGTTCCATTCTGTCCACCCAGCGTTGTATCTGTCGACAACTGCATGACATATGGCAAAGTGACCTCACTCGTCGTTCCATCCTCATTTTTTACCTCCGTTGTGATTGTCACATTCCGCGCGCCCTCAATCTCACTTCGGATCTTTGAGGCAATGATGGATGATACCTGCATGCCATCTGCCGTACCCTTCGCTGCATAATAGACGCTCACCGTATTCGCAATCACCTTGCTCGCCGCAATCATAAAAAGCCCAACCAGCATAAATGTCACGATCATTTCCACCAGTGTGAGTCCCTGATTCTTATTATGAAATTTTTGAAAAAGCTGCTTCAGTTTTTTCATTTCAACACTTGACTCCTCTTTTATTCTGATGGTTCATTTTTATGCATCACCCGAAAGACCGCCAGATCTGCACGCTCACTATAATAACGATATAAATCTGCTTCCATCACAAAGCTCGCGTCTTTCGGTGTATTCATCGTATCCGTCTTATCTGTATCAACGGTCAATGAGATCTCTGCACTGTCAAGTTTCTCAAAACCTGCATCCTTTTTGTACATTTCCTCATTTAATATACGCTGGTCTTCCTGCATATCCTTACTTTTCTTTACAAGTTCCCCGGATACACCGAGCAGATGGACCATGCATTCTGCCAGAACCATAACCAAGATCACAAACCCAACGATTACTTCCACCATTGTCGAACCTGCATTATTCATTTGCCGCACGATTTTTCTTCTCTTCATGTTACTCACGCTCCAGAAAACTCCAGCTCCAATATTCTTTCTTCTCGATTGCATTATTCGATGGATTTACAGTTTTATTCCCAGTATCCACGCCTTCCTCTGCACTCTCATACACCATACAGGACAGATTATACTTTGACAGCATAGATGCTGTCTGGTCGCCCTTTGTACAGGTTACTTTGACACAAAGTACAATGTCATTTTTTGACGTCTGATAGCTTCCATCATTTTCCCAATAGATACAGACTGAAATATCACCCGCCATTGCTGCATATTTTGTTGTATCTCCGCCTGTCGCTGCAAGTGTAAAATACCGGTACGCTGCCTTCTCCCCATGATCGGTTGAACTTTCAGATTCAAAATACGGCCAGTTGACCTGACACACGTTATAGCGAAGATACTGCCACAGCAGATTCCTGCCCTTATCCAGATCCTGCTTTTGCTTATCAAAACTCGTGTATGCCGGTGTCGTCAATTCTTTCTCAATCTCGATACTGATCGTCTTCGAAAGCTCCCGACACTGGTTCTGTGTCACCCGGCGCACCGAAGACGAAAACAATGCATAACTCACAAGCAGTAACGATAAGCAGAACACAACAACAACCATGCTGACGACAATCGCCACGATCATCGCGGAACCACGATTTTCTTCTTTATTAAATTGTCTAAGCTTTCTTTTCCTCAGCATGTATCTGTTACTGTCTTTCTATTATTTTGATATTCCGGTGATACTTAAAGTCTGTGGCTGTGTCCACTCGGCAAGTCCATCTTGTGAAATTGCTGCAAATCGAATCTTCACATCCTTCATATCATCCGTAAACCATGTATCTTTCTCCAGCATAAAGCTTGCGCTTGTCTGATCCGCTGTATAATAAACGGACTGTACCAGTGCGCCTTCTGCATCAAATCCAAGTACCTGTACCAACATCGGCTGTTCAATCGCGACTGTATAATTCACGACTTCTTTTGCAGCTGTGCCACTTCCTACTGTCACCGTTGTTCCCGCAAGCTTCGGAAACTCTGTATTTACTGCCTCCTTTTTCACCACACCTGTCCAGATCACTATGTCATCTTCATCAGTTTCTGTAATTTCACCGGCATCTGTCGTAGTTGCATCATCAACCGGAATCAGCTTCCACACTGCGACATCCGAGCTTTCATATGTATCCAGATGCTCCTCGCCGACAACCGCCTGTACCGCAACCGAAGTTGTTGTATCCGGAAGCAACACAGAAATCTGATTTTCTTCTGCGACAACCTTTGCACTGATTGCAGTCGTTGTATCCTCCAGTCGTACATTTATGGCATAGCTTACGTTCACTGGTTTTTCCTCTGTCAGAATACCTGCAAACTCGGTATATGGATTTGCCTCACACAGACTTTCTCTGCGCACACGCGCATTCGTTCCTGCATAATATACATAATATTTATCGGTCTTTGGCTCCACATACATCACACCATATGCGCCGCTTGCATCTTTGATCTGCACCTCATAATAATCGGCGCCATCCTGTACCTCGAACCGATATGCCCGTGACTCATATGTTCCAACCAAATCCTCTTCCTTTTCCGGTGCGGTCAAAGTCCAGCTCTTACCATCATAATACTGCAGGACACGCGCATCCTCTGCCAAACGCTTGACGTCCGGTGTCTCCAGTTTCCGGACTGTCTGTATTTCCTCGGTTGCTGCTTCTGCTGTAGCATGCTGTGTATCCACATCAATCACAGCTTGTTCTGTCTCATCCGGCTGTTCCGCCGTTCCAGCCGTTGTCTCTGCTTCCTTTTTATCCTCTGAAGCATCCATAACAGCCTGTTCATCTTCTGTTCTATTCAACGCAAGCTGTGTAGTCTTTGAATACTTCTTTCCATTGACTGTACAATCCACATATTGATTATTATTTTCGATATCGGCATCTGCATATCCAACCATCGCATCTACTGTACCACCTGTCACGACTCCATCACTTGCACAGCTATTAAACTTCACGCCCTTATAGCGCAGATATCCAATCATACCGCCCGTGTACCATGTTCCGGTAACCGCACCGTAATTATCGCATTTTGTAAATGTCATCGAACCACTGGTCTGATTCTCCATCTGTCCTACAATACCACCAACTGCAATATTTCCGGATGCAGTCGTCTTAACTTCTGCATAATTCGTAAGGTACTCCAGATTCTCGCCAGACATCGAATGTCCGATGATACCACCCACAGCCGTATTTTCTCCTGCTGCTTTCGCTGTCACATACCATTTATCCGCTGTAATAATCTGTTCCGTCTGCGTGCCCTTTACAATGGCATCCTTCCGGTTACATCCGACAATACCACCGGTATAACCAAGATAGTTGTCGATTGTCGTATTTCCATTTGCCTCTGCTTTATTATCCGTTGAGGAGACCGTTCCATAATTTGTACCGACGATGCCTCCGACATTCGTTGTCGACATATCATAGGTTGCTGTACCTGCCATGCCACCATGCACGCTTGTCTCTTTGCTTCCAACGGTGCTTGCCTTGACCGTTGAATTATATCCATTAGCACCAACGACTCCACCGACATGTGCCGTTATATTATTTCCGACACCGGATATACTTCCTGTAAATCTACATTCTGTTATCTGGGCTGCATCCACATCCCCTGTCTTTTCTGAGGCAATGCCACTCACTCCGACAATACCGCCGTAGCTTGCAATGGACGTACCAAGATTGCCAACAATCGTTGCATCTACAGTACACTGACTGACCGTACCTTTGTTCTCGCCGACAATACCACCCGCAACTTCTTTCGCCGTGATGGCCCCATAATTTTTGCTTGTCTGAATCTTGTTATTTGACTTGCGGCTCGCACTGATTATACCTCCTGCATGGCCGGTCTTCGCTGTTACGGATGCCTTATTCGTCGCATTTTCGATACGCAAAAAGGTGTTTGCATCATCGTATCCAACAAGTCCGCCGACATAGGTATCGGCTGTCACACTTCCACTGCCAACTTCGCCGGTCACATACATCTGCACTTCACTTGACTTAATATCCGCATTGCATACTGCATCAACCACGTTCTGTGTTGACGTCTGGTTCGTCATACTTCTAAGCGTTTCCGCTGTCGTTCTCGCATAGGTTGTATCCGTGCTGTTTACAAGCATCGTGTAACCGATGTAACCACCGGTAAATGCACTGCCCGTAATCGTGCCGGAAAAATTAGACATGTCCGCATTAGTTTTTATTCGATAATATTGAATATTATCTGCTTCCTGAACCAACTCCGTTGTATAAAATATCAATCTTGCTTTTTGTTTTATTTTATCAAATGTGTCCTGAGAAGTAATATTTATAGGTATACCGCTAAGTTGTAAATATTCTCCCTTTGACAACTTACCCCTATAATAATTATTGGAACTTTTCTTTTGTGTTATCTCTAATCGTTTTAATTCTTTATTATTTACAACTTCTGCATCTCCATAATTATACTCATTTACCCCAAATTCTCCTTCATCATATGGCAAAAGTATCTTCAAATTAAAAATATCTGAATCACTGTTGTTTGTTACCTTAAAATACCAATACCATTGATTTCCCAATAGTTCTAATGTATAAAGACTATCATTCATGCCAACTTCATGTTCATTTTTCTTTGTAATAACGGTATTTCCAGGTTTCAAACTTCCTTTATTATCATCTCCTCCATCGTAGAAAAATTCAATATCAGTCAAATCAAATGAGTACATGTCATCATAAGACAAAAACGTTAATTCCATCTTCCTCGGTCTACTTTGAGATTTCGCCTGAACAGCATTATTCTCATTAGTATGGTCAGCATCTGATTTGAAAGTTTCATACGTTATAACTGTTTCTTTTTCAGTTTCTTCTCTAAGAGTCGTAGATCCACCGTCTGCGTTATATAAATCTGCATCTGCACCTTTTCCCAAATGTAATTTCATACTCCAATTATACAAAAGATTATCACTTTCATTATGTATAACATATGTATACTGTGCTCTTACTTTACCATCATAATATCCCACTGTTTCCCTTTGCAATGTCACATAACAAAGTTTCGTTGTATTACCAGCCGAAGAATCGGTTGCCGTATCGGAAGATCCACTCTGTCCGGGTTCCGTAACCATATTCTGGTTATAACCATTCGTATTAATAATGTTCGCGCCAATCACACCACCGACAAAATATTTGCCGCTGATGTTCTGTGTACTTACATATAATTTTTTCGCAGTTCCATTTGTATCCTGCAACATGGCTATCGACGCATTGCATCCGGCAAGTCCGCCGACATAACTTCCGTTTTCCGTATCTCCGTTTATACTTCCAGCCGTCACAGCGTAGTTTGTAACTTCCGCGTCACTGTCATTATAACCAACGATACCGCCGACATAGTTTTTACCTACAATGCGTACATTGTTATCTATTCTGTCTGTTGCTTTAATCACACCATGATTGTAACCAGTGATACCACCGACATAATCGGCTGCACTAGAAACCGGATATATTCCTGCAACAGTCGCTTCACCCGATGTATCACGATTTTCAAGCAAGGAACCTGCATTGTAGCCACTGATACCTCCTGCATATATACCGGTTGCATAGACAACACCCTTATTCTGCCAGTTTGATACAGTGTTGTTCGGATTCACGGTATCGGATACAACGATTGGACTTGCTCCCTCTTCAACCAATACCAAAGTATCTGTGCTATTATTTCCTGTCGCTTTCTGTGTTTTGGTCAAATCTATATCTGCATTTGCGCCAATCACACCACCGACATAGGAACAACCAATCACATAGTTGTCATTTCTGCCGGTCGCATTCGTCCCATCCGCACCTGAAAGCTCCGCAGAACCGGTTGCATAACCGACAATACCTCCGACATAATCATGTCCAAATACATAGCTGTGCCTGCCGTTATCCAATTCCGCACGCACACCCTGAAGCGTACTAAAATAACTGTAACCGGTAATACCGCCTACATAAGTTCCAACGACCTTGTCCGCATAGTTTTCAAACACTGCTCCATCCTGATTTCCAAGGAACTCAGTCAAATCATCTTCTGAATAAAACGGTGTACTGTTGCTGTTTTTGATTGTGATATTCGCTAATGCAGATGCGTTATCTACATGATTTGCTGCATACACATTCACACAGCTTCCTGCTATACCGCCGATAAATTTGCTGTCCTTTTTATCTTCACCATCCTTCACGACCGCATATACGGCACCTGTATTCTCACAGTCTTCCAATGTAATGGCTGTATGGCGATTCTTCTCTGTCCGAAGTTCACCAACAACTCCTCCCACGCGTGAAAGTCCGGTCACCTTCGCAGCATTGGAAAGCTTCTTCCATGTAACCGCTGACACAACCGAATCCGAATCTGCAATCAGTGTTCCTGTAATACCACCGACATAAGACTTGCCTTTTACATAGCTGGCTGTCTCTGCATCCACATTATCATTTACGACTTCCAGGTTTTCTAAGATACCTGCTGCCTCTCCAATCAGATTCTCACCATACACCGTGATTCCGGCAAAAGAACCAACATAATCACCCGGAGACGTTACCTGTACTTCATCCAGTTTCAGATTTCCGATCTTACCATAATTTGTGATGAATAAACCAACCGGCTTTTTCTCATCATCTGCTTTACCGGTATCCGTGTCTGTATACAACATGCACAGGGCATTTCCTGCCTGCGACATATTAAGTCCCTTAATCGTATACGACTCGCCATCCGCGTTCTTACCATCCAGAGAATCTTCCGCACGAAGCTGTTTCATCGAGATAAAGAACTCTGCCAGACTTTCTGTCTCATCCTCTAATTTGATATCATTTCCATTCGTATTATAAAATGCACCGGATTCTACAAACTCTGTCCAATTGATATCCTTCGACAACTGGAAATGACAGGCTATTTTCTTCTTTTTGTCCTGCTCATAATGCGCACTGCTCAGGCGCAGTTCATCCACAGATTTATCAGTATTTGCTGTCACGTCTGTCACATAACGCATATTATAAAGATGTCTTGCATTTGCAATCGAATAGTTGTAATTCACAACCTTGTTATCTTCGCTTATATTGTTATTTTCCTCTGCAAAATAAACATATGACTGATTGCTCTGCCGCTCCGTTGTTGTATCATATGCTGCACCATAACCCTTGATGGAGCACTTGATCTTATTTGCATCCAGACCAAACCGATGAAACGTATAGGTTGTCTTGAACTTAAAGTTTGCATTTGCAACCGCTTCTGGTTTTGATGTATTCATCAATGTCTGCAGTTTCATCGCATAGCTGGCAGAGGTTGCCTGAAAATCCGCTGCATCCAATACGACACGGATTGTTCCATCTGTATCACTCCACGCAAGAATCGGAAACTCCCCCAGTTCCTGTGTACTCCAATTATTAGTTGTTTCATCCTTCACATACCGAGTGATTACACAGTTCTGTGCCTGTCGGTTCGCATAATTCTTGATCTTCGCTCCTTCTAATGTGAACTTCATAACCGGAACGCCATCCGCCATATTCTCACCGGCACAGAAATCAGAATCCACATCATAGACAGTAACGTCATAATTCATCTTCTGTGCGGCATTTGCCGGCTTGCTGACCTTGAATGACAGATTTAACGTATCTTCATTATTCAATTTCACATCGTCAATGGATGGCTTTTCCTTTGTTCCCTTTAATGCCATTGACAATGTATCCACACCATAGTAACCTACCATCCGGTCTTTTCTGTATGATTCATACCGGGTAGCAATATTGACTGTACCACGCAAAGACGTATTCTTGTTGTCGTAAACAAACACTTCCTGCTCTTCGCTATTTGATTTGGATGAATAAAGAACTGAGAACACCTGTCCATCCTCTAGGGAAAATTCGACGCAGATCGCGTCATTCAAGATAGAAGTATCATACAGATACCCCTCTAAAAGCTGATATACAATCGGTGCAGTCGGGCTTGTCGTAGTTTTCCCTGCTGCATACCGACTATAGTCACCCTTATTTGCACGCACAGAAACAAGCGTACCCTTATTTACCGTTACCCAAACGGATTCATCACTGTACGCCTTTCCTTCTTCGTAATATATGGAATCCAGATTCACCGCATCCGGACTTAAATTTTTTGTCTGCTTTGCAAAATCCTCGAGTGTTCCATTTGCATTATATTCCGACAACTGATTCTGCGCTGCCAAAAACATGGTCTCTGCATACTCATTCGCCTGGTTGAAGTCCGACCAGTCCTGCCATGCCATAAGCCCCATGACTGATATTGTGAGCAATATCGACAGCAACATCATCGTCACGATCATCTCAACAAGCGTGAAACCCCGATTGGATCCGCATCGTCTCTCTTGTGTCGATCTCATATTTATCACCTACTGTATAAAACTATTCGCTTTATTATACAAATATATCGAAAAAAAGGCAAACTTTATCAAGAGATTTTTTTTGCATATTTTTGTCATTTCAGTGAAAATTGTGTGATATCTTACACAAACAACTCCAGTATGTACACAATAGCACATGAAACAAGAGACACCACGAACATACTTGTTCTGCGCCACGCAAGGATCAGCGCCACGACGAATCCAATGCCTGCTGCAACCATACTGTTGCTCGCTGTGAGAATCGCCGGAAATGTCATAACTGCCAGCGTCACATAAGGCACATAGAATAAAAACGACCGCACCATCTTGTTCTTAATCTCTTTCTTGATCAATGTGAGTGGCAGAACACGGATTAGATATGTGACTACTGCCATCACAAGGATGTACAGATAAATATTATGCTTCATAGTCTGCCTCCTCATCTCCCGTGTTTTCATCCGGAATCGGGAACAATACGGCTGCCACCGCAGAAATCACAACGGTCAGAATAATCACTTTCATACCGGAAGAAATATTCTTAATCACCGGTATCTTCGTGAAAAGGAAGCTGGCTGCCATCGCAATGATGACAAGTCCACAGATTACCTTATTGTCTCTGGCTGGAGGAATAATGATTGCTAAGAACATACCATATAATGCGACCGAAAGCGCACTAACCACACCGCCCGGCAGTACATTGCCAAGTACCACACCGAGACAGGTGCCTATTGTCCATGCCGGAATCGCAATCGACATCGCACCATACATGTAGCACGGATTCAATTTACCTTTTCTGGCAACCGAGATGCCGAAGATCTCATCCGTCACGCCAAACCCAATAAAAAACCGGTGTATAATTGAAAATTTGGGATCAAGCTTCTGTGTCAGCGCACACGACATCAGCATATAACGTAAGTTTATGACGAGCTGCATCAGTGCAAGCTCCGCATACCCCACACCGCCGGCAATCGCTGTGATTGCAGCAAATTCTCCCGCCGATGTCGTATTCGTCAAGCTCATGATTGTTGCCGGAAGTGCATGCACCCCCGCATTTCGCGCCGCAATCCCAAGGGTAAATGCGACCGCAAGATATCCAAGTGCGATTGGAATCGCATCCCGCATCCCATCACAGTAATTTTTTCGATTTATATTCTCTGCTCCACTCATTTTATCTCATCCATCACTTCTTCTAAAGTTCCACGATCTGTCCGCACGCGGATATGGCAGGCACGTGCATAAATCGGTCCCCGTTCCTCCATCATCGACTGAATCTTCGCGTATGGGTTGTCACACTGCAGCAGTGGGCGGTTCGTACAATGCTTTACACGTGCATAGGTCGTATCCGCATCTGCCATCAGGTAATATACCGTTCCGACTTCTTTCAATAAATCACTGTTTTCCTTGCGAAGCGGAAGTCCACCGCCAGTCGCAATTACACAATGTATCTTCTCCCGAAGCTCCCTTATAACATTCGTCTCCAATGTCCGGAAATAAGCTTCCCCCTTCTTCTCGAAGATCTCAGGAATCGTCATTCCCTCCTGTGATTCGATATAAAGGTCGGTATCGACAAATTCATACCCAAGCTTTCCTGCAAGTGCCTTTCCGACCGTTGTCTTTCCGGCACCCATATATCCGATTAAGACGATGTTATCGCCACGGTTTTTCCCGTAGATTGCATCCTGCAGCGCCAGATACACTTTATCTGTGAGCGTCTCAGAAACCGTCAGATTATTCCAAAGTTCATATGCAAGGATTCCCTGATAGAGCAACATTTTTAAGCCATTTACCGCCGGCACACCAAGCTTCTCCATCTCCTTTAAGAATGGTGTCTGTGCCGGGTTGTAGATCAGATCCACACCTGCCTTTGCCATCGCATAAAAGGAATCTCCGAAATCAAACGGCATTCCATCACCCTCATGCAAACCAACGGATGTACACTGGATCATCAGGTACTTTCCATCCGGAATGCTCTTATAATCATCCGAAGCCACTGCCTGCACAACGTCTTTTCCGGCGAACATATTCATATCCTCTGCAATGGCCTGCGCACGTGCAAATGTCCGGTTTACAATATACACCTGCTTTGCGCCATAGCTGACACACATATATGCAACTGCACGTGCAGCACCGCCTGCGCCAAGCATGATAACCTTCTCATCCTTTAGCGCAATTCCTTCTGTCTCTAAGGCTTTTGCCAATCCCGGCATATCTGTGTTGTAACCCTTATAGCCACCTTCCACACGAACCAGCGTGTTGACTGCACCGATCGTCTTCGCGGCTACATCAACATCCACAAGACTCTCCATCACATGCTGTTTATGCGGCACGGTAATATTCAGTCCAAGCACACCTTCATCATATGCAAGCTTCACACAATGAGAAAGCTCCTCGTCCTCCACACAGAATGGCACATATCGTTCTGACAGTCCAAGCGCATCACTGAGTGTATCATGAATCACCGGTGACAATGTATGTTTGATTGGGTTGCCGAAGATTCCAAGCAATTGTTCCGCTTTCACATCTTCGTATCCCTGTATCGCATATTTCATGATTTCCATATCATTTTTCCTCTGCTTCATCTATAATTGTCTATAAACAGACACATTCTTCAATATAATACCATAAAAGTTAAATACTTCAACTGTTTAGATACATTTCAGATACAATTGTATTTTATAATTTAAAAAAATAAACAAGGGGGAAATTTCATATGAAAAAACATATTACAGGAATTCTCATATCTTTGCTCGTACTGTCTACCATGTCTGGCTGCGGAAAGGACAAAAAAATTACATATATGGACGAACAGGCAACGACAAGCGATGCAACAAACGCTTCAGAAATACACTTAAACTATGACATCGCAGACGAACGCATGAGCTTTACGATCGACGCAGACGTAGACACTACCCTGTCGAACCAGAGCGCACCGGTTGCAAAAGCTTCCCGGTGTGATTATACCGATGACGATATCAAACGCATTGCAGATGCCATCTTTGACACAGGCAGCTACTCTTTATTTATCCCATACGCATTTCGTTCAATGGAAGATGTGAAAAGTGCGTGTGATATCATGCAGGAAGAAATTGCACAGTATAGCGATATTGCCGACGTTCCATATACTTTGTTGCAGGAATGTTATGATGCACAGAAACGTTTAGAAGATGGTTTCTCTGCAGATCCCATCCAAAATAACGGCGAGCTGAAATGGTACACAGCTCCTGTTTCTGACAACTCAAATATAGATATAAACTCCCAATTCTGCACAATCAAGGGTACTGTCAATAACAAACCATACTATTTGTCTTTTACACGAACAGACTCCTGTTGTATGATGGTTCTCCACGCAAACTATGAGCCATATACGCCATATGCATGGTTTCTCAATCAGGATGCAAACGCTGTATATGAAAACGATTTATTTCCAAACGAATGCCAGTATTCCCAGACAGATGCAAAATCCATCGTTCTTGATACACTCCAGACTATTGGCATTACCGACTATCAAATTACCGATATCAGGGAAGCTCAGACAGCCAAAACTAATTACGAAATAAGCTCCAGCGGTCAGGTTACAGAAAGTCAAATCAACACGGATCCTTCTTACGACTCATATCTGCTCTACGGTGGCATAGTCATTGACAATCTTTCACCAATACATACAGATGCCAATTTTTCTTCTGAAATAACGCCGGAGACAGCCGATGAGAATGAGGACCCAAGCACTTCTTATACAGATACAAAATTTGGTTTTGAAGCTGTCATTGCCAATGTCGGAAATGATGGTATCAATTATTTAATTGTTCAAAATCCAATGAAAGTTGATGAAATATTAGAAACAAAAGCACACACGCTTTCTTTTGACCAGATTGATGCTATCGCACAGGATTATATC
The DNA here is from genome assembly GCF_022174665.1 of Eubacterium sp. MSJ-33. NCBI lineage: Bacteria > Bacillati > Bacillota > Clostridia > Eubacteriales > Eubacteriaceae > Eubacterium > Eubacterium sp. MSJ-33. The sequence continues at coordinate 764,662 of NZ_CP076562.1, forward strand.
ACAAAACATGACGGTTCAAATCTGCCATATTATATAACCGGCACCTATATGGTTCGTGATATTCAATATGGCTTAATCCGTGTTTCTGACGAAGATACCTCGTCCTATATGTATATCCCTGCATGGTATTATATGGTTGATGGAGAATCTTCTTCTACACAATACTGTACATTTTCGTCCTACGTTATAATCAGTGCAATTGATGGAAGTATCTATAATAATTATTCCGGAGATATCAACTAACAAAGGAGGAAACGACTATGAAAAAACTATCATGGATTTTAATTCTTATCCTTACTGTCTCCTTACTATCCGCCTGCGGAAGAAAAGAAACCGTCATCTATCACGAAGATACCGCATCCATCTCGGATGCAGCTGATAATTCCATCCGCACACTGGACTACTCTATCCCGGGTGATTTCGGTACTTTGCATGTGCAGGCACAGGTAGATACATCCCTTGCTGCACAGAATGCACCGGTTGCTACGCTGTCCCGAAACGATTTTACAGATGAGGATATAACTGCGATTGCGAAAGCGCTGTTCGACGAGAAAAGCTATACCCTCTTTGTTCCTTATGCATATCGTTCAATAGACGATTTATCTGCTGCATGTACTGCATGGGAAGAACTGTTCAAATCCTACGAGGATTTCGCTGATATTCCTTCTTACATGATTGCAGAATATTCCGATGCCAAATCTACGCTTTCACAGAAAAAACAGGATACAGTGAAAGCCGCAAAGATTCTCGAAACAGATGGAGAAATAAAATGGTATGACTACCCGGAAAATGAAAACGGGCAATATATCGATCAGCCACAGAAGTTTTGTATGTTAGAAGGAACCATCAATGGTGTACATTACTATCTGACTTTCCTGCAATCCGCAGTATCTTCCCGTATGATGTTATATCGTGATTATTGTTGTGATACGATTGACTATTCTGCAAGCCACAATACAGGCATTCCATTCTTCGAAGATTATGCAGAACAAAACGGTGAAAATTCATGTTCTTACACTCGCACAGAAGCCGACGAAATCACCGAAGACTATATGGATAAGCTGCATATACAGGACTACTCCATTCTTCAGACTCTGGATGCTTTCTGTTATCCTTACGATTTTAAAATTAACGACTCCCTTGTTGTAGAAGATCCATCAAATGATATGGCAGCGGAAGCAAACTCATATCTTGTCTATGCCGGAAGAAATCTCAATGGAATTGCACCAATCTATACAGATGCAACATTCCAACCATATCTTAGGGATCTATCTGATGCCGAAATAATGCCCGGAATCAACGATGATGGCAGCGATGGCTCAGGCTATATATTCTCACCGGATGAAAGCAATACCTATTATGGGTATGAATCATTCCTTGCCAATATCGAAAGTGATGGTCTGTCTTACCTGATCTGGAACAATCCAATGAAACAGGACACCATCAAAGAAGAACATGCTGTCACACTCTCCTTTGACCAGATTGATGCCATCGCAAAAACCTACCTTGATTCCCACTCTGACTCACAGGATGCGATATTATCTACACCAGACCCTTCCTATGAAATCTCAGTACGAAATATCTGCTATGGTATGATTCGTGTCTCCGATGCAGATCATAGTTCCTACTCCTATATTCCTGCCTGGTATTACCTGACAGATACCGGTCATGACAGTTTTTTCATCCAGAGCAGTTACGTAATCATAAGTGCAATTGATGGCGGATTCTATGATCCGTATACCGGAACTGTCAGTCAGATAAATTCAAATTAACATGAATGAAAAAAGGGATTGCTTAATGCAATCCCTTTTGTAGTGTGTGTGATTTTAAGTTTATTTACTATTGTTTTGTTTTTATTACTTTCTAAGACCAAGCTGCTCGATAAGTGTTCTGTAACGCTCGATATCCTTGCTCTTAAGGTATGCGAGAAGGTTTCTTCTCTGACCTACCATCTTAAGAAGACCTCTTCTTGAGTGGTGATCCTTTGGATGTACCTTGAAGTGCTCATTCAGGTCGTTGATTCTTGCTGTAAGAAGAGCAACCTGTACCTCCGGTGAACCTGTATCACCTGCTGTACGAGCATACTTCTCAATGATCTCTTTCTTCTGATCTGCTGTAATCATGCTTTTTTCCTCCATTTTCTTATTTTTGTCCGGTCGCTGAGTTATGGTCGGAGTGATCCTATAACCAAGTGACGGCATTTGCTATATTATCACAAGATTTTCATCTTGTAAAGCACTATTTTATACTTCCTATTTCCTTCAAAAAGATGTATAATTTCTCCAAATGTATTCTATTATAAATATGAAAGGATTTCAATACCATGGCAGGTTCTATATACGGAAAATTATTTACAGTAACAACATGGGGAGAATCTCACGGAAAAGGATTAGGGGTCGTGATTGACGGCTGTCCGGCCGGCATTTCCTTAACGGAAGAAGATATTCAGATTTACCTCGACCGCAGAAAGCCGGGACAAAATGAATTTACTACCAAACGAAACGAGGGAGACAAGGTATCTATCTTATCCGGTGTATTTGAAGGCAAAACAACCGGAACTCCTATCTCACTCGTTGTCATGAATGAAGATCAGAAGTCAAAGGATTACGGTACAATCGCAGAAAGCTACCGACCGGGACATGCCGATTACTGTTTTGACGAAAAATACGGCTTCCGGGATTACCGCGGTGGCGGACGTTCCTCCGGGCGGGAAACCATCGGCCGTGTGGCTGCCGGTGCAGTTGCCGCTAAAGTATTAAAGGAACTCGGCATTACACTTACTGCATATACACGCGCCATTGGCACTTATCGCGTTGCAGATGAGAATTTGAATCTGGATGTGATCAACAAGAATCCTCTGTATATGCCAGATATGGAATGTGCAAGCCAGGCTGCAGCCTATCTTCAGGACATGATGGAGAAAAAAGACTCTGTCGGTTCTATGGTGGAATGTATTATAACCGGAGTTCCTGCCGGGGTCGGAGAACCAGTATTTGACAAGTTGGACGCAAAACTTGCACAGGCGGTTATGTCCATCGGTGCAGTAAAAGCAATTGAAATCGGAGACGGAACCGCCGTTGCAGCATCCATCGGCTCTGAAAACAACGATAATTTCTATATAGATCACGGGACTGTCAAAAAACATACAAACCATTCAGGCGGTACGTTGGGTGGCATGAGCGATGGAAGTCCGATTTTGCTTCGTGCTTCCTTTAAACCGACTCCATCTATCTTTCAGGAGCAGGATACGATCAACCGCTCCCATGAAGAAATAAAAATGGAGATCAAAGGTCGCCACGATCCAATCATCGGTCCACGTGCAGTTGTTGTTGTGGAATCCATGTGTGCAATTACTGTATTGGATCTCCTGATGCAGAATGCCACAGTGCGGCTGGACAACCTGAAAAAGATTTACCAATAAAATAATAACTAACTATAAGAAGGATTTATTAATATGGTTTTTTCAAGTATAGAATTTATGTTCCGTTTCCTTCCGATATTTCTGATCGTATATTTTGCAGTACCACAGAGATACCGGAATCCTGTTTTGCTTATTGGAAGCTTGATTTTTTATGGAGTCGGAGAACCATCGTATATTATACTGATGATTATCTCCATTCTGGTCAATCATGGCGCGGCAGCTCTGATTTACCGCGCATGGAAACAAGAAGACGAATCAAATACATCAACAAAGACAATACGGAAAATCTGGCTGATACTTGCCATGGTTTTTAACTTTGGAATGTTGTTTATCTTTAAGTACCTGAATTTTTTTATTGGCATCATCAATGGAATCGCGGGTACAACTGTACTGAAACTAGTATCTCTCACTCTACCGCTTGGAATCAGTTTTTATACATTTCAGGCAGCATCCTATGTGATTGATATCTACCGCAGAAAATATGCGATTGCTGATGGTATTTTAGATTTTGCAACCTATCTGTGTATGTTTCCACAGCTCATTGCCGGGCCAATCGTGAATTTTGACGAAGTTAAAGATGATATGCGCAAGCGCAAAACAAGTCTGTCTAAAATCGAATGGGGCACGACTATCTTTGTGCTGGGACTCGCTTATAAGGTGTTGCTTGCAAACAAGATCGCATCCTTGTGGAATACGATCATGGTTGCCGGTGTCATGGGTATCCACCCACTCACCGCGTGGCTTGGCTCCTGGGGATTCTCGATGCAGCTTTTCTTCGACTTCTTCGGCTATTCCCTGATGGCAATTGGTCTGGGACGTATACTTGGATTTAAGTTTCCTACGAACTTCAAGAATCCATACTGTGCAACCTCTGCTACTGATTTCTGGAGAAGATGGCATACCACACTTGGACGCTGGTTCCGGGAATATGTATACATTCCTCTCGGTGGCAACCGCAAAGGCCAGAAACGTATGATAATCAATACATTTATTGTATGGTTACTGACCGGATTATGGCATGGAGCCAACTGGAACTTCCTAATATGGGGCATGTACTTTTTTGTATTACTCACGGTCGAGAAATTATTTTTACTGGATAAACTGGAAAAGCACAGGATTCTATCCCATATTTATATGCTGTTTGTAATTCCAATCTCGTGGACGATCTTCAACATTACTGATCTGCCTACACTCGGAAATTACTTAAAACGGCTGTTTTTCCTGCCGGTCAAAGGTTCGATTGAAGCAAACACATTTCCAAAGTTTCTGGAATTGTTTGGCACCTATTGGTGGCTGCTCGCAATCTGCGCTGTATGCTGTACGCCTGTACCGATCAAACTGTTGAGACGTTTTTATAAGACATGGGTTTGCAAAGTCATACTCCTTGTACTCTTCTGGCTCTCTGTCTATCAGATTGCTTCCGGAGCAAACAACCCATTTTTGTATTTTAGATTCTGATATAAAAGAAAAGGATGAATGGTGATGAACAGACAATCCAAAAAGCCAAAAAATATATGGGAATTCCTTCGGGAATGTCCCCTTGTATCTATGATCCTGCTCTCGGTAGCCGGATATACCATCTATGCTTTGTTTGGTGCCATGAGTGGTGAATTCAAATTGAAGATTTCCAAAGATCATACGATTTTTATGTCCGCAATGATTAAAGAAAAACCATTTACAGATAACGATGATTCTTCTGGCAGTCCTACCACACAGACATCGACAACAGAAGCAGATTCCGGTATTGATGCAACGGATTCCGATGCAACTATACCGGCTGTTCCTTCAGATAACCAGATTAACAATGGTCCAAAACCAATTGATCCGGTTTTTGCAACCGTCCCACTGCGAAAAGCACGTTCTGCCTATTATGACGACAATGACCGTGTAGCTCAGACAACCCCATATAATTACACAACTGTGGATTCTGATTATTTTAATGATGCTGCATTTATTGGCGACTCCCGTATTGAGGGTCTGCATGATTATGGAAGTCTCCGCATCAATTCAAGCGCAGACTTCTATTACCGGGATGGCGTCTCCATCTGGGATCTGATGGATAAAACCATGTCGAACGGTGAAACTATTCCGAATGCACTTGCCACAAAGCAATACAAGAAGATATTTATCATGTGCGGTGTAAATGAGCTCGGAACCGGTTATGCAAAAAACTATCAGGAACAATACAAAAAAGTTCTTGATCAGATTCAGGAATTACAACCAAATGCAATTATATTTATTAACGGAATCATGCATGTAACCCAAAGCTATGCAGATAATTCCGACGTCTATAATAACGATAATATTGACTGTCGAAATGCGCTTGTCTCTGAATATGCAGATGGCATACATATCTTCTACCTGGATATGAACCCATCTGTCTGTGACATGGACAACTCGATTCCTATGGGCGTGAAAGCAGATTATTCCAACGATGGCATTCACCTGCAGGCACAGTATTACTCTCTGTGGGAAGATTTCCTGATGCAACATGGTGTAAGCGATGATGCTTTTACCACTTTGCAGGAAAGTTCCAAATAATCCCTTCAACATCAGAGTTTGAAAGATGATATTCGTATTTATATAACACAAAAATCCTCACCATCAAATCATATGACGGTGAGGATTTTTCTTTTACTTATTATATGAATTGTGCATATCCAACTGCATATAAATTATGCCATCTTCGCACGTGGATGTGCCTTATCGTACTCTTCTTTCAACTTACTCTGTCTGCTGCGCAGATAAATCTGTGTCGTAGAAATATCGGAATGTCCGAGCATCTCCTGTACCGCCTTTAAATCTGCCCCATTCGATACCAGATGGGATGCAAAAGAATGCCGGATCATATGTGGTGTGATATCCTTTTCGATACCTGCCTTCGTCGCATATGCTTTGATCAACTTCCAAAAGCCCTGTCTTGTCATCGGCTGTCCCTTCATATTAGTAAACAGGAACATACTGCCATGACTGATTGACTCACGTACAGATTTGATATAGTTTTCAAGTGCCACCTTTGCAACATTCTCAATCGGAATGACACGTTCCTTCGATACATCCCTGCACAAAATATAATTCATCGTCAGATTCACATCTGTAATCTTCAGATTAATCAATTCGGATACCCGCATGCCTGTCGCGTACAAAAGCTCCAACATTGCCTTATCCCGAATCTCCTTCGGTGTCAAACGTGATGGCTGATCCAAAAGCAGGTTGATCTCCTCAATCGAAAGCGTTTCAGGTGTCCTCTTCTCAATCTTAGGCGGTTTCAATGCGTCCGCATAATCTTCTGTAATCACTCCCTGTTTCAAAAGAAACAGAAAAAACGATTTCATACTTGCAATACTTCTGGATATGGTTGCAGTGGACATCCCCTGACTCTCCATCTGAAGTACATAAGCATTCAGATCTGTTCCCCGAGCCTCGCGTACATCAACGCACCCTCTATCAGCTAAAAACCGGCTCATCTTCTTCAGATCTCTTCGATAAGAAGCAACCGTATTTGCACTTGCATGTTTCACATTATTCAAGTAATCAATGTAATTATCAATCTGTGTTTCCATACCCAAAGTCCTTCCATTCCCTCGACAAAAAGCAATCTTTTCCGACTGCTTTTCGTCTTTATCTATTACATTATAATTACTATTCAGGCTAAAATCAAACATATTTTTTTCATATTTTTTCAAATTTTGTAACATTTTGTAACATTTCTACAATATATTGAAATGCTTGTTTTTACTTACCTATATATTGCAGAAAATTTTTTAAAAAAATTTTTGAAAGGATACTCTCAGATAGGATTCCGACAAAAAACATCATAATTAGAATCAGTGCTGTTATCTGTTTTTTCTTCCTGTCTTCACCAACTTTTTGCACTTGTATCGCCAGATAATAAAGCAAACCTATATAGATTAGATAATGAGGAAACAAACACAACAGAAAAAACCAGACACCGGATATTCCTAAATAAAACATCTGGCAACTAATTCCAAAGCCAAACAAGAACAAAAGCACACTTAACCCAATTGCAAAAACCGCCTTTGACGGAAATACCTTATAAAACAGATATACAACAACTGCCTGCTTTGTGCGCTGCCAAAAGACATGTAACATTGTTTGACGCATAGTTGTCTTCATCAGTCTATCACTATCAACAAAGGGAAGCACAAACATCTGCAGATCACGATCACATCGTAACACAATATTTGCCATAATACAGCCAGCTAACACGATACACAGATAATAGAAGATTCGTCCTTTTACTTTTTCAATTTCATACGGCATACTATTTACTCCCACATCATAAAAATTAGGGAGTGATTGCTCACTCCCTAAAACATATGTGCCTGTCTACTTAAATATTCCTCGACTCTTCTTATCATAATAAGCAAGAATCGCGACAATCGTCTTGCTATCTACAATTTTACCCGAATAGATCATTTCTCTGGCTTCTTCCATAGGAACTCGAACTATCTCGATAAATTCCGTAGGATCTAAATGCCTCTGTCCTTTCTTCAGGCTGCGTCCAATATAGACATCCGTCTTTTCATCAAATGTTCCAACAGAAGAAATCATATTGCTTACATGATAGATGTCTTGCGGAATCCAGCCTGTTTCTTCCTCTGCCTCCCGCAGTGCACAGATTTCACCAGGTTCTCCATGGTAACTATACCCTCCTGCCGGGATCTCCAAATCCACCGCATCCAGAGAGTTTCGATACTGCCGTACCAAATATGTGTACTCTTGTTCATCGACCAGTAAAATACCTGCACCACCACCGGATTTATGTTTGATCAAATCATATACTACTTGTCCGCCATCCGGTGTTTCTAATATATCCTTATACAAAGCAACAATCTTTGCATCATACAATAATTCCAGGCTTTTTCTTTTAAATTCTACCATATTTATATCCTCTTTCTATCTATTTTCATTCATCATATAATTACAAACAGAATAAATTTATATTATCTACAATTTGTTCCATCCTCAATCACAGCTCACTCTATACATAATACAGGAAATAAACAAAAAAGGAAAGTATTGAAAATGTTGTATTCTCAATACTTTCCATAAATTTCATTGATAACAAATAATTACTTTGCGTAATCGGTTACCCTGGACTCTCGGATCAAGTTTACCTTGATTGTTCCCGGATACTCAAGTTCAGATTCAATCTTCTTTGAGATATCACGTGCGAGTAATACCATATCCGCATCTGTTACCTGCTCTGGAACTACCATTACTCGAATTTCTCGTCCCGCCTGAATAGCAAAAGTCTTATCAACACCCTTAAATCCATTGGCAATATCTTCCAAGGACTTCAAACGTGTTGTATATGTCTCCAACGTCTCGCGTCTTGCACCCGGACGTGCAGCGGATATTGCATCTGCAGCCTGTACAATACATGCGATCAAACTCTGTGGCTCTACATCTCCATGGTGTGCCTCAACAGCATTGATAATCGTTGCTGACTCTTTGTATTTTCTACAAAGATCGACACCAATTGATACATGTGAACCCTCCATACCTGCATCATGATCAATAGATTTTCCGATATCATGTAACAAACCTGCCCGCTTTGCCACACGAACATCAAGCCCAAGCTCTCCGGCAAGCAAACCGGACAAATGAGCTACTTCAATTGAATGCTTCAACGCATTCTGTCCATAACTTGTTCTGAACTTCATCTTACCAAGAAGACGTACCAGCTCAGGATGCAAGCCATGTACACCGACTTCCAGGGTCGCAGCCTCTCCCTCTTCACGCATCATGGTCTCAACTTCTTTTTGAGCCTTCTCAACCATCTCTTCAATACGTGCCGGATGGATTCTTCCATCCACAATCAGCTTCTCAAGTGCGATTCTGGCTACTTCTCTACGAACCGGATCAAAACTTGAAAGCAAAACTGCTTCCGGTGTATCATCAATAATTAAATCAACACCTGTCATAGTCTCCAAAGTACGAATATTTCGTCCTTCACGTCCTATGATTCTTCCCTTCATCTCATCATTAGGCAACTGTACTAAGGATATCGTTGTCTCTGATACATGATCAACCGCACATTTCTGAATGGCTGTCACAACGTAATCCTTTGCCTTCTTATCTGCTTCTTCTTTTGCTCGTGTTTCTAATTCTTTGATCATGACTGCTGTTTCATGTTTAACTTCGTCTTCAACAGTCTTTAATAAGTATTCCTTTGCTTGTTCAGAGGTTAATCCAGAAATTCTTTCCAGTTCCTGAGTTCTTTTTGCTTCCAAATCTGAAACTTCCTGCTTCAGCTTTGTGAGTTCTGCTTCTTTACGTGATAATGAAGCTTCCTTCTTCTCTACGGCTTCGGTCTTTCGATCAAGATTTTCCTCTCTGGAAAGAACACGTTTTTCCATACGCTGAAGTTCATTCCGACGATCCTTGACTTCTTTGTCAATCTCATTCTTCGTCTTCATGGCTTCTTCCTTCGCCTCAAGAAGTGTCTCACGTTTCTTTGCCTCCGCAGCTTTCAGTGCTTCATCTATAATCTCTCTAGCCTTATCCTCTGCTTTACCAAGCTTTGCTTCTGCCACATTCTTACGATACGCAATAGCCAGAAACCAGGTAACGAGAATTGCAACCACGAGTATTACAGCGAAAATCACATACTTGATTGCTTCGTCTGACAACTCAGGAGCACCTCCTTATTTAGTTTTGTTGCATAACTACAACACTTAAATATTATACTTTTTTTATACTAGTGTCAAGGAATACTTTGTTTTTTTTATGCAATTTGTAAGAAAAAAACGAATACTTTTCTATATTTTTTCAATATTTTTTCTATATTCTGACACTGCTCTGCGAATATCCTCATACCTAAATCCCCGGCGTGCGAAGAAAGAATACATGCGCCTCATCTGTCCCGCATCTGTAAAATTCAGGTTACCATAACGTCTTTCCAGTAAATCGTAAATGGTCTCCGCTTCGTCCGGCACCAGTTCTGTACACAATTCTCGCGTCATCTCGGAGTCTACCCCTTTACCGGATAATTCCATTGTAATGCGCCGTCTGCCTTTTCCCCGCATCTGACTTCGAATATAGGATGTGGCATATCGTTCATCATTGATATAGCCATAAGACATCAACTTCTCGATGGTCTCTGTAATCTCCGCTTCCTCATATCCCTTCTCTGTCAATTTATCACAAAGTTCCTTCCGGGAACGATCCCGGAAGGTAAGATAGTAAATTGCTGTATCAAATGCACTGTATGTAGTTGGTTGCTTATGACTCTTCGTTCTCTGTCTGTTCTGCATCTACGCCAATCCCACACTTATTTCGTACCTGCTGCTCGATCTCTTCCATCACTTCCGGATTATTCGCAAGATAGAGCTTTGTATTCTCACGTCCCTGTCCGATCTTCTCACCATTGTAAGAGTACCACGCACCTGCCTTGTTGATGATATCATGCAAAACAGCCAGATCCAGAATATCACCTTCCTTGGAAATACCCTTACCAAACATAATATCAAACTCAGCTTCCTTAAATGGTGGCGCAACCTTATTCTTTACAACTTTGACTCTTGTACGGTTACCAACGACTTCGCCGCCAACCTTCAGTGTCTCAATCCGACGTACATCCAGACGAACGGATGCATAGAACTTCAATGCACGTCCACCGGTTGTTGTCTCCGGGTTACCAAACATCACGCCTACCTTCTCACGAAGCTGATTAATAAAGATAACCACACAATTGGACTTACTGATAATTCCGGTCAGCTTCCGAAGTGCCTGAGACATCAATCTCGCATGCAGACCAACATGTGAATCACCCATCTCTCCGTCAATCTCTGCCTTCGGTACAAGTGCTGCCACAGAGTCCACAATAATTACATCTACCGCACCGGAACGAACCATCGTCTCTGTAATCTCCAATGCCTGCTCACCGTTATCCGGCTGTGAAATATACAGGTTATCAATATCAACGCCAATGTGAGCCGCATAAGTCGGATCGAGTGCATGCTCTGCATCAATAAATCCTGCAATACCACCCATCTTCTGTACTTCTGCAACAACATGCAATGCAACCGTTGTCTTACCACTTGACTCCGGGCCATAAATCTCAATAATACGTCCTCTTGGCATACCGCCGAGTCCAAGTGCCAGATCCAGACTCAGAGAACCTGTCGGAACTACATCAATTCCCATATTTGCGGACTGATCTCCGAGCTTCATCACAGAACCCTTACCATACTGCTTCTCAATCTGCGCCAGTGCCGCATCCAATGCTTTCATCTTTTCTTCGCTTGCCATACCATAAACCTCCGTTATCTTCCATCTATGTTATCAAAACATATGTTCGTTTCGTTTGTTCTACTATACTACACTTCTGTTCGAAAAGTCAACAGGAAATTCGAACATTTGTTCATTTTATTATCTCTTTTGTAAATCGAAACAATGCGCTGTGAAAATTGTACCTTATACATTCTACAAAGTAAAGCAATTATTTGTAGCATTTTGTTCGATTGTACCTGATCAAAATCTCTGATATAATACATTATAATTATTATAACACATGTCACCACGCGCCAGCGTGATGACCTACGCACGCATCAGCGTGCTTCATTATAACATTAAGATTTAAAACACTATTATTACATTAATCATATCTATAACTTTCAATCTGACGAGGAAAATATGAAAATTAATCAGCAATTATATCGAGATTATTTATTCAAGGATAAAACGGTGTTACGTGCCCAATACGATCCTGAATTAGAATTCTACGCTACAATTAAATCCGGCAATACAGAAAAGACCAAAGAACTTTGCCTTACACCTTTCACCGAAAAAAAAGGACTTGGGGAACTAGCTGTCACACATTTACAAAGTATGAAATATCATTTTGCCATCACTATGGCTATGCTCGCCCGTTACTGCATAGAAGGCGGACTTGATTTATCCACCTCCTATACCATCAGTGATTTCTATATCCGTAAAGCTGATCACGTCCGAAACACAGCAGAATTAAATGCTTTGCATATGACGGCCTGTATGGACTATGCTAAGCGTATGAAAAACCTGCGCACGGGAAAAATCACATCGAAACCAATTGCAAAATGTATTGATTATATTTATGATCACCTGCATACAAAAATCACATTAACCGAGCTTGGAGAATTAACTGAACTTAACCCGTCATATCTTTCCAGACTTTTTCACAAGGAAACAGGCATGTCACTTCTAAAATATGTTCAACATACAAAAATTGAAACAGCGAAAAATATGTTGCTATATTCTTCCTACTCTGTTGCAGAGATTGCATCTATTCTGGCTTTTTCTGATCAGAGCTATTTTTCTGAGATATTTAAAAAACAAACAGGACTGACACCAAAGCAGTATCAGTCCATGTATTTAAATACCTCTGGTCTTACAAATCATTAAACCTATGACATATATAAGACTATCCGGTTTTCTGATGTCAGCCACTCTTCCTTGATGTAATTATCTCGAAGAGCCAGACCATTTAGTTCCATACTTTTAAATCCTGTTTCTACATGGTTTGGATTTTTTACTTCAATGTGTAAATATTTTCCACGGAAATCTTTCTCGATAACAAATCCATCCCACTCGGCAGGAATTGATGGTGCAATCCGAAGTCCATAGAAATCAGGTCTCATACCAAGAATACCTTCCACACTTCCAACCATGACAGTAGATGCAGTTCCTGTCAGCCAGTGCACATGTGAACGTCCAAAATGAGGACTTGCCTTACCTTCTGTAAATTGACCATAGCAATAAGGTTCAAGCTTTCTTACTTCTGCTTTATCGTTCTGTGCTGCCGGTGAATTCTCCATATAATACTCAAACGCACGGTTTCCATGTCCAAGTAATGCTTCGGCCAGAATCAACCACCCCTGAGACTGAGAGAAAATACCAGCATTTTCCTTTACACCCTGATTATAGATAACCGCCAGAGCGCCATCAAATGCATGCGCATGATATGGCGGATCCATAAGCACGGCACCAAATGCTGTATTTAACTGTTTATGCACATTCTCCATCGCAGTTTCAGCCTGTTCCTTAGAGGCAAATCCACTGATAACCGCCCAGCTCTGTGGATTCAGCCACATATTTGCCTCCGGATCTGTCCTTTGACCGATCACTTCTCCTTTTTCTGTAAAGCCCCTGATAAATCGGTCTTCATTCCAACAGAGATCCTGAATCACATTCCAGAGATCTTTCTGGCTCTTATCCAGATAAGAAATGTACTCAGAATCATTTTTATACTCAGCGAATTTACGAAGAATCGTCATTGCATAATAAAACTGCAATGCAACAAAGGATGACTCTCCATCCTTTCCAAGCCGCAGGCAGTCATTCCAGTCTGCATAGAGTCCTGCCGGCATCCCATGTCTTCCAAGATGTTTCATAGAGAAATCAATCGCACGTTTCAGATGATCATAAACCGTTCCTTCATCTTTATTTGCATAAGGAATCACTTCATCCATAAATGCCAGATTTCCGGTTTCAGTCACATATTTGTAAATCGTTGGGAACAGCCACAATGCATCATCTGCTCGATATGCCGGATGTCCTGTCTCTTTCACATAAGAAGCATCGTCCGGTGTGTCCTCATGTCCGGCATTATGTGTGAACTTTACAAGTGGAAGTCCACCTCCATTATCAACCTGTGCAGAAAGCATAAATCGAATTTTGTCCACAGCCATCTCCGGTGCCAGATGAATAATTCCCTGAATATCCTGTACCGTGTCACGATATCCGTATCCATTACGAAGTCCACAATAGATGAATGATGCGGCTCTCGACCAGATAAATGTCATGAAACAATTATAGGCATGCCAGGTGTTGATCATTGAATCAAATTCCTTGCTTGGTGTCTGTACCTGGAAATGTGAGAATTTCTCACCCCAGTAAGTCTTTAACTCAGCCAGTTCCTTCTCACAGACATCCGCTGGATCCGTATAGCTGTTCATGATAGCTTCTGCCTCATCATTTTCCTTTAATCCAAGGATAAACGCAATATTCTTTGTCTCACCCGGCATAAGCTCAACAACAGTAGAAAGTGCGCCACAAGAATTTTCATTATAGCTTAAAGCATTTCCAAGATCTCCGTTTACCACGCCATCCGGATTGCCATAGCCATTACATCTTCCAATAAATACTTCCTTATCTCCACAATAGGAAGAAACATCTGCTCCGGCAAGTCCGAAGATCCGGTCTGTCGGACGCTTATCATCTACAGTCTCACCAGCTCCGAGCACATCCAGATTCCCATGCACTGTCTGGCGGATCCGATTTTCCACAAAGCTTGTTCTGGAAATAAATAATGAATACTGCAGATTCACCTGATCCTGCTCATAATTGCTGTTGTTTGTAAATTCTGCATAACCGGTCAAGGTGAGATTTCTCTTTACAGAACCATTGTTAGTTACCTTCAGATTCCATACTTCATATGTCTTATTCAATGGTACATAATACAATGCCTCTGTGTGAATATCACTGTAATCTGCCATAATCTTCGTATACGAAATGCCATGATGACACTCGCTCTTATACACATCCAGGCTTTTCCCTACCGGCTGCCAGGATGCAGACCAGTAATCTTTGCTCTCATTATCACGAATATAAATGTAACGTCCCGGCTGATCGAAATTATTGAATACATAGCGCAGGATTCTGCCATTCGCACCAGACTTTGCAAAACTGTAACCACCTGCATTGTTTGAAATCAAGGCACCATATTCCGGGGAGCCTAAGTAGTTCGCCCAAGGTGCCGGTGTCTTTGGATTTGTAATTACATACTCCCGATTCTCATTGTCAAAATAACCAAACTGCATACCGAATCTCCTTTTCTTTTTCGTTTTCCATGATATAGTCAATGCCCATATACTTTTACTTTGGTACCGTATCAAATAACCTGTAAATATATTATATCAGATTCTTGCATGCATTTGTATTGTTATCTTGATATTATTATGGTAATTTTTACGTGTGTAGAAATACATATATCTTTCAAAAATTATGTAAGAAATCAGCAAAAGAAATGCCCCGCATGTTCTTTCAACATGCAGGGCATTTCTTATATCTTACTAATGTTTCTTCTTTGAAGAAGCTGCCATCTCCGGCTGATCTGCGTTATGATTTGCTGTTGCACAAACCTTCGGCATAACTTTCTTTTTCTTCAATGGATGTTTTGGATTCTTGTCCATATCTCACACTTCCTTCCCTTACTTTACGTTAAGTTTCAAAGTCGATTGTGTATATGGTGTAGATTTATATGCACCGCAGCTACATTCTCATAAATTATTCAATGGCAATGTAGTTATTCTGCGCAATGGCTTTTGCTTCTTTCTTCGGAATTGACAACTGCAGGATACCATTTTCAAACTTTGCATGAATGTCTTCCTGCTTAATATCATCACCAACATAAAAGCTTCTCATCATGCTGCCTGCATAACGTTCACGGCGGATATACTTACCGGTCTTCTTATCCTTCTCGTCCTTATCCAGACCCTTCGCAGCGGATATCGTAATGTATCCATCATGCAGCTGTGCATTGACTTCGTCTTTCTTGAATCCAGGTAAGTCAATATCAACTTCATAGGAATCATCTGTCTCACGGACATCTGTCTTCATCATGTTCTTCGCATGCTTACCATAAAGCGGATTCTTCGCTGGCCGGAGTTCCTTGTCAAACTCCTTCTCAAAATCGTCCATCCAATCGTCAAACAAATTTTCTCCAAAAATACTAGGTGTAAACATAAGTCATATCTCCTTTCATACTTAAACAACCAATGTCTACGGTATTCTTTAAGCACTATCAGAGAAATCTGAGGTGTCGTTTGAATATCACAACTTCGCAATCTCTAAGGGATTTTCTCTATTTCTTCTTTCCTTTTCTTTTCCCTTTCTTGATTGTGACTATACTATACACCCGGTTGTTAGCACTGTCAAGAGTCGAGTGCTAATTTTATTGTGAACCTTTTGTGAAGTGTGCGCCCAGTCTGCGCCATATCGTCGATCTGCGCATTGGTAAGCACTGCGATTCATCGCCTCGATATATCTGCTCACACAAAGTTTCACCGTCTCTGCAATCAGCTCCCGCAGGCTGCCCGGTGCCGCCGCATAGCTAAATGGCACCTGATCCACCGTATTCCTGCGCTTGCCAAGCTGTTTCATATTCATGTATAAAACCATGTACTACCCCTACTCTACTAGAACTTCACAACCTTCGGTTCCTGTGTAAATGAAGAAAATGTAGCTGTCGCGTTCTTGAAATAAAATACTTCTGTGTTGCCATCATCCGCAGAGTACATCTTCTGCAGGGATGGATATGCGTCGAGCATCGACTGTCTCGCCTCTCTGCGGTCATCCTCAACAAGTTCGCCTGCGACACGCAGCCATTCTCCGCCCTTAAATGCACAAATCTCTACCTTCGGATTCGCATGAATCTGCTTCGAAACTGCCTTCGACTTGCCTGTCTGGATATAGAGCTTTCCTTCAAAAATATGAGCCGTGCCAAATGGTCGTACTCTCGGCTGGTCACCCTCGACCGTTGCCAGATAATATGTATCTGCTTCCTTCAAAAATTTTGCTACCTGTTCCATATGGTTGCCCTCCTGTAATTATGTCAATTTATTTATTCTTCAAGCATTCAACTGCCCAATTCATATCAACGATATAATCCCGCTTGCCATCGCCCTTGGAATCAATGTACTCCTCCTTGACTGCATCATACACCTTCTGGGTAAATGGGCTGTTGCCCAATACGCCATTCTTCAACCGGATCACAAATCGTTCCGGCTTTCCCTTGGTGATCTCTAAGAATATATCTCCAACCTCCAGATCCGGATTCGTCTGCGACAAATGCGCCACCGTCATAACCTTCATGATCTCAACGACGCGGTCATCGAGTCCCATATCGAAGATATACGCTTTCTCCCGGAGCTGATTCTGAGAATGAACTACTCGTAATGTATAGTCCGTACGCTCCATGCCCGGAAGCATGTCACCATTCTCCATCTTGGCAAATGTGTCTAAAATCTCCTTCTCATCTTCCTTCGAGATTGCATAATAAATCATCAGCTGCTTCTCCATCTGATGATACAAAAGTCTATAATTAATATAATGGACTTTCTTGCATTTCGGGCAGGTATACGCGAATAACTTGCCAGACAAAAGATCCTCCTTTGCCTGTGGGTTTAATTTCGTATTGATGCTCTGCCATATTGTAAATTCGCCTTCTGTGCCACAATCCGGGCATTTGATTTTCTGCGTGTTTTTTAAGGACATGGGGTTCTCCTTTTTCAGACTACTTCAAGTAATTTTTTCAATTGATCGGTAAAATGCTCTGCATGAATATACTCTTCATGTTTATCCATAATGTGTTTTATTTCAAACTGTGCCTCCTCTTCTGTCAAATAAGCCGAATACGACATAAACATAGGTTTATCTTTTTTTCCCTCAAAATAAATTGTCTTCTTTCCATCTTCAGATTCTTCAATTGATTTTATTCTTGCACCAAAAACACATTTTACTATATAAAAATTTCTATTCTGGTTGGCAAAACTAAAGACACACTTATCAATATATGATGCAAATAATTCTTGTCCAACTTGTGGTGCCTCAACATCTGCAGTACTTATATAATTTAACTTATCATTTTTTTTAATAATTTTTTTCTGAACCAAAAGTAAGTACATTTCTTCAATCACAAAATTAGGATTGGATTCATTTATTGCAGTTTTGGAATCAACTTCTATTGAAAATACATCTAATAACTCCCTAATTCGCTGATAGTAATCAGAAGACTGCTTAAATTGCTTTCTAATTTTTAACAATTGTTCAGATTGAAATCCTTTTTTTAATAACGCATCAAGCAATGCAACAAATTTTTTACTCTCATAAACTAAATTTTGCAATGTCTCATTATCTAATAATTCATACTTATATGTTAATCGCATCTTATATTCTTCTAACACAAATTCAATATTGATTTTAAATAATGACATATCTTTTGATTCGAGTCTCACAAATTTCTTTGAAACAGTACGAATAAAATCAATTTTTTCAGCGTGACCATCTAAATTCAATTTCAAACTGTATAGATCATACGGTGGCGCTAACATCACTTTTTCTATAGTTTTATGTCTTTCTATCGGATACTGGCTTTCATTAATATTTTTAGTAATGTCTATAGAAGGGGAAAATGGCACTTTTCTTGGCTCTCCATATGTATCTATGTATTCTATTGCTTCAAGAAACTCTTTTCTCTCTTCTTCGTTTTTAAAATGTACAGTCAAGGTATAATTTTCATCCTTATGACTTAACATACTTCTTAATTTATTTCCCATATTTACCAATCCTTCTGAATATCTTCTATTACGAAAATCTTGCTAACCAGAATTAATTTTTTTAAAGTTATCATATCATCCTTTTCTCCAACAAAATTTTCTTCTGGTAACCCCATTATTTTTTCTATAAGTAAATTTCTATTATAATCGTCCGGAACAAATAAATATTTAATATCTTCATAATTGAATTTTAACCATAATTCCGAATAATTTTCTTTCATCAAATTTCTACTTATCTGCCAGCCTTTATTTTGTAATTCTTCATCAAATAAAATAACATCCACCTTGCTAATCTCTAACTGTTTCTGATCTGGTATATATCTCCACTCACATTCATCATGAAAATTTTTTCTAATTCGTACTTCTTGTGCATCTATTTCTCTTCTCATCGTTCCATATAGCGGCTTAATATATGCAAGTTTATTCAATAACTCATCCGCAATAATGTCATCTATATCTTCCTTGTCCAATACGCATTCAAAAGACTGTCTAAACTGCTTTATCATAGCCGACTTTTCATTTATATATTGAATCGGTTGCAAATTATTGTCAATACACCACTGCTTTGTAAATGCAATTCCATAACTACCATACAATGATACATGTGTATTTTTAGTTCTTATTTGTTCCCTTTGATTATCACTTAGTTCCTTATCATCTTGTTCAATAATCTCAATAGGGAAAGCTCTTGTAATATTATGTAATGGAATATCACAAAAGCACTTTTGTAAAACATGAATTTTCTCAATTGCTTTTCCGTTAAAATGTAATTTTAAATAACCAATATCTTCTTCGCAATATCTTGGAACCAATGCTTTTTTCTCTAGGGATTCCACTAAATAATCTAATCTTCCAACAAAATTGAATAATGCATTTGCACTTTGTACATCATCAGGATTTGCAAGTGCTAAGTCAACTTTTTCGCCCATTTTCTCTCCTTCAACTATGTAAATTATCACTTTAGCTTGCTTTGATTTACTTTATCACCCAATTATCTAACATATCAAAAATAAATTACAAACGTTATAATATTTTTTCTATTTTGAATTTATTATATTTTTCTATACAAATTACATTTTAATCTAATGTATTTGCTCTATTTTTTATCAAGACATCCTTAATAAATCTCATTTCTCTCTTATCAGGTAAATGGTTTGCATATATTTTCTTTTGTGAAGATGCTACCATTGATTTTAATATTTCTTCTCGATTATTCTCATTAATATTAAACAAAAAATTTTTAGGAACATGTTTCTTATGTTCTTCCCCAAATAAAAACAAACACAGCTCTGAAGTAATTGGGAAAATTATTTTTCCATATTCAATACAAGGATACTTCTTTGAATGTATAAATACTGGTTTGTCAGAAGTTACTATTTTCGCCTGCTTATCAACGCCAATACCAAACGACATCTTTTTTATTGGGTCTATCAAAGCATTAAATACTTGCAACTCTTTGCTATCATTTTTGATTTCATAAAAAAAAGGTAAACAAAACAGCCTTGCTATATTTTTTGCCTGTTTAACATTAATTTTATCTCCCCATGTTTCAAATCCAACTTTTTCAGCCAATTTCAAAGTCAGCGGCATCCTCAATATCTGAATTACAATATATGTTGCCCAAAAACTTTTTTCTTTATTTGAGAGAAAACATTTTGTTTTTAAATTATCTTTTAAAAAAGCTTTTCTCTCAAGTATATCTCTATATTCACTAAACATTCTTTCCATTATAGAGAAAAATTTTTCCAAATAATTTGAACATACAATTTCTCCATCATTTCCTGTAACTTCATACAAATACTCACTATAACAAATAGATTTAATTGGAACTGGCTTCATAATATGATTTTGTCCTTTATCCCAAAAATAAATTGTATACTCTTTTGATAATCGTATGTCTCCCTTATGGTATTCTGGTGAAAACCCTCTCAAATATACCTGTGGAATATAATGTTGTTTCTTTGTAATATCACTTTTCTTTGACATTTTAGTTCACTTTCTAAAATAATATCTTCTCTCTTCAACTCAAAATTTTATTCAAAGGCGTTTTTATTAGCCTCTACGCAAGCCCCCACTTATTAAAGCTCAAATATTATTAACATTTTATCGACAAGGTAAATCTCTACAACCCCTTATAATACTTTTCCACCAGTTTTGCCATCAGTTTTCTTCTTTCAACCAAGAAAGCATCATAATCATCAACTGTCATCCCTATAACATCTTGTGGAATAGCGTTTTCGTCAAGATTTCTCATCAAACTGTCTCTATCCGCTATATTACCAAATGCTATAGAATTATTTTCACATTGTTCAATTACTTTTCCAAAATATATATTAGGAGCATCATCCTTAACTGCCTTATTAACCTGTGTATCAAGATAAGTGAAATTCGCAACCTGATTATATCTTCCTTTGGAATCTACACCATTCTTCTTCAGATATGCTTTAGGGAAGATATGGTGCACATCCCCTGATATATTAATAAGATCTGAAATCATTGTTCCATGCATAAATAGCGAATTACAATTCAGATTCACCTGTGCTGCAAGAAATGTATTAAATGCCGGGCTATTTGTCGATGTCGTCTCCAAATTCTGCGGTAATGTAATATTCCAAAATGTGTCTGATAAAACAGAAGCCTCCACCTCGTTAAAAAAGTTTATAAAACCTTTTTCATTTATAAGCCTAATATCTCTACTCATAACAGATTCTGGTGAAGTTATATACCTTCCTGTTAATGTTGACAACACAAACCATTTCTGTACATGATGCTTTATCTGATCGCGCGGAATCGTAGTATCTTTCAATAATTTCAGATATAACATATATGCAAAATCAAGGGTCATTTGCGAATTAAGCTGCTTACTGGACTTATACCCCGCCCCTTTGATTGCAATCACAAACTGATTGAAGTTATATTCGTTTATAAACACTTTTATTCCTTCGCCCAGTTTATAATAGGAATCTTCCACAATATCATCTTTAAACTCACGTGTTACAAAATCTCTTCCAGAAAGCAAGCTTACCAAATCTGCCAATTTTGCTCTATCAAAACTATACATAAATGAAACACGTAACATATCTCCATAATCTGGATCATAGATATCTTCATTATCTCTTGCCAGCCATTTTATCTTTGCAGCATATTCTGTCTTTTCAAATTCTTCATCTTTTATCATTTGTGGATAAAAATCCGGCTTCACAGCTAAATGACAGAAGTAATCCACCACTTTTCGTAAAGTATTTCCACCATGTATTGTATCAGATGCCATCTTTGACATAACAAAATCAGATTGACTCAACGCAGTTCCCTTTGAGTTGATTCGAATAAATATCTCGGTTACCTCATCAATATCCAATGTATGATCCAGTTCGATAACTCCAATCTGTCGATTTGCAATTCCCTTCAAACTCATAATTGCATTATTTATTTCGTTTGGTTTCACATCTGAATTATTCTCACAATATTTAATTGCAAAATCAAATGGATCAAACTCATTCTTAAATACTTCTGCTATATCAGGAATCCACTTCTTATCCTTGAGGTGTGAAGCATCTTGAACTGCAAACATCTTGTCCGAATCCTTCGCAAGCGGATTGAAAGCAATTTTTATTCTATCTTTATTAAAATCTTCATCCAACACCTCAAGTCCTGAAACAGCCGCCATAAGAGCAGTAATTCTTTGCTGCCCATCAATAAGTACACGTTTACCATTTGCCACTGAACCATCCTTTGTATGAACATCCGGATTTTTCCACGTAATAATATATCCTGTAGGATATCCATTATAAAGTGAATCAATCAAATCCCTTACCTGTGCTCTCTTCCATACAAAAGGTCTTTGAATCTCTGGTATAACAAAATCTCCCGCTTCTATAAAACCGAGTATTGCACTAATATTATACTGCATTAATGTAAATTTCTCACCCTGCATACTTTTATCTCCTTCTTTATTATTGTTATATCAAATCCGCATAATCCGACAATACACTTGCTGTCCTAATTGCCATTATTTTTGATCCTTTGAAAAACTCATACTCCCCTAATGTAACGCTATCTTCCCCTTCGTATGTATTAACAAATATGGCTTCATATAATCGCTTAATTACTTGTTCTGGTGAGACAATTTCCTTTTTTTCTGCATCTTTATCAAAATCTTCATTACCACCTAACATACCTTTTAATATACGTTTACCACGATCAGAATTCAATAATTTTATTAATGGAGTGACATCTTTCCCACTGACAAAATCATCGTATCGAGAAATATCTACAATCTTTAATCCTATTAACAATGGAACAATATACACGATAATAATCCACCTTCCTGCACCTTCCGAAAAACTAAAATTATAATTCTTACTATTACGTATTGGCTTAAAAATTGCTGTTTTTACTTGTAAATAAAATTTTGTAATTTCTCGCAATTCAAAATTATACATTTTTATTATTCTTTTCATTATCGTATCTACATAATGTATAGACGAAAATCCTATTTCATCATAAAAAAGATCAATATCGGCTGGTGGCAAAGCAATCCTTAATCCAAAAAAGCGATCCAAATATCTGCTCGCATCAAATTCCGTACCATAATGATGTTTTATTGTATGTTGTAACTGATCTAAATTAACAGAAAAAACAAACGTGATTCTTTCATCGATCAAATAATGTTTTACCTGTTCAAGTAGTTGAACAGCAAAACGCGGGTTGCATCGATCCAATTCATCAATAAAAATCACTAATCGATTTGCCCTTTCCCCTAGTAGGCCTGTGAGAAATTCTTTAATTTTTCCTTCAATATTCTTTTGCTCCTTAAACTTTGTAAACGGATCTTCTGATGTGAATGCATCTTTAATTTTTTTTATGTTCCATCCACTTATTGATTCAATAATTACGTCTGCCACATTTACAATTTTTTTATCTGACAAAGAAAAATCAACACTTAATTGTTTTGTGATTTCATATATTAATGATAGTATAGGTTCAGTATCATTATCATTTTCCCATGCATCGTAATACACTGAAATAATTGAAGTCTCTGTATTTTCATCTACGTTTAATTGTGGTAATTTTGATATTATTTTATTTCTTAAATTTCCTTCCATATTGCTATAAGAATTAAAAGCACTAATTACCATTTTAGTTTGACGAACAAAAAATGTTTTTCCACTTCCCCACCTACCATCAATTGCAATTGCACTCTGCTGTTCCTGACATTGTAATATCTTGTAAAAATTTGCAATATCTTTATTTCGTTTAATTGCGTCTTTGACGAAAAAATCAATTAAATTTTCTTCCGTTGGTAACATTTCATAGCTCTTCATAATTTAATCCCCCTTTGTTCCATTAAATTCATATTAATCCTAACTTACCAATTCCTTTTTCTTCGTTGCCAAATCAGATATATAGCAAAAGCACTCCCAAATACTCCTATTCCACATACCAAAATCCACCATTTATAATTTGGTATTTGGGAAACCCTCTTATATATTCTTATAATTGTCGCAGTCATATAAAAAATGCTAACAAATACTACAAACCTAATTGTCCAATGAAGAATATGTCCTGCCCCGCGACTATTTATAGAATTGTTTCGATACAATCGTCCCACCAAACTATAAGCCACATGATATGAAATGATACCAATACATCCCATCACAAGATAATCATAAATTACATTATCAAATAAAGAAAATGAATCCACTAAATAATTGAACAAATATTTCAATTGTTATCCTCCTTTTACACATCTACATTCCTATACCTTCTCTGATAATAATCCATCGTCCGATACCTAATCACATCCCTCATCTGATCTACGAACACTGGATTATCAATTACATCTTGCAGTTTCTCGCTAAGTGCCAGCGCACATCCATCACGTTTCACAAAGAATCCATCTCCAGATAACTGCAAGTAATTCACTGGCATTTTCAGAATCTTATTTATATGCTCTTTATCTGAAATCGCCATGTACTTCTCATAGGTCATATTCTTGTCCAAGTCCTTCCAGTTTGTTCCGGTTGAGAAGAACTCTTTCCAGCTTGCAAGCAACTGCTGCTCCGTGACTTCCATTCGGATGTCTCCATGATTGTAAAATGCCATAAGCACCGGCATCTTATAGACTTTTGACATCTTTGTTGTCTCAATCAAACAGACAAATTTGTAACCTTCTCCCTGTAAAAATTCCTTTTCTTCTTCTGATAACTCATTCAAATTCTTTTTATAATCCAAATAAAAATTAAATGGATTCTCCTTGGAATGCTGCATCGCTAACTGATATACGTCATCATCCATATATGTAAATAATTCCAGTCTGGACGGGGATTTATCAAGCAGATTCTTCACACGATAATATTCACCACGTATGCAATCCTTTACCCGCAGGGTACGTTTATCCATCTCCGCAAAAAGATCAATAAGTTCCAGATCAAAATCAATCATGCAATCATCTGGGAAATCTGTCCGATCCGCTGGATTGTATGTCTTTGTCTCCGAAAATGTCTTTCCTGTCAGTAAGAATCGTACACGTCCAGCTTTCTCATAATTTCCGATAAAATCAAGGACATTCAGATACTCTTTGCCTCTGTTCTTTCGAAGTCCCCTGCCAAGCTGCTGCAGGAAAACAATTGGTGATTCCGTTGGGCGCAGGAACATCACCATATCAACAGCCGGTATATCCACGCCTTCATTGAACATATCTACAGAGAAAATCACTCTGATTTCGCCCTGCATCAGTTTTTGGATTGCTATACTTCTATCTTCTGTGTACTCTCCATGTGCATCGCTATACACCGCCACCGAAGGAATGCCCCTTCTGCAGAATTCCTTTGCCATATCCTTTGCATGCTCCTTGGAACAGCAGAACCCTAATGCACGCTTCGAGCCATATTTACAATAATTTTTATAAATCAATTCATACCGACGTTCATTTCCGATATATGTTTTATTCAATTCCCTGTCATCATATTTTCCTCGCACCTGATGCAATTGCGAATAATCTGTCTTATCGAAGATTCCATAGTAATGAAACGGAACCAGCATCCCCTTATTAATCGCATCTTTGAGCGAAATCTCATATGGCACGTTATAGTCACAGATTTCATAGATGTTTCTACCATCCATGCGTTCCGGAGTCGCAGTCAATCCAAGCAGAAACTGTGGTTTGAAATACTCCACAATCCGCATATACTGATCATTTACTGCATGGTGGAATTCATCTATGACCACATAATCAAAATAATTCTTTGGAAAATACGTTTCATTTAGATATTCGGATTTTCCTAAGGTTGCAACTGATGCAAATATCACAGATTTATCTGTGCATTTCTCATTGCCATCGAAAAATCCATAATCATCTGATTTTCTGACATTTTTGAATGAGTTCGCCGCCTGCCTCAGGATTTCTTCCTTGTGTGCCACAAATAAAACCCGCTTGTACTTTTCTGAATCAAATGCCGCAAGATAGGTCTTTCCTACACCGGTTGCCGCCGATATCAGTGCGCGTCTGGCTCCCTCTGCGCGCGTGTGTTCCAAGGTGCATAGTGCTTCTATCTGAGCATCTCTTGGCTCAAATAATTCTTTAACTTTCTCGTCTTCCGACTCCGCATCATACCGTTCCAAATCCTTTGATACTGCCGGCTTGTGCCAATTTTTTGAATATTTACGCAGCTCTTCGTCATCAATTGCAATGGAATGATTCTGAAACAGATCTTCAAATGTCTCGTAAAACTTATCGTAACTCTCCGGATCTGTTGTACTACGGAAGCGATAGTTCCACTCAATACCAGAAGTGAGCGCACTTCTTGATACATTCGAAGAACCTATGTAAATTTCACTATAATCTTCGTAATGGAAAATATAAGATTTTGGATGAAACGAGCGATTTTTCTCGTTATAAAAACGTAGATCTATCTGATCTCCCAATTTGCGTTTAATTAGATACAATGCAGACGGCTGTGTAATCCCGAGATAATTTCCTGTTAAAATACGTATCTTTGCTCCGCGCTTCAATGCATTCTCCAGATCTTCAATCAGCATTTTTACACCAGATTCCATCAGAAAAGAAACAATGATATCAACGCTGTCTGCTTTTTGAAAGCTATGAAGCAACTGAAAATAGAGATGCATCCTTGCATCTCTATCACCAGTCATAGCATCTGTTATAAAATCATAGTCCACATTTGTATTTAATTCTTTCGCATGATTAAATTCAGCCATTTTTCTTCATTTCTCCCTTGTCTGACGTCCCCTGTAATCCAAGCTTCTTCTATCTGTATCTCTGCAATATCTGCAATGAAATCACGGAATGCATCTTCCGTGAAGTCCGTGAAATACCGTCCGTTTCGTTCCCCTTCGAAATCCCCGTACTTAAAAGAAGTATAGATAATGCCCTGTTCTTTCAACGCATCTGCCATCTTCACCAAGACAGCCTTCAATTCCTGTTTCGGAAGATGCAGAATCGATGAACACGCCCATATGCCATCGTATTTTTCTGCTTCCTTAAGTTCTTGGAACAGCATCTGCTTTACAGATATCCCAGCATAATCACTCGCAATCCTGCATAGCTCTTCGGAACCATCGGTTGCCTCTACATGCATACCGTGTTCCTGAAAATATTTTGTATCTCTTCCAGATCCACAGCCAAAATCTAGTACAAGGCTTCCTTTGTCCAGTAGCTTCAGGAATCTGTCCTGCGTTTCGTGGAAATCTACAGATACAGTTCCTGTTGCAAAGCTTTGTGCATTCTGATTGTAATAATCAAGTGTTGGTGTGCTGTTCATTTACCTATATTTCTCTTTCTTTTTTACCGATACTTAATGTATTTATTATAGTTGATTTTCCTTGTAGTTGCAACGGTATTTCCCTTACCAGTTTTCTTCGTTTCTATAAATTTACAGAAGAAAACAAATTTTCTAATGTCCTTGACATACTTAAATCAAACCTGTTATATATAAATCAAGGTTTGAATACACTCTCGCAGTCGTTTTCAGCCAAATCATTGTCATATTTACATGCTTTACCACACGCTCAAAATATTATTACAAGGGGGATTATAATTATGTTTTTAACAAATGCCGATTCATTACTCAACATCAGAGTTGTATCTCTGATAATCTATATTTGCATTATATTATTAGTTGCTATATTGGTAGGATATCTTTTCAATTATACACTGATTAAAGAGATCAAAAAACTGACCACAAAGGTTGACGAGTTGAGCTATCCTCTCAGTCAAATTGCAAATAACACAAGCGCACAGATCTCAAAACAACCTCATTCGGAAAATACCCAGGTAAAAAATACTGTAAACTATGGAACGGAATCTAACTTAAACAACCCCAATAACAACTAATTCATAATCAAGATTTCTGCTTATTTGAAGTTTGATTGGAGGTAAAATAATTTTTATTATTTATAATATTTCGCCATCCAATCCAACTTCTCCTCTTAAGCCAACCATGCAAAATTTCATTGCATATATTTCACCTTATGAAATGCCCGCTTCCTTCCACATATCCCGCACGTACAATTGCGGTAATACTTCGTGAATTCACACTGTTTTTTTCTTTTGATAATCTGTCCACAATTCTCGCATATGAAACAATATTTATAATCAAGTCTTTTAGAGGCGGTGTAATTCTCCACGCCCTTTTCCTCGCCGGAGGTGGTTCGCTTTATATGATATCCATATTTCTTATTCATGATATTCGCATATACGAGCCACAATCCGGTATGTCCCTTACAGCCTTTGCAGGTATGTAGGATCTCGTGGATCATAGTTTCCTTGCATGCTTGTTCGGATATACGCTCATCCTCGATCAGTCTGGCCGCAATCTGTATAATGCATGTTCCATCCGGATTTTTCGTGCACATTCCCCATCTTGTTTTTGCGCGGCGGTTTATAACCCATGAGACAATATTTCCCGGCTCGATACCTGCGCCAAGGACTTCATCTATACACACCTTCTGCAGCATCTCAAAATTCTTCATATATACATCCTTTATTTCGTCGTTACACCGTCTTTTGCGTTTCCGTTCCTGATATAAGAAATTCCCGGATATTTCCCTTACCAGTCCCCTTCGTCTCCATCCTCGATATCATCCTCGATAGCATCATCCACGCCGGTTGCATAATCATCATCCCGGTCGTACCGGTCCTGATCGTAATCGCCATCCATGTAGACATCATCGTAGCCGCTATCGTAAGAATCATGCGAATGGCTGCTGTTATACTTGCTGTTCGAACTGCTTGGCTTGTAACTGCTAGACGATGAACCGGAATTCGAACTGCTGCCCGAACTATTTGATGTGGAACCGCTGCCTATCGTACTGCTTGTTGTAGAATGACTGTGCGAGCTGCTTGTTCCATATGTAGCCTTCCTGCGCTTTCCGGGTGTGTTGTGCTGATAGCAGTAACCGCCCTCCGTCGATACCGTGTTATCGCATCCTGCAAATGCACACTTCGGATCTTCTTTTTCGGTCAAAGATACGAAGAATCCGATTATTGCGAACACTATGATAACTCCAAGTATTGCATAACCTACTGATTTCTGATTATTATTTCCGCTCATAATGATAACCTCCGTGAATCTTACGACTCCATGCTTCTTATTTCCGTTTCTTTGTATCTCCATCCTACGCAAAGCAACTGTCATAAATAAGTACTTGCATTATGAACATTCAAGTATTATCTTCTCTTTTTGTAACATAAAGTTATATCACAACTCCGTTGCAATGATCCACTTCATGCTGAATAATCTGAGCCACCCAGCCGGAATATTTCCCATGCTGCTTCTTGAAATGCTGGTCGAGGTAATCGACTTCTATCTCCTGATATCTCGTACATGGGCGTGTCCCGTCGAGCGACAGGCATCCCTCTTCCACCTGATACGCGCCCGTTTTCTTCGTGATAACCGGATTCACCATCGCGAATTGGAACGGTCCGCTTGCCACGACGATGATATTCTTCTTTACGCCGATCATATTGGCCGCCATGCCGACGCAATGATCCAGATTCGCCCGGAGTGTATCGAGCAAATCTGTTATAACCTGTTTATCTGCTTCCGTTGCATACACCGATTTCTGTGCCAGGAACAGCGGATCCCGCATAATTTTCTTTACCATATTTATCCTTTCAGTTCAATTACACATACAAAATTATTAGACCCATCCCTCTCTTACAAGTACATTTCCTGCAGCCGCTTAATCTCTGATTTCATCATATCTACCGTACGCTCGGGAGCCACGATCTTCACTCCCGGAATTGCCATGATCCAGCTAAGGAACAATTTACTGACAGATACCCGTACCCGGACTGTGAAATGCTCTGCGTCGGTCTTCATGAGCGGAATATCGGTTCCGAACCGGTCAATGATCACATTTGCGGCATGGTTTTCACACAGAAGCGTTACTGTTTCCAGATTGCCATCGAACATGCCGAAGAGCCTGTTCGTGTACTCCGACATCTGCATTTTCGAGAATTCCTCTTTTCCTTCCCGCTCCTCATAGACCACGGACACGTCTGCCATCTTATCGACACGGAAATGCTTGATCTTGTATTCTCTGTTATCATATCCTACCAAATAGTATTTCTCGTCATCCCAGCACAGTGCCCACGGGCTGACACTATAGTAAGCCCCACCATGCTTCAGTTCCATCTTCTTATCTGCCGTCCATGTGAAATATTGGAATTTGATCTGGCTCTCCTCATTTAACGCCTCGTGAATCTTATCCACGCTGTAATAGATGCGTTCGTTCATCGTCTTCACGCGTCCATTTACATTGACCTGACGTGCCAGCTTCTTCGCCTCGTATTTGCTTGCGTAGCTCTCAAGCTTCGCGATCAGCTCGTCGGATTTCTTCTCTGTGATGAATCTGGAGGACTGCACCGCATCTACGAGAAGCTTCAGCTCGACAAGCTGGAATTGCCGGCTTGCAACCTTATAATGGTAGGTCTTGCCATATTGCATGCCTATGATATCCAGACCAAACGTGCGCAGATTCTCGATGTCGCTGTACAGGCTCTTCCGCTCTGCTGTGACATTGTATGCTTTCAGTTTCTCAACGATTTCATTCAGTGTCAGGTCATGATCTTCGTCTGTCTCTTCGAGCAGAATCTTCATCAGATACATGATTTTTAGTTTCTGGTTGAGTCTTGGTCCCCGGACAATCTTCTTTTTTTCCTGATTTTCTGTTTTCTGTTCTGATGTGTTATCCATCGTGTAATCCCCTTCTTATAGTATAATTCTATGACTCTTCCAAGCCCGCTACCTGCATCAGCCTTGTGTTTATCTTATTTTACACCCAAATAGCAAAAAGTGATAGCTCTGAAATATCTGGCTATCACTTTTTATATTTTGTATATACTACGACACTCTAAAATCACAATAAATTTATCCATTATTTCTTCATTAATAATTAGGATTAAATACCTAGCAATTGTTTCTTTTTTTGATTAAACTCATCTTCCGATATAATGCCTTCATCAAACAACTCTTTATACCTGCGAATTTCTTCAAAAATATCTTCTTGATGTGTTTGATCTAATGTTCCTTTATTTATTGAATCTCCATAAACGTTTTGCGCTAATATATTGTTTGGTGACGCCTGATTCATTGGTGCCATTTGGTTCATCGGTGTCATTTGATTCATTGGCATCATCTGATTCATCGGTGCCATTTGATTCATTGGCATCATCTGATTCATCGGTGCCATTTGGTTCATCGGTGCCATTTGATTCATTGGCATCATCTGATTCATCGGTGCCATTTGGTTCATCGGTGCCATTTGATTCATTGGCATCATCTGATTCATCGGTGCCATTTGGTTCATCGGTGCCATTTGGTTCATCGGTGCCATTTGGTTCATCGGTGCCATTTGGTTCATTGGCATCATCTGATTCATTGGTACCATTTTAATGTTATTGCATTGATAGATTCTATCCTGCATATAATTAAATGCATAATTTACGGCTTGATTCATTTTTTTCGTCTTAAACGGTATCGTCGTATCGAAGAAAAAATACATACACGAATAATAATCATTATCTTCAATTCCGTTTGGAATAAATCGTATAACCCCTGCCGAGCTACTATTTTTTAATTCAATCCTCGATATATTATTATAATTAATTCTATATTCTCCTGATGGTATAATTTGCAAAGCCTTACCATGTCTTTCATCTTCTTCTGCTTCCTTTGTAACATTATCTATAATTGCAGCTGTTGCATATCCAATGCCTGTATTTAGTATTTTTCCTTTCATAACTCCTTTTACAATGTTATCTTTTTCGGAAACATACAACGGCTGTTTTTTCTCTGAAAACATACCATTAAACAAACTTGCTATATTTCCTCTATTTGCTTCTTTGGTATATATTACACAAAAATCAGAAAAGACTTTTATGATTTGTCCTTCCTTTCCATTAACACATGTATCAAATCCAGCAGAAATATACTCGTCAAAATAATAGCATATCTGATTAATTGTTTCTTGTGGAAAACGAGCTTCCATCGCTGACTGCAATGCTTTATTTTTTTGATTAACCAGCTCTTCCATTGATTGAAAATCTCTTTTTCTCCAATTTTGAAAATAGATTTTTCCAGAGCAACTTCCACACAATTTACCATTTCCCAATTCTGTTCCAGTTAAGATTGTTTTTCCACACCCCATACATTTTGCCATATTTTTCTCTCCCTTAGTAATATAAATTATTTTTCATTAAAATCTAATTTAAAACAATTATACTACTTACTTTATCTATTGAACAGCAGTCTGTAAATATTTAATCATCATTTATTCATATTCCGTTTATCAATTATCCTCAAAACACATCCCAAAATCATAACCGTAAACGCAATATAAATAAATGTAAATGCAATTCCTTTTTCACAAGCTCCCGGAACCACTCTACGATCTGCAAAGTCCCACTTCATAAATTCATACACGGCAATCGTTAATATATTAAACACTACCATTCCTGCTGTTTTCATTTTAATACACTTAATTAAATATATCAGCATAAAAATAAATATTAATGCAACTGCTACCGGAACAAATATTTTATAAACCATCTCTGCTTCTTTGTCATTATTCCAATCTGCTGAACTTGACAAAACATACAGCTTTGCCATACCAACCATAGAATAACTTTCTTTCCATTGTTTTGCAAATGGCAGGAACAAGGATATAATCCCCATAAGTACACCTGCTATACCAATCATAAGTCCTGTATTTTTCTTCATTCTAATACTCCTTCTCCTCAAATGCTTCTTCATTAAATGTTTCACCATTTACATTTATAACCAAATCATCCGGACAATTATAAAATATATATGAACCTTTTTTCTCTATTGTTCCCGTTATACTAACGGCAAGAAGACCATCATTATATGCAAACACATCATCTCCCATTTTTATTGTCCCACATGTTATTGATATCTTCTCACAATCATCTCCTAATCCGGAAAATGCCGAATCTTTCAATTCTATTTGCCCATTACCTGCATTTATCGTTATCTCTGCCAGATTATCATCATTATAAAATGCATATTCCCCTATTTTCATATCTGTACCGGAAATATTTACTGATTCTAAATCGTCACTATAAGCAATCGCATTATCTCCCATCTCTAACGCTACACAATTCAACATATCCAACGTCTCAAATTCATTTCCCGACAGTGCAGAATCCTGCATCGTAATATCACACTCATCAAATACAACGCTTGTGCTGTCCCCCGTAGCGTAAAATATGTATTCGTCCATAGTTATTTCACAATTTTCAAATTTCACATCCGTAATATCATCTGAATAAGCAAACGCATTACTTCCCATATCAATCTTAGAATTACATACCAGAAGGATGTCTTCATTACTTCCCGAAACTGCTGAATCTTCCATCACAATTGTTGAATCTGTAATCCCAATCGTCATATGTTTTCCGGTATTATATAATGCATATTCATCAAACGAACATTCGCTATTCAATATTGTTACAGATTCTGCTTTATCATTATAAGCAAATGCATTTTCTCCTATTGTTAAATTTGAATTGTTAATAACGAGATTCTTATACTCGGAACTACTGAACGCCGAATCATTTACCGCCATAGTCACATTATCAAACACAATATAGTCACATTCCAATCTATAAAATGCATCTTCTGAAATTTCCGTCACAGTATCTCCTTCCGGACTTGTTTGCGGTATAATTAAATCGTTTTCTTCAAACGTTCCCACAGATTTTATTGCACATGTGCCATCTCCATTGCTCTCAAATTCAAGTCCCTCTGAAGGAGTTAAATCACCCATATATATGTTCTCAACTTTCGTCTCAACTGGCTCTACAGACGAATTCTGTTCTTTTGTTTTCTCTGCATTTTCAGATAATTCTGATTTGTCATTTTCTTTTTTCTGTTCTGAAATCGCTTCATTATCATCTATCTGTTCTAATTCTTGTGCAGTTTGTTCTGTAATTTCATTTATATTTTCTGTCTTATCATTTTTTCCGCATGAACAAAATAT
Source organism: Eubacterium sp. MSJ-33 (assembly GCF_022174665.1). NCBI lineage: Bacteria > Bacillati > Bacillota > Clostridia > Eubacteriales > Eubacteriaceae > Eubacterium > Eubacterium sp. MSJ-33. The sequence goes on from NZ_CP076562.1 coordinate 798,955, forward strand.
CATACTGCTTAAAACGCAGCTAATACCAATCAAAAATCCTGCATATTTCTTCTTCATCTTCATTTCCTCCTACTTATTCCCCTCATTTTTTTCTTTACCCTGCGGTCGTATAACCTTATACCCATACGATTCCAAAATTGCTATCACATCTGGTGTAATATTCACCATAAGATCCGCATCCTTATAATCCTTACTGCGTATAATCTGATGCATATCATTGACAGATACACCCATCGTTTCTGCTAGTTTATACAGATTATCCCGATCCGGAATCCCTCCATCCGTTTCCCATTTTGCGATTGCTGATTTTGATACATTTAACGTTGCCGCAAGTTCTTCCTGTGTCAAAGACATTCTTTTTCTCCGTGTTGCTATAAATCGTCCTAAGCTCATTTTCATCTCATCCTTTTCCATCTCCTTCTCTTTCCATAATATAAAACCAGTCTCTTCAATTCAAATCACTTTTTGATTACTCTGTGTAACTTTTCCTGTAATCTATGTATCAAGCATATACGTTTAAGCAGAAAAAAATCCCCACCAAAATGGTGAGGATTTCATTTGAGTATTAAGTTTTTTCATCTGGCGAAAGCTTTTTTAAGCCTTGTTCCACCAGCATATCATCGATTTCGAACAACTGATATTTTCGATTATTGATTGCCACAATCATGCATGCATCCCGCTTATCTTTCGCATACAAAGGCTGCATCCCATAGAGCTTCAACGACCGGTTTATCTCGTCCAAAGTAAGTCGCCCGGCTACACACAAACGAATAATTACATCCCTGTCTTTTGTATGCTTTCTCATATTCAATATCTGTTCTCCATAAGATTCCGAAAGTCCGGCAAATGAATATACATCCTTAAGTCTTATATTTTTTGCCTGAATTACATCCTTTGCGTAATAAGTAAACGTCTTCTCTTCATTCATAGAATCACGGTTTTCTTTGTAATAGTTGTCCAGATCCTTTGGATTCATATCCCGTAATAACGCATCAAGTTCATTTGTTGATTTCTTATTCATCCTGTTCCCCCTGATAATCCGTTAACATATTTATAAGCTCATCATCCGAATACCGCTCTTCCGGATTCAAACGAATACACCTCTGAATCACATCCCAGATTACACCCGTGGCACGTTCCTCTTTGGGGAATCTGCCTGTAATCATCTTATTCAACAACATTCCAACTGCATAGATGTCTGTCTTTTCCGTGGATGCTGTAAATCCATAGCCAAACTGCTCCGGTGCAGCATAATATAAGGTTCCAAGCAATTTCGTATCTTCTGCTTCTTCCGGATTACACCATTTCGCTACATTCACATCCAGCAGATATACGGAGCCATCCTGACAAAGCATAACATTTGACGGTTTGACATCCCGGTGTATAATTGGCATTCCCTGGCTATGCAGTTTCTTCAGGATTTTACAAATATCACAGGCAATCCTTACCGCCTCCCTCTCCTTAATGGTATACTCCTGCAATATATCCTCAATCGTAACCCCATCAATCCATTGTTCTATAATGACCAGTTTCGTAATTCCTCTATACACGCTCATAATTTGAGGCATATTCGCAATAGGATGTTCCACCAGATATTGATATATACTCTCGTCAAACGTATCAAGAATCTTCTCGACATACAAATTGCCATCTTCATCTTTTACAATTAACACATCTTCCCGGTTTTCAATACTCCCTATCACCTCATAGCTCATAAGTGCAAGTATATCCTCATCCGACATGCCATTATAAGGTGCGTTTACCGCTGCCTGATATTCATCTTCCGATACATAAACATGATTTTTATCCAATGAATTTACAAAGCCACATGCAGTACATTTCCAGCTGCCATTTTTTTCTGTAAAACCGGGTTGTTCATTCAATAGCGTTTCACAGCCATCGCAAGTCCAGATAATATCCGAATCCGTATTCAAATCAGGGTTTATCAGCATCTGTCCACAACCTTTGCAAACCCAGTATGGCAAATCATTACTATAGCCTTTTTGCAATGTCAGATTTGCCTCACAATATCTACAATATTCGTATCCATCATCTGTAACATATGGTATTTGATTTTTGTTTGCAAATTTTCTAAATATGTTTTTCATAGTTATATCGTAGTCTGTATATCCAAATATGTCAATTCTAACCTTGACAAATATCCTCCCACCCGCTAAAATACGGAAGGTGTCCGGAATCCTACCGGATACGCAATCACATACCAAAACCCTTCATGGGAGTGGATTTTTGAAGAGAATTCTTTTTTCGCCACACAGTATATTTGCTGTGTGGCTTTTTTTATGCAAGACAATCCTTCTTGCTCTGCCCACAGACAGGATGATATACACAATAATTACACAGGAGTGAAAAACATGAACCAGAATTTTATGAAAGAAAAACCGATTTTACCGTTGGTTATTTCGATGTCATTGCCGATGGTTATTTCCATGGCGATCAATTCCCTATACAACATCGTCGACAGCTATTTTGTGGCGAAGATCAGTGAGGATGCCATGACCGCAATCTCGCTGGTATATCCGCTGCAGAATCTGATGACTGCGATTGCGGTTGGATTCGGTATCGCGATGAATGCAAGAATTGCATTTTGTCTTGGTGCGAAGGATCAGGAGAAAGCGGACGAGGCAGCGGTCACAGGCATGTTCTTAAGTGTGATTCACGGAATCATACTGATGGTTGCCTGTATGGCTGGTATGCCGCATTTTCTGAGACTTTATACGAAGGATGAAACGATCATCGAAATGGGACTTACCTACGCCAACCGCGTATTCGTGTTCTCGATCATCATTATGCTCGGAATCTCGCTGGAGAAAATCTTCCAGTCGGTCGGCAGAATGAAGGTTTCCATGCTCAGTATGATGTGCGGCTTTATCTCCAACATCGTACTCGATCCGCTGATGATCTTCGGCATCGGACCATTTCCGAAGATGGGGATGGCCGGTGCTGCTTACGCAACCGGCATCGGACAGACGATCACATTACTTGTCTATGTGCTATTCTGCATCTTCCGTCCATTGCCGCTTTCCTTCAAGCGTAAGAATCTGTCGTTTAACAAGGCATTGCTTGGGAATCTATATGCTGTCGGTATTCCGGCTTCACTGAACATGGCCCTGCCGTCACTCATGATTTCCTGTCTGAACGGTATTCTGACGGCATTTTCGGAGAAATATGTCCTCGTGCTTGGTGCCTATTATAAGCTGCAGACATTTATTTACCTGTCTGCCAATGGAATCATCCAGGGTATCCGCCCAATCATCAGCTTCAACTACGGTGCCGGTGAGAAAAAACGTGTCCGGCAGATCTTCCGGACTACGCTCTGCCTGACCGCCGGTGTGATGGCGGTCGGTGTGTTGCTCTCTCTGCTCATACCTGGACAGATGATCGGACTTTTCACCGACAATGAGACGACGATCGAGATCGGTATCAAGGCACTCACGATCATATGTATCGGCTTTATCATCTCTGCAGTTTCCGTCACTTGTTGCGGTGCACTTGAAGCTCTGCAAAAAGGAATGGCATCCCTGTTGATTTCGTTGTCACGGTATGCCGTTGTCATGATTCCAGCAGCATTTCTGCTCAGCCGCGTTCTCGGTGCCAACGGTGTGTTCTGGGCATTCCCGGTCACAGAGACCATCTCCGCGGTTGCCGCGTATGCGATTTACCGCAAGAGCTCGCGTATCTGAAAATTTGCATAACTAATAAATGCACCGTAAATGTGAAATCTGCTTACATTTACGGTGCATTTTTATATGTATTCTAATAAAATTGTAACCGGTGTTCCACCAGCGTATCGCCCACATATACGAGCCGCAGTGTGAAAAACCTTGGATCGTCTGACAGGATCTGCTTCAAGAATATAGCGTCTCCGCTCCAGGTCGGAAGCTCCGGCACCTGCGCTTTATCCACCCAGACCAGATCCCCTTCATTGCAGGTGATCAGCTCCCCGGTGAATCCATCTGCCGTAAAAAGGCACATCAGCTCCGGCTCACACTCGTTGCTGATAAACGTAATCAATCCGCGGAACCGGTACGATGTAAGCGTCAGCCCTGTCTCTTCCTTCACTTCGCGAAGCAGACATTCTTCCGGTCCTTCACCTTCTTCGGCATGCCCGCCGACACCGATCCATTTATCCTTGTTGATATCCTTCTTTTTCTTCGTCCGATGCAGCATGAGGTATTTCCCATCCTGCTCGATATAACATAATGTTGTCATTCGCATAATGATTCCACCCCACGTTTCAACCGCTCCATACCGTCTTTTAACAACGCTCTTGGACAGGCGATATTCAGTCGCAGGAATCGGTCTCCATCCCCGGAGAATCCACTTCCGGCGGACAGGAACAACCCTGTCTTCTTGCGGATACGGTGTGCGATCTCGCGCGAATTTCCCGGAAGATCCTTGCAGTAGATCCAGAGCAAGTAGGTTGCCTCCGAAGGAAGAATCTCCACTTCCGGAATCTGTTCCTTCACATACTGTACTGCGTACTGCTTGTTCTCGTAGATATAGGCACGGAGCGCATCTAACCAGTCTGCGCCCTTGGTAAATGCCGCGATTGCTACGTCAACCGCAAATGCATTCGGCTCTGCGACTTCATCGGTGTTGATTCCACGCCATACCTTATGGCGAATCACCGGATTCGGTACAGAGATGGCTGCCGTCTGCAAGCCTGCGAGATTGAATGTCTTCGTCGGTGCAATACATGTAATACTGTTATTCCGGCAGATATCGGATACCGATGCAAACGGGATATATCCACATCCCGGATCAGTCAGATCACAATGAATCTCATCCGAAAGCACAATCACATGATGCTTCGCACACAATGCACCGATTCGTTCCAATGTCGCTTTGTCCCAGATCTTTCCGATCGGATTGTGTGGATTACAGAGAATCATCAACGTTGTCTGCGGATCTGCAAGCTTCTTTTCCAAGTCTTCAAAATCAATATGATATGCATTTCCATCGAATACAAGCGGACTTTCCAACACCTGTCTGCCATTATTGAGAATCGAGTTAAAAAATATATTGTACACCGGTGTCTGCACCAGCACCTTCTCGGCTGGTGTTGTCAGTTTCCGCACGATTGACGAGATTGCCGGTATTACACCGGTACAAAACATCAGCCAGTCCTTCTCCATTTTAAAATCATGACGCACCTTCCACCAGTCGATATATGCCTGATACCATGCAACCGGCACCTCTGTATAGCCGAAGCAGCCGTGCCGCGCGCGCTTGCTGATTGCTTCCATAATTACCGGTGCGGTCTCGAAATCCATATCCGCTACCCACATCGGAAGTTCGCCTTCTGCCACGTTCCATTTCATGGAATTCGTATTGGAACGATCTACTATTTTATCAAAATCATATGCCATAATCTATTCTCCATCTGCAATATTCATATCATTGTCACCTCGCGATAGCGTGATGACCTACGTACCCATCAACCTACTTCATTATAGCCTTAATTTTACTTCGGAGCATGATTCTTCTTCTCTTTAATCTCTTTGCAGATAATCTCCGTATCTGCAGGATTTACTCGCTCCGGCTCCAGGATGAGCGTTCCGATTGAATCTGCCCGTATCACACCGGCTGTTGGATTAATCACGCTGTCGATACCGCCCTGTATCTCCACATCGACAGTCGAATACTCAAACGCAAGTGTTGTATTGACGAGCTTGCAGTTTCTCATCACGAGATTCTCAATATAACACATGCCCTGCAGGCTCTCAATCGTACAGTTAATCAGTGTCAGATTCTTCGAATTCCAGCCCAGATATTCGCCGGAAATAACCGAATCATAGACGGTCACATTCTCGCTGTTCCAGAATGCATCCTTCGAGAGCAGCTTCGCATTGTGGATCTCCACATTCTTCGCTCCATCGAATGAATAATTTCCCGCAAGCTGGAAGTCCTGAATCTTCATATTCTCGCAGTCCATCGCAAAATAATCGCCCTTTGCCATCACGTGATCGAGTGTCACATCCATACAATGCCACAGTGTCTCTAACGCATTTGGCAGGGCAACCTCTTTGAGCGTCAGTCTGCGACAGCGCCGGAAATTCTTCGGTGCCTCGATCAACGCGCGCTCGACTGTCATATCATCGGTGTACCAGACACCTGCACGTGCCATTTCCGCCCATGTGCCGTCTTTCACCGCAATATTCTTACTGTACCAGAGCGGATATTTCCACTGGAAGATGCTTCCCTCCAACGAAATATCACGGCTCTCCTTGAGTGGGGATTCTCCTTCTCCGAAAATCGTATCTTGAATAGACAGATTCTCCGCACCAAACAATGGGCGTTCGCCCTCAAAATATGCCTGTCTGATCTGCTTTTCCATCTTGTTTCATCTCCTGTATCTATAATTGTTCTCTTCCTTTATACCACCTACACCTACCTTTAGGTCAAGAGCAAATTAACAATTCGCATTTCTTTTATTGACAATATAGATTCCCACACAGACAAGCGCAAGCGAAACTAGACTCAGTACCCCAAATGCCTGCTCCCGTTCATTCAGCAGCCATGCCGATAAGATCACGCCGAACACCGGATTCATGAATCCGAACACCGCCACCTTCGATACCGGATTGTATTTTAAGAGCAATCCCCACAGGGAGTAGGCAACGGCGGACACGAACGCCAGATACACAAGAATTCCGATGGCGGATGCTGATACCGCACCCATCCGTCCGCCAAGCAGCAGACCACACAGGATCAAAATGATGCCACCCACGATGAACTGATATCCGGAAAGCATCACCGGATTGTGTTTTGCAGAATACCGCTTTAGGAACACGGATGAAAATGCATAGGCAATCGTCGATAACAGGATAAAGCCCTCTCCATTTGCCTGCATATGGAAGTCTACGCCATTTAAGTTAATCAGTACCACGCCCGCAAATCCGATCAGACAGCCGATCATCTGTCTTATGTAGATTGTCTCCTGCCGGAACAGACACCCCGATACAAGGATTGCGACAAACACATTGACTGCCTCTATGATGGACGCCTTCACGCCGCTTGTATGTGCCAGTCCGATATAGAAAAACATATACTGTGCAACCGTCTGCAGAAGCGACAGCCACAGAATCTTCCCTGCCGCGCCCTGCTCCGGTTTCAGAAACCGCCGTTCGAGAATACTGCCAAGCACGATTGCCAGTATGCCCGCAAGCAGGAACCGCATGCCTGCGAACAGGATCTGCGATGCTGTGTCCAGCGAATTGATATCCCACAGCTTATAGCCGATCTTGATGCACGGAAATGCACTTCCCCACAGGAAGCAGCAAAGCATCGCGCCAAGCCATACTACAACGGGTTTCTGCATCCATTCTGTTTTTTCTCGTTCGTTCTTCATCTTCTATTCTCCATTTTATCCCTGAATATCAATGTCCTATATCCTCAACGATTCCATATTATATATCATAGGAAAAAAAATGCCAACCAAAATAAGTTTCCACCAAATCCCAGATGGCAACCCTTGCTGAATTCTAGCCAGATTGGTATAATAACAATATGAGTAATGTAGCAGTCATCGCAGAATTTCATCCATATCACAACGGACATCACTATCTCTTTGAAGAAGCGATGTCTCTTTCGCATGCCGATCATGCAATCGCACTGATGAGCGGGAATTTCTTACAGCGTGGCAGTATTGCTCTGTGGGACAAATACACGCGTGCGGAAATGGCAGTTGCGGATGGCTTCGACCTGTGTTTAGAGCTTCCGTTTGTGTATGCAACGGGAAGCGCCGGAGATTTTTCGGATGGTGCTGTTGCAATCTTAAGTAAGCTTCATGCCATTGACTATCTGGCGTTTGGCGTCGAAGAAGCAGAACCGGAAGTATTTGAACAGATGGCTGATATTCTGACTGTGGAACCGGAGAATTATCAGCTTGCCTTAAAGCAGGCATTAAAAGACGGAGCTTCCTACCCCAAAGCCAGACAGACCGCAATCGCCGCAATCTGCGGAAATTCGGCAGCAGCCCTTCTTAAGACACCGAACAATACACTCGCACTCTCCTATCTGTGCGCAATCAAGAAGCTACATACAGATATCAAACCAATCTTTATCAAACGGATCTCAAACGACTACCATGATACCGATCTGCAGGCACAGATCAGTTCCGCAACTGCCATCCGGACAGCCCTTGCAAAAGGAGCAGACTTTTCATCACTTGCCGCACAGGTTCCACCGGCAACCTATTTGCGCATGGGGACACCCGACCACACCTATCTGTCGGATGCAATGCTGACACCATTTGTTCAGGCATGTCGGCTGCGGGAACCGGATCTGACAAATATCTGTGATATCTCTCCTGCACTTGCCGATAAGCTGAAGCGTATGCCTTATCCGACCGGTTATGAAGCACTTGTTGAGCAGTTAAAGACGAAGGATATCACAAGAAGCCGGATTGCCCGTGCGCTCCTGCATCTGCTGCTTGGCTATACCGAGTCTGACCGGCAGAAGTTTATCGGATCCGGCTATGCATATTATGCCAATATCCTTGCACTGAAGAAGGATTCCAGCGGGCTTATCCGCCAGTTACATGCGGCATCTGAGATTCCGGTCATCACGAAGAAAGCAGATTTTGATTCCATGCTTTCCTCCTACCCTGCCACTCACGCCGGACCCGCACGAACCATGTGGCAATATGATCTGCGCGCGACCGAGCTTTACAATTGCATCTATTATAATCATTACGGCATCACACTTCCAAACGATTATACAAGAAAACTCCCGGTTCTATAACTACAGAGCATGCCATTTTACCCATATTTCCATGCTGATTGGTTCTACATGATATTTCATGCTCATACATTTTATTATGGAAGATATGGGAGTTTTTCTATGATTTTTTGTCTGATTGTATTCCTTCTGACACTGATTGGTGAAAATCAGGTCGTAGTCACCGGGGCGCGTGCAGGACTTATGCTCTGGTTTCACGATGTTCTGCCCTTACTTCTTCCTTTCATGCTCTTATCGAATCTCTTCGTCCTAAAAATCCGCACAAAAAAAACAGGTGCCGCCTATGCAATTCCTGTCTTATTCCTGCTTGGACTTCTATGTGGCTATCCGCTCGGTGCAAAGATGGCAGCTGACTTTACGAAGGAAGGCTATATCAAGTCTTCCACCGCAACTATATTGCTCCCACTCTGCAATAATATCAGTCCAATGTTTCTGTCCGGCTATATCGGACACACTGTACTGCAGAATCAGCTTCCGTTCTGGTTTCTGCTTACGATTCTCTATGTGCCGTATGTGCTTGTCACTTCCATCGCATTTTTCATTTTACACACTATAAATAAGCACAAACAAAGATTCTTATATTCCAACAAAGAAACGAAACGGGCTATTTCAGCTCAGGAAGCAGCTATCACTCATCATTCATCAAATCCAACCGATTATACATCTGAATGTTCAACGAAATATATACCACAGCAATCCACATCCACTCTGGCAAACGATCTGCTGTTACAATCTGTCATCCAGATTACCTATGTCGGTCTGTATATCATGATCTGTTCCATCCTGTTTGCGCTTGTCTGTGCCATCCCGCACCTGCCTTCTGATGTATCGACCGTCTTATGCGGCATACTTGAAATCACCCAAGGCAGCACGGTCCTTGCAGCAAGCACATTTCCCCCTGCAAACAAAACAGCCCTGATTCTTGCGTGTACCTCATTTGGCGGCATCTCTGCCTTTCTCCAAACCCTACAGGTCACGAAACAATCCGGGCTGTCCATGATTTTCTATTTATCTGTCAAATGTATATGCGGATGTATGACCGGTTTTTTCCTGTATCTCTTACTCATCTAAGAAATCATCAAAATCATCGTCATCCTCATCGTCATCATCGTCACGCTCACCATATACATTGATGTCATCATCTTCTTCTGTTTCTTCCTCTGCAGCTTCCTCAGAATGGCTTGGAGCCGGCTGTGGTGCAGGAGCTGGTTCATTTGAGAATGCACTGTCAAGATCATCTTTCTCCTCATAAGACATGTTCGAAGAAGCTGTAAACATATTGATATTTGTATCCATCTCCGTCATATTTGTCTCAATCACATAAGTGTCATTCTCCAGAGACTCAATCAGAACACGGTAATTTTCTTTCTCCATATCATGAATCTTCTGGAAGATATCACGCATCTCTGTAAGCTTATCCTTTGTGTAATACATTGCGCCAAGACGAATCTCATTTGCCTCCTCAGAAGCCTGATCTACGATCTGCTGTGCCTGATTTCTGGCATTCTCCAGAATCTCGTCCGCACGAATATTAGCAAGACGTGTAATCTCATTCTGCTCGATCATACGGTTTGCCTCATTGACGGACTCCGTAATGATTGCATCGGAACGTGTTCTTGCATCGGCAAGAATCATCTCCTTGTTACGCATAATCTTCTTGCAACGCTCAATCTCACCCGGAAGCTTTAGCTCTAACTCATCTAACATCGAGAGAAGCTCCGGCTTCTGTACTGAAATCTTTGTCTGTGACAATGGCATTGGCTTACAATTTTCAATATATACCTTGATCTCCTCGATCATACTTTCAACGCCTTTTTTACCCATCTTAAGAATCCTCCTATGACCTCTTTATATCCAATTCATTCATTCGCTCGATTAATTTGGGAATAATGCATGCGGGAACAAATTCAGTCAGGTCAACACCATACCTTGCATATTCCTTAACCACGCTGGAACTCAGATACGAGTACTGCGTACTTGTCGACAAAAATACCGTGTCGACATCCTTTGCAACCATACGGTTGCTCTGTGCCATCTGCATCTCTAAATCAAAATCTGTCAAGGCACGAAGTCCCCGGATAATCACGTTCGTATTCTTCTGACGAACGAAGTCTACCAGCAGTCCGTCAAACGATTCTACCGATACATTTTCAATCTCGGAAACTACATCTTTCAACATATTAACACGTTCTCCCAAAGAAAACAATGGTTTTTTCGATGTATTATTCAAAACTCCGACAATTACATGGTCGAATACCGCCGCAGATCTGCGAATAATATCCAGATGTCCAAGCGTAACCGGATCAAAACTGCCAGGGTAAACTGCTATACTCATATATTCTCCTTCTGCATCAAAAAGACATGTTTGTTCGTCTTATAATGCTTGTCTTTTGTTATTTCAAATCCGAGTGCATCCACATAGGAGAAATCCTCATCCAACGCGGCCTCTACCACGATCAGTGTATCTGTCGTAAATTTCTTCGTGGAAAGCACCTCTAATACTCTGCGCTCTAATCCCTTGCTATATGGGGGATCCATAAATATCACATCATAATCAACCACCGGCAAGGATGATACAAAGCTTACCGCATCAAACTTCCGCACCTGTGCCTTGTCCGCAAGCTTTGTAAATTTCAAATTATCTTCGATACAGGCGGCTGCATTTTTTGCCTGCTCAACAAAGGTACAGCTCTCTGCCCCGCGGGACAATGCCTCGATACCAATCCCACCGCTTCCTGCAAATAAATCCAGGAATTTTGCCTGCGGAACATATCCGGTCAGCATATTAAACAATGTCTCTTTGATCCGGTCTGTCGTCGGTCGCGTCTCCAGACCTTCTATCGTTTTTAACGGCAGGCTTCGTGCCGTTCCAGCAATCACTCGCATACTCATTTCCCTTTTCTAATTAATTCTCTCCATGCATCTGCTTTTTGAGCCATTTACCTGTCTCAGAATAATCATCATCGGTCCAGCCGGATGTCTTCGTACAAGGCGAATCAATCAGGGACGATGTTTCTGCCTTGTTCGATAAATTCCAAGCCGCATATGAAAGGTTATTCGTATCGATCAGATCAAACCATTTTGCCGCCTGATCGTAATCGATTCCACCGTTTCCGGATGCATCACAGATGGAAAACTCACTGACAAAGATCGGAAGTCCCTTGGAAAGTGCCGTTGTCACCTTGTTTCGGATATTATCTGTATGTGTTGCTGCATAGAAATGCACCGCATACATGATATTGTCATATCCGGTAATCGGATCATCTGCCGCGATATCAACATCCTGCGACCAGGTCGGTGTTCCTACGATGATCAGGGAATCCTTTGCGTTCTTACGGATGATCGGAATGACCTCTTCCGCATAAGACTTCACATCTGCCCATGTTGTTCCGCCGTTTGGCTCGTTACAGATCTCGTAAATGACATTGTCGTAATCCTTATACAACGCAGACATCTCTTCGAAAAATGCTTTTGCCTCTTCCTTATAGGTCTGTGGATTCTGGTCACCTAATACATGCCAGTCGATAATGACATACATCCCAAGATTTGTCGCCGCATCCACACCTGTTTTTACCAGATTCTTTAACTGTTGCTGGTCACCTCCGGTACAATACCCGTTGTTCTCACCGGAATACATCGCGATACGGATCAGATTCGCTCCCATATCATCGCGCAGACTCTGGAACGCATCCTGATTCACATATTCCGGGAACCATGCGATACCATGTGTACTGACTCCCTTTAACTGATATTTGTCTCCATTTTTATCTACAATATCCGTGCCCTTGAGCGTAAGCTTACCATGATTGTCGACCGGGGTTCCACTCTCTGCTTCCACCTTTTCCTTCGGCTTTGTCTCTTCCTTTGCCGCGGCTGCCTCTGTCGTAGAAGAATCGCTGTTTCCTTTGTATTCTTTTCCATCCACATAAAGCACTGCACTGTCACAGATGGCTTTCAGATCCGCCTGCGATGGCACAGTCACAATAGCTCCGATATCCTTCAGAGTGCCATTTGCCGGAACCTCCGCATTATAATCCACACATGTAACCGATAATGTCGTTCCTTCCAGCTTGAATGTTCCATTCCATGAGCTGTCCAGCGTTGTCTTATCCGGAACAGTCATCTTGATTTCCCAGTTTTTGAGTGCATTTCCTGTCTTATTCGTAATCGTTGAATCCAACTGTCCGCTATATCCGTTTGCACTCTCCCATGAATTGCTGTTTGTCACTTTGACAAAGCAGTCCTGTGTTGCCTGTGCCTCGGTTGTTGCCTCTTCCGTCGCATCCGATGCTGTTTCCGGTGCAGCCTCTGTCTCTGTCTGTACAGTCTCTTCTGAAGTTGCTTTTTCTACCTCATTCTTAGGTTTTCTGCGTACCATCACAATCACAAGTGCCGCAATGATAACAACCAGTACAGCTATCACCGCAATCAAAATTTTATTGCTGCTTTTCTTCATACCTGTTTCCTTCCCCCTGTAACCCTCTTACTTTGTTCTTTTTTCCTGCAGCCAGATATATAACCGGTGCAGATCTACTTCATTATATGCCTGTCCTCTGGCACGCTCCGACTCAATCTGATATTTCTTCTTATCCGTCTTGATCACCAGCAGATATGCCAGATTCGTCTTACTCGTCTGTCCAAGTGTGATCGGCTGGATGTCTACACTCTTAATCGCATCCATCGCTACCTGTACATGCCGCTTCTTATCATGATAGATAAATATACCATCTTCAATCGCTGCAATCCCTTCGCCTTCAAAACGCTCCCATTTATCACTCAAAACGAGGACAAATAAAATAATACATACCAATAGCGCTAACACACTCACCATATTGGATATGAGTGGTGTGCCGATCAACTTCGCACATACGGTAGATATCAGTCCAAATACAACTATACATCCAACCAAAGTAAAGAAAATAGCTCTTCTCCAGCTTGTGATATACCCTACTTTTACTTTCATGTCATTCCTCTTATCTTATATAATCAAACACGTGCCTATTATATGCTTTTTTGCCCTTTTCGGCAACCGTTTTCTATGGAAAACTAGCGTTTTCCGTCTTTTTTCACAATTACAGCTTAACGAAATATACATGTCCTGATTTCTACAACACCGTCTCAGAGATTCCTCCCCTGTTTCTACGAACCGGCTGCATCGACCTGCCATATTCTTTTAACAGATCCTGTGCAAGCTGCAACATATCTGCATGATTATAGATATCTGCAAGTTCAAACAATGCATCGCCACTTTGCCGGATTCCGAAGAAATCTCCCGGTCCACGGAGTTTCAGATCTTCGCTTGCAATAAAGAATCCATCATTAGAATTTTCCAGTACTCGCAGACGGTCCATAGACTCTTCCGATTCCTTTCCATTGATAAATATACAATACGACTGCTTCTTTCCACGCCCGACTCTGCCACGAAGCTGGTGAAGCTGCGCAAGTCCGAACCGTTCTGCATTTTCCACCATCATAACGGTTGCATTCGGATTATTGACTCCAACCTCGATAACCGTCGTCGATACAAGCACATCAATCTCACCTTCCGAAAATCGTTTCATAATCTCATTTTTCTCTTCTGCCCGCATCTGTCCATGCAGCATCTCGATCCGTGTGCCTGCTGGCAGGTTCGCCCGCATCGTATCCACATATTCCGTGACATTCGTCACGTCGAGCGTCTCACTTTCTTCCACCATCGGGCAGACGACGTAGACCTGACTGTGTTCTGCGATCTGCCCGGCAATAAACTGATATGCTGTCTGGCGGTAATTCGTGCCAACCACGCAGTTTTTGATTGGCTTTCTGCCCTTCGGAAGTTCTTTAATGATCGAAATATCCATATCCGCATATAAAATAATGGCTAACGTCCGTGGAATTGGTGTGGCAGACATCACAAGCGTATGCACACCATAGCCCTTATCCGATAATCTCTTTCGCTGATTCACACCAAACCGATGCTGTTCATCCGTCACAACCAGTGCCAGATCTTTGAATTCCACCTTATCTTCCAACAATGCATGCGTGCCGATTACAATATCAATACCACCCTGCTGGATTGCTTCGTAGATTCTCCGCTTCTCCTTTAATGGTGTCGAACCAACCAGACATGCCGTGCGGATATCATAATGTGAAAACTGCTCCGACAGTTCCTCGTAATGCTGTCTCGCAAGAACTTCCGTCGGTGCCATAAGGGCGCCCTGATACCCGGCCTTCGCACACGCAAGCAAAGCTGCCGCCGCAACAACCGTCTTTCCGGAACCAACATCCCCCTGGATCAGGCGATTCATCACACCGTTGCCTCCCATATCCGCCAAAATATCCTCGATGGCCTGCTGTTGTCCTTTCGTAAGCGAAAACGGCAGATCCGATATGTAATCCGCAACCGCCTTTCCCTGCACGATCTTGTGCAGATTCTCCTGTAACTGCGTTGTCTTCTTCATAGATGCCATATCATAGAGGAACTGATAAAACTCATCAAAAGCAAGTCTTCGTATCGCATTTTTTAAGACTGCCTGATTCATCGGGAAATGGATGTTCTCATACGCTTCCGATAGTTCCATCAGATTGTGTTCTGCCCGTACCTCCGCCGGTACATAATCCTCCATCTGGCAGATCAACTCCCGCGTCGCGATAATTGCTTTCTGGAAGGTCTTGTTGGAAAGCCCGCTCGTAAGTGGGTAGACCGGCTGCATCTCCTGCTGCATCCCCGCATACACCGGAAGCTTGTAATACTCTGCCTGTTCCATCACACGCATGCCATTTTTTACCTTAACCATTCCGACAAAGATATAAGAATCCCCTTTATGGAATACATTTCTTAAAAATGGCTGGTTAAACCATGTCATATGCATCGTCGCATCACCATCGCTGACCGTAAGAATCGTAAGTTTTAAGCTTCGTACCTGTTTGACTGTCACATATGAGGTGATCATCGCCCGGACTGCGTGTCGTTCACCAACAGCTGCATCCCGGATATGAACCGGCTCGCCATAACTTAAATAATTGCGTGGATAAGTATGCAGCAGATCATCAATCGTAAAAATCCCAAGCCGCGCAAAGCTTTCCGCTGTCTTTTCTCCAATGCCTTTAATTGTCTGAATACTGTCTTCTTTTCTCATAATAAAATATTATAACAAATTTACAATCTAACTTCCATAAAAAAGCAGATGCAAAATCAATTTGCGTCTGCCTTCTCTACATTATGTGAACAAAAAAAGATGTACCGAATCGTTTACATGATTCGATACATCTCGGATTTTCCCTCTTATTCCAAAGACAAAATATAATAATAGATTGGCTGTCCGCCCGCATGGGCTTCCACTTCAAAATCAGGGTAAGCTGCCTGTACGGCTTCTACAAGTGCATTTGCTTTTTCCTCTTCAACATCACTGCCGTAGTAGATGCTCAGAAGCTCGGAATCTTCATCTGCCATTGCACCGATCAGATCCTTTACCACCTCCGTGATATCCTGTCCAACCGCCTGGATACCCGCATCATCAATACCCATATAATCACCGGTCTTGATTTCCTTGCCATCGATGGAAGTATCGCGCACAGCATAAGTAACCTGTCCGCTCTTCACTGCCGTGATTGCATCCTCCATACCTGCCTGATTCGCCTCTGCAGTTGCACCCTCATCAAAGGAGATTAGTGCACTGATTCCCTGCGGGATCGTCTTCGTCGGAATGACAATAACCTTCTTCTCTTCTTCAATCTCAGCTGCCTGATTGGCTGCTAAGATAATATTCTTGTTGTTCGGGAACACAAATATGGTTTCTGCATTTACCTTGGAAATTGCATCTAACACATCCTCCGTACTTGGATTCATCGTCTGTCCACCTTCGATGATATGATCAACACCGAGATCCTTAAAGATGTCATTTAAACCTTCTCCGACAGAAACTGCCACAAAACCAAATGGTTTCTTCGGTTCTTCCTTCTTTGCTTCCTGTGCAGCTTCCTGCTCGGCTGCCTTCTTGCGATCCTGCTCGTGGATGACCTTCTCCTTGTGTTCCTCACGCATATTGTCTATCTTCATACTCGTAAGTGAACCATATTCCAGTCCCTTCTCAAATGCAAGTCCCGGATGGTTCGTATGCACATGCACCTTAACAATCTCATCATCGGATACAACTACGAGCGAATCACCAATAGAAGTCAAAAACTCCTTGAACTTTGTTTCAATCTCTGCATTGTATTCCTTTTCGAGCATAATGATAAATTCGGTACAATAACCATATTTGATATGGGATGTATCAATCTCTTCGGAAGACATTGTCTGCGTCTTCGCTGCACCACCGGATGTAAGAGGCTCATTGATCACTTCTTTTCCTGTCAGACCATTATACGCACCTGTTAAAAACTCCATCAGGCCCTGTCCGCCGGAATCAACCACGCCTGCTTCCTTTAATACCGGCAGCAACTCCGGTGTCTGTTTTAACACTTCATTACCATGGTCAAGAATCTCCTGTCCGAGTGTCTCAAAATCCATATCCATCTCAGAAAGCTCCACCGCCTTCTCCGCAACACCCTTTGCCACGGTCAGGATTGTTCCTTCCTTCGGCTTCATAACTGCCTTATATGCGGTCTCTACAGCACGTACAAATCCTTCAGAAAGTACTGATACTGTAATCTGCTTCTTGCCTTTGATTTCCTTACAGAAACCACGCAGAAGCTGAGATAAGATAACGCCTGAATTTCCTCTTGATCCCCGCAGGGAACCGCTTGAAATTGTCTTGGAAAGCTCATCCATAGACGGATTTTCAAGTGCACTTACCTCTCTGGCAGCTGCCATGATTGTAAGTGACATATTGGAACCGGTATCACCATCCGGTACCGGGAATACGTTCAATTCATTGATATAATCTTTATTTTTCTCTAAGTTATATGCGCCAGCAATAAATGCTTTCTGTAACAACTGGGCATCAATTACCTTTGTAGCCACTTTGTCTATCCTCCTGATTTATACGTGTTTATTAATCTATCACGCGAACACCCTCAACATAAATGTTGATTGCCTTCACCTTCATACCTGTCATCTCTTCGATGGAATACTGTACAGTACTAATCAGATTATCACATACTGTTGAAATACTGACACCATATGCCACAATAATGTGGAAATCAATAGATAACTCATTATTCTCACCGATCACTACATTGACACCCTTGCTGATACTGTCGCCCTTCAACAGCTTTGCAATACCATCCTTCATGCTGATGGTTGCCATACCAACAATACCGAAGCACTCCAATGCAGCATGTCCTGCGTACTGGGCAATTACTTCATTCTCTATAATGATTTCACCGTTTTCATTCGATAAATAACCCTTCATGCGTTTACCTCCGTTTCCGTGATAAGCCGGACTGCCTCCGGCTATATAAAGTCATATAATGGCATTATACCCTTTTTAACAGGATTTAGCAACTTTTACCTGCTATGCATTTTTTTATATTTGTCGTTGGAATATATAGAAAATCACGTTTACTGACACACATAAAAAAAACAGCATATCAATATGCTGTTTTTTTACTATCTGCTTAGGCTCTCTCAACCTTACCAGACTTCAAGCACTGTGTGCAAACATAAATCTTCTTAGGAGTACCGTTAACTACTGCCTTCACAGACTTGATGTTTGATTTCCACATTCTGTTTGATCTTCTATGAGAATGGCTCACATTGTTACCGAAATGAGCTCCTTTTTCACAAATACTACACTTTGCCACCGTTAGCACCTCCTTGACAAATATTAAGCCCTACCTGCATATTTCTTCTTTGCGGGCTCACAACATAGGCTATTTTACCAAATAACTTTTCAATATGCAAGAAAAATTTCTATATTTTTCAATTTTTTTGAAAAAAATTATTATATTCGGATTTTCCTGTCCTATTTCACCATAGATAACTGGATTCGATGTTTGTCAAGATCGACACTCAGCACCGTCACATCCACAATATCTCCAACGGATACAACTTCAAGCGGATGTTTGATATATTTGTCTGACATCCGAGAGATATGCACAAGACCATCCTGATGCACACCGATGTCAACAAATGCTCCAAAATCAATGACATTTCGAACAGTTCCCTTTAATTCCATGCCGGGTTTTAAGTCCTTCATCTCGAGTACATCGCTTCGAAGAATCGGCTTTGGCATCTCCTCTCGCGGATCTCTGCCGGGCTTTTCAAGTTCCTTCACGATATCGACAAGCGTCGGTTCACCAATACCAAGCTCATCCGCAAGCTTCTTCTTATCCTTTGTTTTCTTGCCGATCCCCTTCATTCCACCATGCTTGATATCATCCTCGGATACACCGATCTTCTCCATCAAAGCCTTGGCCGCCTCATAGCTTTCCGGATGAACACTTGTCGCATCAAGAGCCTCACTTCCGCCATGAATCCGTAGGAATCCGGCACACTGTTCATATGCCTTCGGTCCAAGCTTCGGAACCTTCAGAAGGTCTTTCCGGTTTCTGAAACTTCCGTTTGCCTCCCGGTATGTCACGATAGATTTTGCCAAAGTCTTATTGATACCGGACACATACGAAAGCAGTGCCGGGCTGGCCGTATTCAAATCAATTCCGACCGAGTTTACACAATCTTCTACAACAGTGTTAAGCGCATTGCCAAGGTTTTTCTGGTTCATATCATGCTGGTACTGTCCGACACCGATGGATTTCGGATCAATCTTCACAAGTTCTGCCAAAGGATCCTGAATTCTTCTTGCAATACTTGCCGCACTTCTCTGCCACTCATCGAAATCCGGAAATTCTTCGGTTGCTTCCTTGCTGGCTGAATAGATGGATGCACCCGCTTCATCTGTAATCACATATTTTAAGTCCACATCCAGTTCCTTCATCAGCTCGACGATCATCGCCTCTGATTCCCGGCTGGCAGTACCATTTCCAAGCGAAATAAGTGTTACATGGTATTTTGCAATCAGATTCTTTAATACCTGTTTTGCCGCATCGTAGTTTCTCTGTCCTTTTGTCGGATAAATAATAACAGTATCAAGCACTTTTCCGGTCTCATCGACAACTGCAAGTTTGCTTCCGTGTGCAAATCCGGGATCCCAGCCAAGTACAACCTGACCGGAGATTGGCGGCTGCATCAGAAGCTGATGCAGATTCTTGCCAAATACGCTAATCGCACCTTCTTCTGCCTTCTCTGTCAGCTCATTTCGTATCTCACGCTCGATAGCAGGCGCGATCAAACGATCATAGCTGTCCGTAATTGCCTCATACAGATAACTTGCACTGTCATGCTTCATATTTCCAATAATCTGCTTTACAAGCCAAAGCAGTATCTCCTGTCTTGGTGCTTCAACCTTGACGGTCAAGAATTTCTCTGTCTCTCCTCGGTTGATTGCCAAGATTCTGTGACCAACCAGCTTCTTGATTGGCTCTGAGAAATCATAATACATCTCGTAAACAGAATCCGCATCCGCATCCTTCGCCTTTGCAACGAGACTTCCACTCTCCTTCGTCATCGCACGAAGCTTCGTCCGGTAATCTGCATTATCCGCATACACCTCAGCAAGAATATCTTTTGCACCGTCGATTGCATCCTGCACGCTTTCTACGCCTTTTTCTGCATCGACAAAAGCTGCTGCCTCTTCCTCGATTGTCTTTGTCGTCTCCTGTGCACGTAAAATCTCTGCAAGAGGTTCCAGACCCTTCTCCTTGGCAATCGTTGCTCTTGTCCGGCGTTTCGGACGGTATGGACGGTATAAATCCTCAAGCGCTACCATTGTCATCGCCGCACCGATTTGTTTCCTCAATTCATCTGTCAGCTTGCCCTGTTCTTCAATCGTTGCAAGCACAGATGTTTTCTTCTCCTCTAAGTTTCGCAGATAAATCAGTCGCTCAGATAAAGCTCGCAATTGCTCATCATTTAAGGAACCTGTCACTTCCTTCCGGTATCTTGCGATAAACGGAATCGTTGCACCCTCGTCGATAAGTTCCACCGACTTTTCCACCTGTACTTTCTTAATCTGTAATTCATCTGCGATTATCTGTAATATATCCATGTTGTCTCTCCTGTTATTCTTTGTAAAATTCTGGGATAAAGCTTTCTTTTGCCACTTCTCCCTCCTGATAAAATGCCTGTTCCACACCCAGGTTCACTGCATAATCAATCAGCCTGCGGTACGATTTCCGACGAACTCTGTTTCCAAGTTCCGGAAACCTTACCCCGATATCGCCAATTGGTGTGTACTGGCTCATCATACTAATATAGATTTGATTTTCATATGTCTCATAGAGATACCGCACGATCTTCTCTGCTTCTAACAAATGCTCCGGCAGTAACATATGACGTACAATCACGCCCTGCCGAATATACACATTCTCGGCATCAAAAACAACTTTACCACACTGGCGTACCATTTCCGCAATTGCAGACTTCGCCACCTCCGGATAATCCGGTGCATGGGAATACTTCATTGCTGTCTCTGCATCCATATATTTCATATCCGGCAGATAAACATCCACCAGTCCTTCTAACATATGCAGGGCTTCCACCTGTACATAACCGCTCGTATTATAGATAAACGGCAAGGAAAATCCATACTGCTTTGCCTGCCGGATTGCCTGTGCCACCTGTGGGATAAAATGATCAGCTGTCACCAGATTGATATTCGCTGCGCCTTGCGCTTCCAATTCATAGAATATCTGTACCAGTTCTTCCACCGTAATCCGTCTTCCGGCACCTCCGTCTGAGATTGCATAATTCTGACAATACACACAATGAAGCGGACATCCGGTAAAAAATACCGCACCGGACCCCTTCTCACCGGAAATACACGGTTCCTCCCACATATGCAGTGCCGCCCTTCCAATCCGCAATATTGCAGTCTCTCCACAGACACCAATCTCGCCTTCCACACGTTTTTTCTTACAATTCCGCGGGCACAATGTACAGACCAAACTCCCTGTATCTTTTTTCATATTCTTCCTCTGACTGTTATCTATATTATTTACCCTTCAGCTCATGTTCCCTGTGTAATTCCAGTCTGCGCGGTCGTTCAATCGTAATATACCACTTCACCACAGATGCTCCAATGATTACCACATATCCAATCACACTCAGATAATCCGGGATCTGGTCTAAAAACAGGAATCCCCACAATGCCGTAAAAAGCACGATAGAGAAATCATACACCGATATTTCCTTTGCCGGCGCATACGAATACGCCTTCGTGATAAATATCTGACCTCCAGCCGCTGAAATTCCTGTACAAATCAGAAACAGCCATTGAAGACCGCTCATCGGCTGATACTGAAACACAAAAAACGGCAATGTCACCAAACAGGAAAAGGCAGAGAAAAATAATACAATAATCATGCTGTTTTCTCCGCGCTGTCCCAGTTTTCGGACAAATGTATACGCAAAACCGGCACCAAATCCACCGAGCGCACCAACAAGTGCCGGCATAACCTCCATGCTCATCGTCGGCTTCACGACAAGCAGCATTCCAACAAATGCGGCTGCCACTGTCACCCAGTCCAGCTTACTTGCGACCTCCTTCAAAACAAAGAACGAGCAAATGATGGCAAAAAACGGTGATAGTTTATTGAGCATGGAAGCATCCGAGATAGAAATATGATCGACCGCATAAAAGTTGCAGATTAATCCGCAGGTACCTCCAATAGCACGGCAAAACAGATACTTTAGATTTCCCTTCCCGATTCGAAACGGCTGATGTGCCCTTACCAATGCTGTAATTGCAATCAGCATGGCAACCAGATTCCGAAAGAAACATTTCTGCATCGTCGGCACATCTCCGGCCAACCGGATAAATAAACTCATAAGAGAAAAACAAAATGCAGATAACAAAATGCATACGATTCCCTTTTTACTCTTTTCCACGCATCTCACTTCCTGTCTCACTCATCCAACATGTATTTATCTACCATCAAATATAGTTATTAACGACAATATACAATCTCAACATCCTCAATTGCCTTTGCGATCAAAGCCTCTACTTTGCCTTGAAGTGCCTTCTCAGACTCTAAAATCTGCTCCATCTTCGGCTTTGTAACTGGATGCTGTGCCACAAACGTTGTACAACAATCCTCATACGGAAGGATTGACGTCTCGTAGGTTCCGATTTTCTCCGAGATATCAATAATCTCCTGCTTATCCATACCGATACATGGACGGAATACCGGAAGCTTATCGATTGCACTGTCAATGACGAGCAGACTCTGTGTTGTCTGGCTCGATACCTGACCGATACTCTCTCCGGTGATCAGGCACTGACAGTCTTCTTTTAATGCAATCTCCTGTGCGATCTGATACATAATCCGCTTCATGATGATTGTCAGCTCATCATGCGGGCAATTATCATAGATAGCAAGCTGTACATCTGTAAACGGCACAACATGTAGTTTGATTACCCCTGAATATTTTGACACAATCTTTGCAAGGTCGATAACCTTTGTACGTGCCTGTTCACTTGTAAATGGTGGCGCATGGAAATACACTGCCTCGATTTCCACACCTCGTTTGGCAATCATATATGCCGCAACCGGACTGTCGATACCTCCTGACAAAAGCGTCATGCCCTTTCCGTTCGTGCCGACCGGAAGTCCGCCCGGTCCCGGAATAATCTGGGAATAAATATATGTGACATTCCGTACTTCCACATTGATAAATACATCCGGCTTATGAATATCGACCGTCATATCCGGATACGCATTTAATAAATCTGCACCCAGATCACAGTTTAACTCCATCGAAGTCTTTGGAAATGTCTTATTATTTCTTCTTGCATTTACCTTGAATGTAAAATGCTTGTCATTATATTCTTCCGCCACATGTGCAACGACTGCCTCTGAGATTGCTTCATAGTTTAACTCCTCCACAACCTTGACCGGGCAGACACCTACGATACCGAAGATCGTTGTAAGCACCTTCATCACATCATCATAATCATAGTCTGAAAATGCTTCCACGAAAATACGTCCATATTCCCGCCGCACCTCGAATTTACCGAGCGGCTTTAAACGTGCACGCATACGCTTACACATAATTTCCTCGAATACGTAACGGTTCTTTCCCTTCGTACCGATCTCCGCATATTTAATCAAAAACATTTTATACTGCATACTCATCCTCATTTCTTATTTTTTCCTTGTGTATCTTCGAAGCATCGGCAATGTTTCTTTCAATACACCGATACAATAATCAACCTCTTCTTTTGTATTCCACTCACAAAAGCTAAATCGGAGTGTTGATTCTAGCTGTTCCTGTGACAGACCGATTGCTGTTAATACATGACTCACCTGCGGCTTATTCGAAGAACAGGCAGACCCCGCGGATACATAGATTCCCTTATCTCCGATCGCACGCATCAGCACTGCCGCACGCACCCCTTCAAAACTGATACTTGCGATATGCGGTGCCTCACCGGAATGGTCATACACCCCCTCGATCTTCGTTACTTCCGACACAAGGTAATCCCTTACCTCTCGTACATGCTGCATCTTCGCCTCATGATCCGTATAGATCAACTCTGCCGCAAGCCCCATCCCTGCAATTCCCGGCAGATTCTCTGTGCCCGAACGCATAAAATTCTGCTGTCCACCACCATAGATGATTGGACGAATCAATGTCTTATCCTTGATATATAATGCCCCGCTTCCTTTTGGACCATGTATCTTATGTCCACTTACAGAAAGCAGATCCACACCTAACTGCTTCGGAGAGAATTTTAACTTTCCATATGCCTGCACAGCATCTACATGCACCAACGTCTGTGAATTGTTCGCCTTCACCATCTTCACCAATTGCTCGATTGGCTGAATTGTTCCAATCTCATTATTTACATACATGCAACTGACAAGTATCGTATCTTCACGCAAAAGCTTTGCCAGACTTTCCAAGTCCACTTTACCGTCGGAACCAACCGTAAGAAAACTGATTTCAAAGCCTTCCTTCTGCAAAAAATCCACCGTAGAAAGTACAGACGCATGCTCGATCGGCGTAGTAATAATATGTTTTCCTGCCCGGCGATGCGCCAGTGCCGCACCGATCAGAGCAAGGTTATTTGCCTCTGTACCACCCGATGTAAATACGATTTCTTTCGGCATACATTTGAGCGTCCTTGCCACCTGTTCTGTCGCAGTACGCTCATAATCCTTCGCTGTTAATCCTTTCTTATGCTGCGATGACGGATTTCCATAATCCACATCCAACAGCGTCATCATCCGTTCTTTTACCTCCGGAAATACAGCCGTTGTCGCTGCATTATCAAAATAGCATTCCATTCTTATTTCCTTCTATCCATTCTACTTTCCATCTGAAACATTAAAATCGACAAAACAGCAAGCCCTGCTGTCTCTGTTCGTAAAATACGATTTCCAAGTGTGATGATCTTCGCGCCGGCGTCTTTTGCCGCATCAATTTCTTCCTTGGCAAATCCACCTTCCGGTCCGATAAATATCCCGATTGACGCTCCGTCTGCAAGATTTGCAGCCTGCGTAACCATCTCCTGTGCATAGGCAATTCCATCTGCACTCTCATATGGCACAAGCAGAAAATCAAAACTTTCCGCGTACTGCAGTGCTTCCCGAAAGGTCATAAATCCAGCCACCTCGGGTATAATCCCGCGTCCAGACTGCTTCGCGGCTGATTCCGCGATCATCTGATAACGTTCCCGTTTCTTATCCTTTTTCTTATCTTCCAGCTTCACAACCGTTCGTTTCATCATCACCGGAACAATCTGTGCTGCTCCAAGTTCCACTGCCTTCTGAATGATAAATTCCATCTTATCAGACTTTGGCATTCCCTGAAACAGCGTGATCTTACACGGAAGTTCTGCCGCATTCTGATTGATATCCACAATCGTTGCATAGACATATTCTTTCGATATCTCCGCAATCTCACATTCATATTCTTTGCCTGCGCCATCACATATCGTGATTGCATCTCCCATCGACAAACGAAGAACATTTTTTATATGATTCACATCTTCGCCGGTAATGGTTATGCCGGTCTGCGCATCCTGACAATCTTCCACATAAAATCTCGGCATACTGAAATGTACCTCCTATATTTCTGCACGTTCCCTATCATACCGCATCTAGTAAGGTTTTGAAAGATATTTTTTGAAATAATCCTGCATATAAAAAAATCGAGTACGTTACATACCCGATTTTATTATTTCATATTCTTTTTTTTCCAATCACAGATACCCAATCGTTCATATGCACGACATCGATAACTTCGAAGCCATTTGCAATCATTGCATCTGTGACATCTTTTTCCTTCACATCCAAAATCCCGGATGTAATGAAATATCCATCATCCTTTAAATATGACCCAATCACTGCTGAGAGTGGTACGATTACATCTGCCAGAATATTGGCAACAACAATATCATACTGTCTGTCTGCATCCAGATGCTGTGTTTCCTTAATCGTCGAACGATCAAGCTGGAATGTCGTTCCCTTGCCAATATAATTATCTGCAAGCAGATTTCCACAGGAGAACTTAATCTTATCCTCACCCATATGATTGAGCTTCGCATTTTCTTCACTCGCCCGTACAGCAAGCTCATCAATATCCATGCCATGTACAAAGCCTGCACCAAGTCTTGACGCAATCATGGATAAGATCCCGCTGCCACAGCCGACATCAAACACCGTATCGCCCGGCTTTAAGTATTTCTTTATCTGTCCGATACAGAGTTTCGTTGTCTCATGGGAACCTGTTCCAAATGCAATCCCGGGATCGATCTCAATCACAATATCATCCGGTTTCGCATCTTCGACTGTCTCCCATGTCGGTTTAATTACAATATCATCGTAGAGACGGATTGGATGGAAAAACTGCTTCCAGTTGTTCATCCAGTCTTTGTCCTCTGTATTCGAAAGTGTTATGTTCTTGCTGCCTACCGGTATAAACGTTTCAAGGCGGGTAAGCTCTGCAGCTATATCCGCCCTTAACGTTTCTATATTGAAAGAGTCGTCTATGTAGCAGGAAACCTTTGCAGTTCCATCATCCACGCCATCAACAAGCGGAATATCCACATACATAGCAGCCTTATCTTCCTCGGTAAGTGGCACATGATCTTCTATCATCACACCTTCCACACCCTTTTCATCTAAAAATGCAGAGATGAGATCAACAGCTTCCACCGTTGTATCGATGGTCAGTTTTGTCCACATCATTTTACCTTACCTATAATCCTTTTTTGAACCCTTTCTTTCTCTTATGATCACCAAAAATCGAAGAACCGGAAGATGCCGCATCCGTAGAAGAACGTGCATTCACCGTTGTATTGGCATACTGGTTCAAGATCGATTTCTGTTCTTCTGTCAGCTTATCCGGTACCTGAACAACCAGAGTGATGTAGTGATCACCACGTACTGTCTTGTTACGAAGTGTCGGAACACCCTTGCCCTTCAGTTTTACCTTTGTATCTGTCTGCGTACCCGGCTTAATCTCCAATTCATAAGGACCGTCAATTGTTGTAACGGTGATCTTGCCACCAAGCGCTGCCTGTGTAAATGTAATCGGCTCAGAAGAATAAAGATCATACTCCTGTCTCTGGAATCTAGGATCCCGATCAACAAGCACGGTTACAAGCAGGTCACCACGTTCACCGCCGTTGATACCCGGCTCGCCCTTTGCACGAATACGGATACTCTGACCATTGTCAATACCTGCCGGAATGGCAACCTGAATCTTCTTCTTACTCTTTACATAACCAGAACCTGCACAATTGCTGCACTTGTACTTGATAATCTTTCCTGATCCACCACAATCCGGACATGCGGATACAGTTCTTGCCATACCGAACAATGACTGCTGGGTATAGACAACCTGACCTTTTCCGGCACATTTGCTACAAGTCTCCGGCTGATGTCCCGGCTGCGCTCCTGTACCATGACAGACCGTACACTCATCTTTCAACGGAAGCTCCAGCTCTGTCTGTGTACCAAATACAGCATCTGTAAAACTTACACGTACGGTTGTCTTAATATTCGCACCCTTAACCGGACCATTGGACTGTCTCTGACGGCTGCCGCCACCGAACATATCTCCGAAGATATCTCCGAAGATATCTCCCATATCTGAGAAGTCAAATCCACCGAAGCCGCCCGGACCACCGCCCTGCTCGAATGCAGCATGACCATACTGGTCATACTTTGCACGCTTCTCAGGATCGGACAGTACAGCATATGCCTCTGCAGCCTCTTTGAACTTTTCTTCTGCTTCTTTGTCTCCCGGGTTTGTGTCCGGGTGATATTTTTTCGCTACCTTACGGTAAGCTTTTTTCAAATCCGCCTCGGAGACACCTTTCGTGACTCCGAGGACTTCATAATAATCTCTTTTATCAGACATCTGCACTCACCCTTATTATTCGTAATCTGCTTTTATCAACTTGCTCCCCGTCTTAACGCTTAGACTTCCTTGTAGTCTCCATCCACTACATCGTCTGAATAATCTGGTGTGCCTGTGCCTGTACCAGCGTTTGCACCAGGACCGTTCTGCTCATAGAGCTTTGAGAACAATTCCTGTGCGCTGTTCATCAATGTTTCCTTACCAGCCTTGATCTTCTCTACATCGTAGTCTGTCATGGCATCCGGATCTGTGCTCTCGATGATATCCTTCAAAGCCTTCAGATCAGCCTCTACCTTTGTCTTATCTGTTGCAGAAAGCTTATCTCCTACATCGGAAAGTGCTCTCTCTGTCTGGAATACCATAGCATCTGCATCGTTACGTACTTCGATTGCTTCCTTACGCTTCTTATCCTGTGCCTCGTACTCAGCAGCTTCCTTCACTGCTCTATCGATATCCTCATCGGAAAGGGATGTTCCGGATGTGATTGTGATATGCTGCTCACGACCTGTTCCAAGATCCTTTGCAGATACGTTTACAATACCGTTTGCATCGATATCGAATGTAACCTCGATCTGTGGAACACCACGTCTTGCAGGAGCGATACCATCCAGTCTGAAACGTCCAAGACTCTTGTTATCTCTTGCGAACTCACGCTCACCCTGTACGATGTTGATATCAACGGCATCCTGATTATCCTGGGCTGTTGAGAAAATCTGGCTCTTGTTTGTAGGAATCGTTGTGTTTCTCTCGATCAGGTGTGTAGCGATACCACCCATTGTCTCGATAGAAAGTGTAAGTGGTGTAACATCCAGCAGAAGGATTTCGCCGGCACCTGCATCACCTGCAAGCTTACCACCCTGAATAGAAGCACCGATTGCAACACACTCATCCGGGTTGATACCCTTGAATGGATCCTTGCCTGTCAGCTTCTTAACCATATCCTGAACAGCGATGATACGTGTAGAACCACCGACCAGAAGTACCTTATCAAGCTCTGCTGCTGTCAGATCTGCATCCTTCAATGCTGTCTGTACAGGAACTCTTGTCTTATCTACCAGATGTGCTGTCAGTTCATCAAACTTTGCACGTGTCAGATCCATATCAAAGTGCTTTGGACCGTCCTGAGTAGCTGTGATGAATGGAAGGTTAATGTTTGTTGTTGTAGCGGATGAAAGCTCTTTCTTTGCCTTCTCTGCTGCTTCCTTCAATCTCTGCATAGCCATCTTATCTGTTGAAAGGTCTACGCCCTCAGCCTTCTTGAACTCTTCGAGCATATACTGTGTAATTGCATTATCGAAATCATCACCACCAAGCTTGTTATCACCGGCTGTCGCAAGAACCTCGATGACACCGTCACCAATCTCAATGATAGATACATCGAATGTACCACCACCAAGGTCGTATACCATGATCTTCTGCTCTTCTTCGTTATCCAGACCATAAGAAAGAGCTGCTGCTGTAGGCTCGTTGATGATACGCTTTACATCAAGACCTGCGATCTTACCTGCATCCTTTGTTGCCTGTCTCTGTGCATCTGTGAAGTATGCAGGAACTGTGATAACTGCTTCTGTAACCGGCTCACCGATATAACTCTCGGCATCTCTCTTCAGCTTAGAAAGGATCATAGCTGAAATCTCCTGTGGAGAATACTTCTTACCATCGATGTCTACCTTGTAATCGCTGCCCATATGTCTCTTGATGGAAGCGATTGTCTTATCTGCGTTTGTAACTGCCTGACGCTTTGCTGCATCACCAACGACACGCTCTCCGGTCTTTGTAAATGCAACAACAGATGGTGTTGTTCTTGAGCCTTCTGCATTTGTGATAACAACCGGCTTACCACCTTCCATAACTGCTACACATGAATTTGTTGTACCTAAGTCAATACCAATAATCTTACCCATAATATTTTTCCTCCTAATTATTATCTTTTAAAATATACTAATTGATTTATTGTAAAAGGTTAATTTGCAACCTTTACCATGCTGTATCGCAACACCTGATCTTTGTACATATAGCCCTTCTGCATCTCTTCGGCTACAACGTTCTCTCCGAAATTCTCATCCTCCACATGTGTTACCGCATTGTGGTAATCCGGATCAAATGTTTTACCTTCTGCATCCATCGGCTTTACGCCAAGACTCTCAAGTGATACCATGAGCTGCCGATAGATCTTATCGACGCCCTGTTCAAATGCCCGGTCCATATCCTCTTCCGGAATACTAGAAAGGGCACGTTCCAAATTATCTACAACCGGAAGCAACTTCTCTAAAACTTCCTTTGCTCCGATGTCGTACATTTTTTTGGATTCCTTCTCGTTTCGCTGACGCATGTTCTCGAACTCTGCCAGCAGGCGCTTATATTTCTCTTCGTTGCCGGCTGCCAGCTCCTTTGCCTTCTCCAGCTCGAGCTGAAGAGCCTTGCTGCCTCTGCGGTTTCCTTTTGAAACCGGCTTTGGCTTTGCTGCCTCCGCTTCTTCCTTATTGTCTGCCGGAACAGTTTCTTCCTCGTTCACCTGCACGTCGGTTCCTTCTGTTACCGGAGCATCATCCACAGCCTTAACTTCTTCGACTGTCTCCGCTTCTTTATTTGCATTTACATTTGTCTTATTGGCCATTCTCATTCACCCCTTCGCCTTTCTTGAATATCTCATCGAGTTCGATTGTCAGATTCTTCAGTGTACTGACAACCTTCTTATAATCCATTCTCTTCGGTCCCAATATTCCAATTGTTCCCTTTGCGCCTTCCGGCATCTGGTAGGTCGCTGTAACAAGAGAGCAATCTTTCAGGCTTGGTGTCTCATCTCCAATATATACCTGAATTCCGGATTCGTTCGTCTTTCCGGTTGTCTCTTCCAGCAAATGGGATACTTCGTTCTTATCCTCGAGTTTCTCAAGCAATTCACTCGTCTTGGATATATCTCCAAGCTCCGGATACTTCAGAATATTCGTTGCACCGCTGGTATAAACCTCAAGTTCCTGTGCCTCATGTATTGCTTCCACAATCCCCTGGAAGATCTGGTCTAATATCTCACCGTACCCTCCGGACTGCTTCTTCATCGCCTGGATCATCTCCAGATTGATGTCCTCTAAGCTTGCACCTTGTAAGAAGGTATTCAATAAGATATTAAATTTCAGAACATCTTCATTATCAAGGTCTACATTGATGTGAATCATCTGATTCTTAATAATGTTACCCTCAACCACAATGACTGCCAGAAGTGTCTTATCATCTACAAGAGAAAGCTGGATAAACTTGACTGTCTTCTCGTAATTCGGTGCCGTAACCATCGTTGCATAATTGGTATTGTACGCCAGTACCTTCGCAACCTGCTTCAAGAGCACCTCCATGCGGTCCACCCGCTCTAACAGTGTGTCACGCTCCTGCTTTGCAACCTCTGCAAATTCTTCCTTCTCATCCATCAGCTGATCAACATAGAACCGATATCCGGCATCTGTCGGGATTCGTCCTGCCGATGTATGCGGCTGAATAATGTATCCCATTTCCTCCAGATCTGCCATCTCGTTCCGGATTGTTGCGGAACTTAAATTCAGATCGGTGTACTTTGAGATTGTTCTGGAACCTACCGGTTCCCCAGTCTCCAGGTAATTGGAAATAATGGCTTTCAGGATTTTCACCTTACGCTCATCTAATTCCATCTTATCACCTCTTTGAAAACTTGTTTATTTATTAGCACTCATTTCTATCGAGTGCTAACCTTATTGGTAGACTACCACTACATATAGTAATTGTCAAGGAAAAATATCATATTTTTGTGAAAAAATTGTGTATTTTCTTCCATAATAAAAGAGTGCGGAAAACCGCACTCTTTGGGAAGTAAAATCACGAATGATTTATTTATTGTTTGGATTATCCATCAAAGTGACATCCACTGTCTTCTCTGTATATTCATTATTCTTCATATACTCATACGTAACCGGAACTGTCTCACCGGATTTATAATAATTGAGTTTTTCTGTAAGTTCCTCTGCGCTGCTGATAGACTGTCCATCGATCTTTGTAATTACGTAATTCTTCTTAATTCCGGCTTTCTCTGCAGCACTGCCGCTCTGTACTTCAGCGACAAGCACGCCTGCCGGTATTCCGTATGCTTCAGATACATCCGAAGATACTGTCTGGCATGAGATACCGAGATAGCCCTTCTCTTCCTCGGAAACCTTCTCACGTGTCTGACGATTCATCAGATCATCCAGACGATCTTGTACGGCCGTAATCGGAATTGCATATCCCATGCCTTCAACGGTTGTATCAGAATACTTCGAAGAGTTAATTCCAATGACTTCGCCCTTCATATTCAGAAGTGCGCCGCCACTGTTACCCGGGTTAATGGCTGCATCGGTCTGAATCAGCGGTGTTGTATTCGTGCTGTTTGTACGATCCTTTGCGCTGACAATACCGGTTGTAACGGACTGTCCATAGCCAAGTGCATTACCGATAGCTACAACCTGCTCGCCCACCTTCAATGAATCTGAATCACCGATGGTAGCAATTTTTATCTGATTCATCGTGGATTCCTTTATATCACTGAGTTTTACAACAACGATTGCAAGATCCGTGTCGCTATCGGTACTCTTTACCTGTGCCTCGTAGCTCTCACCATCTGCAAACGTTACATTTACGGTTGTAGCATCACTGACAACATGGTTGTTTGTTACCATCAAAAGCTCACTGTCATTCTCTCCGATGATAATACCGGAACCGGAGCCTTCCGCCTCATACTGCTGTGTATAGCCAAACATACCCTGCTGCTCTACAATTGCCGAAATATTAATTGCAACAACGCTCGGCATAACATTTTCAGCGATTGTGGAGACATCCATACCATTTCCAACGGAAGCTGTCGATGTCAGGCTCAGAGACTCTGTTGTCGGTGCGGATGTGGTTGAAGCGACTTCTGTTGTCGTGTTAGTAAGTGCATCCAGCTTCTTGATCTGTTGTCCTGCAATCCCATAGAATGCGCCACCGGCTACGCCGCCGAAGACGACTGCACTTGCGACAACTGCCACGCCCTTCTTCCAGAATGTATGCTTGTTGTGAGGTGTCTTCGTCTTTTTGACTCTCTGCTTCTTTGCTTTCTTCACCTTTATCTTTTGCTGTTCCGGATTCGCATTTTGATATGCATTTCCATAATAATTATTCTGTCCATATCCATATGCATTCTGATTAGGCTGGTAATTATTATTGTAGTAGTGTTCTGTACCCTGGCTCATCTGCTGGGCGCGTTCTGCCATCGCCTGCATGTATTCCTGTGTACGCATATCGCTGTAATATGTGTTACCATACTGCTGTGCATGTGTATAATCGTCTGCGTGTTGTTCACTGCGTTTTAAGTTATCTGTATTCCCATCTCCGTTCTCCTGTACAGTTTCTTCCGGAGTCCGTGCATCCGCATGTTCATTTCCTCTGTTATTTCCAAATTCATCCATCATATCAATTCCTCCATTCGATATAAGTTTTGTTACTTATCTTTGTTATGGTTTAATCATAACCCCAAGCTATGGTTAAATTTTGAAGAAAATGTCAAGAAAATGTGAATTCATCTATGGCGCCTGCAGACCGTCCTTTAGCATCTGCAGATTTTCTTCCATATAAGATAGGTATGTGCATCCCTTTTGTATGTCTTCCTTTGTTACTGACTGCATAGACGAAAGATGCAGGAGCTCCGGCGTCATATCCGCCGACTCTGCAATCGTATTGGCAAGACTGTCTGTGCCATTGTCCACCACATAGATGGCAGGCAATTTGTATTCCCGCAATTTTTCTGCCAGATATGTGACAGTATGCACACTTGCCTCGGCATCGGCAGAACAACCGGAATATGCTGCAAAATAATGTATAT
Source organism: Eubacterium sp. MSJ-33 (assembly GCF_022174665.1). Lineage (NCBI taxonomy): Bacteria > Bacillati > Bacillota > Clostridia > Eubacteriales > Eubacteriaceae > Eubacterium > Eubacterium sp. MSJ-33. Next base: position 832,932 of record NZ_CP076562.1, read on the forward strand.
CATAATCTTCTGCCAGATACAGAAACGGGAAACGGTCTCCGACCAGAATTGTCGTCTGTGTGGCTGCATCCCGCATTGTCTGATAGTCTGCATCCAACGCTTCGAGCTTTGCAGTATAAGCTTTTGCATTTGCAGCATATTGTTTTGAATTATCAACATCCAGTTTCGTAATAGTATCTGCCAACGTCTCTGTACAGACAATCGCATTTTTCAACGATAGCCACACATGCTCATCGTAATGGTTGCCATGGTCTTCCTCTGCCATGTTCTGTCCATCTGTACTCTCTGCTGCATGCTCTATAGTTTCTGCTTCATGTCCGTGGTCATCATGATCATGGTCTTCATCGCCATGATCGTGATGATGGTGTTCTTCTACACCCTCTAACTCTACTTCATTTAACGCACGGTCACCAACCAGATCTAACAGACTGATGGCAATGATATCTTCATTTCCGGACTCCTCCAGCGCATCACTCACCCATGTATCGCTCTCGCCGCCGACATAGACTAACATCCGGCAATCCGCAATCTTCATGATATCCTGTGCGCTCGGCTGATAACTGTGTAAATCCACACCGTTATCGACCAGCATCCGGCATGTAAATGCATCTGTATCACCAAGGATTTCCCGCACCCAGTCATATGCCGCAAAGGTCGTACATAAAATCACGTTTTCGGCCCCCTCCTCCGTTGTCACCGGCTTGGCACACCCGGAAAGCAAAGTCAGGCAAAGTATGAGGGCAATCCCGATTGATTTTAAATATCTGTGTTTCAACATCGTCACCTCTACTCTCTGTGCAACGCAATTCCGATGATACTGAAAATCACAAATAACACAATATCAATCGCTACAATCGTTGCACTGACCGGTGTCGATGCCGCAATGGAAATCAGAATTCCCGCGCATGAGGATACAACGCCATATACGGCGGAACAGATAAATACACTCTTATAATTCTTAAATACACGCATCGCAGACAGTGCCGGGAATATAATCAACGCCGATACAAGAAGGGATCCGACGATGTTCATCGCAACTACGATCACTACAGCTGTGACAACCGCCATCAACACATTATAGGCGCCGGTATGAATACCGGTTGCGCGCGCAAAATTCTCATCGAAAGTCACCGAGAAAATCTTGTGATAATACAAAATGTAGAACACAAGCACCAACAGCGACATAATCAGGCAGATCCAAACATCCGTATTCGATAATGTAAGTATCGACGCTGCCCCAAAGAGTGTCGAGCATACATCTCCGGATACATTTTGGGATGTCCCGGATACGTTCATGATCAGATATCCAAACGCGAGTGATCCGACAGAAAGCATCGCAATCACAGCATCACCGTTTATTTTTGCATTCTGCCCGGTCTTTAACATCAATATTGCCGCCACGACCGTGATTGGCAATATAATCAGTGTATTGTTTGTCATCCGCAGCACCATTGCAATCGCCATTGCCGCAAATGCCACATGTGACAATCCGTCTCCAATATAAGAAAACCGCTTTAACACAAGTGTCACACCAAGCATAGATGCGCAAAAAGCAACCAGCACACCGGCAGCTAAGATTCGTTGGACAAATGGATATTGCAGGTATTCAACTAATGTATTCCACATATCTATACTCCTTCTTGTTCTCTTGTTACTGCGTAATCCGCATACTGTCTGCCAATTGCACTTTTTAGATACGCTTCCTTGGAATCAAAAAACTCCGGTGTATCACTCACATGAAGCACCTTATTCGCATATTGTGCGGCTGCCTGTGTATCGTGCGATACCATTATTATCGTGATTCCTTCCCGGTTCAGCCTCTGAATCAGTTCATACATCTCGGCGGTCACACGCGGATCCAATCCTGCCACCGGTTCATCAAGAAGCAGAAGCTTCGATGTCGCACAGAGTGCACGTGCAAGCAATACGCGCTGCTGCTGTCCACCGGACAGGTCACGGTAGCACTTCTTCATAAACGGCTGAATCTCCAGCCGCTCCATATTCTTCTGTGCGATTTTGCGTTCTTCTTTGTTATAGAACGGACGCATGCCACGCTTCGACAAAAAACCCGACAACACAATTTCCTGCACAGATGCAGGGAAATCGCGTTGCGTCACAGTCTGCTGTGGCAGATATCCGATTTCATTAGCTTTCAAATCTTCACCCCTGACAAGCTTTCCCTGCATCGGATTTTTCAGTCCCAGAATTGCTTTCATCAGAGTACTTTTTCCGGAACCGTTCTCTCCAAGGATGCAGAGATAATCTCCTTGCTCGATACGGAAATTCAGATGTTCAACCACCGGTTTTCCTTCGTATCCAAGGGATACATCTTCACATGATAGAACCATCGCGGTTCCTCCTTTCTTTTTTACTCAAATGAGAAATATACAGCACATACCCGACATATATTTCAATATTGCTTCATGTTATATACAATGTATTGAAGCTAAGAAGTTCTATATGCTCTGATTTACGTATCTGTATCATACGCCACCACCGCCAATTCGCCATCCATGGCTCAGTGGCGGCTTGTTTGAACATCGTGTTCAAACATGGCTTATGTTCGACAGAGCATCAAGAACTTCTAAGCTCCAAACATATCGTATATAATCATGAAGCAATATTGAAATATATGTCATTGGATGTTCCTGATATTTCTCATTTGTTCTATTTTCTTTCTTCGAACCTCTTGTTCTAATTTTCCTTAATTAGTTGAAATATACAAGTTCTTCTTCGGCTGGCTTGGCTGGTTCGATCTTGGTGGCGCGGATCACAGGTCCTTCACCCTCAAACTCCGGATAGAATTCTTTATCAATCGTTCCCGTAACCGTTACCCACTGTCTGTCCTTCAGATGCTTTGTCAGATCGGAATAGCACTTAAAACCAATAAATGCAACATCTTCAGCACAGCAGGTCATTGCAAAACGTCCCGGCACGAATTCATTTGCCTTGTAGCTCTTTGGCTTGTGTACCATCGCCTTGAATGTGATCTGCTTTCCGACGTATTTGTCCGGATTGTCGCAGGCATCAATATAGAAGATACCGTAATCTTCATCTTCAAGCGTAATGCTTGGCTTATCAATCTCATATGGCAGATCCAACTCCTCATCACCGACATCGGCAGCTCCATCCTTGTTCTCGAAGATAACCTGTGCACGACGATTTACCGCGCGGATACTCCGGCGGTACTCCGCACGCCTTGTATTCTCATCGCAGCGGTTGAAGATAATCATATCTGCGCTTGATAACTGCTCCATCATCATTGCCTTCATATTTGCTACATATACATCAAAGGTGGATGCATCGACAAATGTGATTACCTGTACAATCGTCCAGCCCTTTGGCACGCGGATGGAAAAAAGCTTATCCATCTTCCATGTACCGTTATACTCGATCATCACGCGGGTCGGCTTATACTTATCCTGCAGATCAAGCAGATATTCCGTATTCAGATTGGATTCCTCCAGATACTCCACGAAAATATTCTGGCTTTTCAGATACTCCTCGTCATACTCCTCAATTCCCTCTTCGCAGACAAGCAGAAGGGTCGGTTCGCCTTCTGTAAATCCACGGTCAATCAGAGTTTCGTTCGCAAAGGTTGTCTTTCCGCTCTCCAGAAAGCCCATGAACATATATACCGGAATCTCTTCTACTTCCTTTGTTGGTCCCATACTCTATTTCCTTTCTTCTCTATCTGTCCTTCAGCCGGGAAGCGAGGCAGATCCCACATACCGGATCGTACCACTTCTCAACCGCCTATTATTTTCTACCCGTTGCTTTGGTTTATGCAACCCCGAACAACTCTGCCAGCTTGTCTTCCTTCAGATTGCTTCCGATCACGCAAAGCTTTCCTGTATAATCGGCTGCGCCCTTACGAATCTCATATTCGCCCGGTGTCAGATCAAAATGAATCCACTCGCCATCTGTATTCGGAACGATTCCTTTTGCACGGAGGATAATTCCATATTCCTCTGCATTGTCAGCCAATGTCTTCAGGATCTGTTCCATATCGGCATCTGCAAACTTCTTGGCAGTCTCCTTACCCCAGCTTGTAAATACCTCGTCTGCATGATGATCATGATGGTGGTCATGATCGTGGCATCCGCATGTACAACCAGGTCCATGCTCGTGATGGTCGTGATCGTGATGATGCTCGTGCTCCTCATGCTCATGGTCGTGCTCATGATGGTGTTCATGCTCCTCATGGTCGTGCTCATGATCATGATGATGCTCATGTTCCTCATGGTCGTGCTCGTGATCGTGGTCATGATGATGGTGATGATGCTCTTCCTCGTGCTTTCTTGCAATCTCCACTGCCTCTTTGATCAGCTTATCCAGTGTATTTGCATGCTCCATAGCATCTAAGATTACCTTACCGTCGATGTCATCCCAAGGAGTTGTGATGATGGCTGCATCCTTGTTATGCTCACGCAGCATGGCAACGGTATCGCTTACCTTCTTCTCCGGTACATTCTGTGTACGGGAAAGAACGATGGTCCCTGCACTTTCCACCTGATTGTTAAAGAACTCCCCGAAGTTCTTCATATACATCTTGCACTTTGCCACATCAACAACGGTTGTTGCACTGTTAATCACAACATCGGCATCCTGCTTTGCATCTTCAACTGCCTTCATAACATCTGACAGCTTGCCAACGCCGGATGGCTCAATAATTACACGGTCCGGTGCATAATCCACGATTACCTTCTTCAACGCTGTACCAAAATCTCCGACAAGGGAACAGCAGATACATCCGGAATTCATCTCTGTGACTTCCACACCTGCATCCTTCATGAATCCACCATCAATACCAATCTCACCAAACTCATTTTCAATCAATACAAGCTTCTCGCCCTGATATGCCTCAGCAATCAGCTTCTTAATCAATGTTGTCTTACCTGCACCTAAAAATCCTGAAAGAATATCAATCTTTGTCATCTCTATTGCCTCCTAAAAAACATTTCTTTTTTGTCAACTTTATATAATAGCACATTTCCATTATTTTTTCCATATGCTATACATCCTTATTCTTCAAGGTCACTTCCATCTGGTCAAACGGAATCTCAATACCCTGCGCATCAAATGCATACTTAATGGCTTCCTGGATCTCCCATTTTGCCTTCCAATAATTTTCTGTCGCTACCATACAACGGACACCCATCTTGATACTACTATCTCCGAAGGAATCCACAAACACATCAACTTCCTTCGTCTTATCATAATACTGGTTTTCCGTCACAACCTGATACAATGTATCCTTTACTTTCTTCAAATCCGAATTATAGGCTACGCCGACCGCGATATCCAGTTTTCTTGTTCCTGCCGCTGTCACATTGACAATCGAATGAGACGTAATATTTCCGTTCGGAATCACAACAATCCGGTTGTCATACGTCTGCAGCTTCGTATAGAAGATGTCAATTGACACAACCATACCTTCACACTGCTTGTCATTCTCGATGATGTAATCGCCGACTCGAAACGGTTTCAATATAAGTATCAGGACGCCACCTGCGAAGTTTGCCAGACTGCCCTGCAGTGCAAGACCGATTGCCAGACTGGCGGTACCAAGAATCGTGACTAACGATGTTACCTGGAATCCGACAATAGACGCAGCCGTAATAAATACAATGGCATAAAATGTGAATTTAATCAGTGACAGCAGAAATGATGCAACACTTTCCTCCATGCTTGATTTTTTGAAGGATTTGCGTATCATCTTCACGATCAGCTTCGACAGCTTCATCCCAATATACATGCACAGGATTGCAAGCAATAGCTGAAACCCTTTGTTTAATGCCCAGTCTCCAAGCTTATTGAGATATTCTTCAAGCTTAGACGGTTCAATCTCCTTGATGTCTTCCAAACAAGACCCTCCTTTTATGTTTCATTTTTGTTCATATAAGTAAATATTCATTTATCCCGAAAACTTCACAAGCTGCCCTTCTCACGAAGGACAGCCTGTTTCATCTTAATTATTTGCCGATTTTCTTTTTAAATACGCTGATAGAAAGGGGTGGTACGGTAACGGATATATAATGTTCCTGTCCGTCACACTCTGCTTTCTTCGCCTGTTTCACTGTCTTGTTATTTCTGCCCTCGCCACCATAACGGCTGTTATCGCTGGAGAAAATCTCCTGCCATCTTCCGCCGGATGGAGTAGCAAGCTTATATGCCTTGTGTTCCATCGGTGTGAAGTTACAGATGATCAAAAGCGTATCGCTCTCCTTCTTACCTTTTCTAACATAAGAAAGAAGGCTTGTATTTGCACTATTACAGTTGATCCATGTGAATCCTTCCGGAGAAGAATCGAGTTCATACAGTGCCGGTTCTGTCTTATAAAGCTCATTTAATTCCTTGACATACCCCTGCATAAATACATGTGCATCAAACTCGAACAGTGACCAGTCTACTTCTGCATTCTCGTTGAACTCTGCAAACTGTGCAATCTCCTGTCCCATAAACAGAAGCTTCTTACCCGGATGTGTCATCATATACCCATATGCTACACGCAGATTCGAGAATTTATCTTCGTATCCTCCCGGCATCTTCGCAATCATAGATCCTTTCTCATGAACAACCTCGTCATGGGAAAGTACGAGAATAAATTTCTCACTGTATGCATATACCATACTGAACGTCAAATCGTTGTGATGATATTTGCGGTACAACGGATCAAGCTTCATATAGTTCAGGAAATCATTCATCCAGCCCATATTCCACTTGTAATCAAATCCAAGTCCGCCAGCCTCAACCGGATGCGTCATCATCGGCCATGCCGTTGACTCCTCCGCAATCATGATAACACCCTTGTGCAGCTCATGCATCTTACTATTGACTTCCTTAATGAAATCAATTGCTTCGAGATTCTCATTACCTCCATAGATGTTCGGCAGCCACTCACCATCGCCGCGTCCATAATCGAGATACAGCATCGATGCGACCGCGTCAATGCGGATACCATCGATATGATATTTTTCAGCCCAGTAAAGTGCATTTGCAACTAAGAAATTCCGAACTTCATTGCGTCCGTAATTGTATATATACGTACCCCAGTGTGGGTGTTCGCCACGCCGTGGGTCCTCATGCTCATACAGTGCTGTACCGTCAAATCTGCCAAGTCCATGCTCGTCCTTCGGGAAATGTGCCGGTACCCAGTCTAAAATCACGCCGATTCCCTTGCTGTGCAGATAATCCACAAAATACATGAAGTCTGCCGGCGAACCATAACGGGATGTCGGTGCATAATATCCGGTTACCTGATATCCCCAGGACGGATCATACGGATGCTCCATGATTGGCATCAGCTCAACATAATTATAATTCATCATCAACAGATAATCTGCAAGCAGGCTTGCAATATCGCGGTAATTATAAAACTCTCTGCCATCGGTCGGGCGCTTCCAGGAGCCAAGATGCATCTCATAGATTGCCATCGGCTGTGCGTCTGTATCTTTCGTCTCCCGCTTCTCCATCCATGCGGTATCTTTCCACTTATAGGAAATATCCACGATACGGGATGCATTTGCCGGACGGACCTCGTTGCTGAACGCATACGGATCACTCTTCATGAATACCTGTCCGGACTTTGCCTTAATCTCATACTTGTAGATCTCACCAACGAGCTTACCCGGGATAAACAACTCATAAATACCGGAATAATCCAGTTTCCGCATCGGATGTCGTCTGCCATCCCAGTTGTTGAAATTACCAACCACCGATACACGGTCTGCGTTCGGTGCCCATACAGCAAAGAGCACACCTTCCACGCCATCGACGGTCATTGGATGTGCACCCATCTTTTCATAGATGCTGTAATGTTTTCCCTCGTTGAACAAACTGATATCAATCGGATCAATCACCGGTTCAAACACATACGGATCAAAGTATGTCACTTCGTCACCGTTGTCAAACCGGACGTTTAATTTATATTCAAACGGTTTCTTATCTTTAATTACCACAGAGAAAAATCCCGGCACACGCTCCGATACAAGTGTGTACTTCTTTCTTGTGGACACTTCAATGGCATTTACAACCTTTGCACCCGGCAGATATGCATTGATATACAAATCATCAATACACTCATGCATACCAAGAATATGATGTGGGTTGTTGTGAATACCCTGGACCAAAGCATCGACTTCCATCCAGTTTATAGCAAAAACTGCCTTTCTTTTGGACATGTCAAATGTGTCTCCTCTCTACAATTTATGAATGAAGATTCCACTTCTTAGCTTTGGTTCAAACCATGTTGACTTCGGCGGCATCAACCGCTTCGCATCAGCTACTGCAAAAAGCTCTTCGATGGATGTCGGATACATCGAAAATGCCAGTTTCATATCGCTGTTTGCGCGTCGTTCCAACTCTGCAAGGCCGCGGATTCCTCCGATAAAATCGATTCTTTTATCTGTTCTCGGATCTTCGATTCCTAGCACCGGCGCCAGCAGATAATCCTGTAAGATTGAGACATCCAGACCATCGACCGGATCTTCGGATAGTATGTGTGACTTGGCACGTAATTTATACCATGCACCATCGAGATACATGCCAAATGTTGCTTTTTCCTCTGGCTGATACGCATCAGCAACCGGCTCCACCTCAAAATCTGCCTTGATTTTCTCCATAAATGTCTCTGCTGTATAGCCGTTTAAGTCGCGTACGACACGGTTATATGGCAAAATCTTCAACTGGTCATGTGGAAACAGAACCGACAGGAAAAAATTGTATTCTTCCTCTCCGGTATGATTTGGATTTGCATTTCTGCGCTTGATTCCAACCTTTACCGCCGATGCCGCCCTGTGATGTCCATCCGCAATATAAATCTGTGACATCTCAGAAAATGCATGCTCAATTGCCACGATATCTGCTGCGTCTGTCACCAGCCACACGCGATGTGTGATTCCATCCTCAGAGACAAAATCATTCTCTGCCGGACGAGCCTTGATCTTTTCCACAATTGCATCAATCACCGTCTGTGCACGGTATGCAAGAAAAATCGGACCCGTCTGCGCATTGCATGTATCCACATGTGTGATACGATCAATTTCCTTATCTTCCCGTGTATTCTCATGTTTCATGATAACCCCGGATTCATAATCCTCGATGGACGCACATGCCACAATTCCGGTCTGTGCTCTTCCATCCATCACCAACTCATATAAATAATACATCGGGACCGTATCTTCCACGTAATCACCACGCTCAATCATGCTATCCAGCAATTGCTTTGCTTTCTCATATACGCACGGTGCATAAATATCCACACTGTCATCAAACGCTGTCTCCGCACGGTCAATACGCAGGAATGATAAAGGTTTTTCCTCCACTGCTTTTTTTGCTTCTTCCCGGTTATATACATCATATGGCAACGCTGCAACTTCACTGACAATTTCTTTTCTCGGTCTATACGCTTTAAAAGGTTTAATAATTGCCATGTATCTTCTCCTCTAAGTATCGCCTCTGCCTCCCACGGACAGTTTTATCCGCGGATTGCCTTCACTGCTGCATCGATAGACTTCTTGTAATCTTCCTCGGAAGAATTGTTGAACACAAACAACTCAGGAATATTATCCGGCTGTTTAAAGTTCTGTGTTGCGATATATTCATCCCAATGAGCAAGCTTCCATGCATCACGGTCAGACGCACGCTTAATCATACGCTCATGGCATACTTCCACATCTGTATGTACCCATACTACGAATAATTCTGCATCTTTTTCCTTTAACTTTGCACGAAGATTGTCAAGATATTCGTTATCACGAATCTCGTCTGTAAACGGTGCATTAATTAAAACAGTATCATTGTACTCCAATGCTTCAAATGCAAAATCAAGAACAGCATAATACTCGTAATCACGAATCTCTCTCTGGAAGAAATCAGATGAACGGTTGTACTCTTCTCCAGCAACCTTGAAAATCTGCTTAGACAATACAATTAATGTATCCTTGTCGAGATATACGCAGTTTGGAAGTGCTTTTGCTAGCTTACGTGAAATAAATGTCTTGCCGCAAGCAGGTGGTGAAGTTACTAAAATCAATTTCTTCATGGTTGATGCCTCCTATATATGTACATTAAAATTCTCTATATGTTCTACTCTGTATGCCATGCATACAATAAGAACCTAATTATTTCAATATTACCACAAAAGAAAAGAACAAACAAGCATTTCCATTCCGTTTCGCCATGAAAAATGTCTGTTTGTTCTTTTTATTAATTTTATTTACTTCTTACGCAATCGCATAAATTATTTCTTTGTGATATATCCCTGTGCCTTGAGAAGCTCTGCACATAACACAGCACCACCTGCGGCGCCCCGAACCGTGTTGTGGGAAAGTCCGACAAACTTCCAGTCATAAACAGAATCCTCACGGATACGTCCAACAGAAATACCCATGCCATTCTCATAATCTACATCCAGAGTAACCTGTGGACGGTTATCCTCTTCCATATAACGGATGAACTGCTTCGGAGCACTCGGAAGTCCAAGTTCCTGCGGAACGCCCTTGTAAGACTCCAGCTTCTCGATCAGCTGTTCCTTCGTTGGGTTCTTCTTGAACTTTACAAATACGGCTGCTGTATGTCCGTTCAATACCGGTACACGGATACACTGGCATGTGATGATCGGGCTTGTCGCAGGAACGATTTCACCCTTCTCCTCATCAATATGTCCCCAGATGCGAAGTGGTTCTTTCTCAGATTTTTCTTCCTCGCCACCGATAAATGGAATAATATTTCCAACCATTTCCGGCCAGTCCTTGAATGTCTTTCCTGCTCCGGAGATTGCCTGATAGGTTGTTGCAACAACCTCATATGGTTCAAATTCCTTCCATGCGGTAAGCACCGGTGCGTAAGACTGGATGGAGCAGTTCGGCTTTACTGCTACGAAACCTCTGGTTGTACCAAGACGTTTCTTCTGGAACTCGATGACCTTCATATGCTCCGGGTTGATTTCAGGAACTACCATCGGTACGTCCGGAGTCCAGCGGTGAGCGCTGTTGTTTGAGACAACCGGTGTCTCTGTCTTCGCATATGCATCCTCGATTGCCTTGATCTCGTCCTTGGACATATCAACCGCACTGAATACGAAATCAACGGTAGAAGCAACCTCTTCTACTTCGTTTACATTGTGTACGATCAGCTTCTTAACAGCTTCCGGCATCGGTGTATCCATCTTCCAACGATCACCAACTGCCTCTTCGTAAGTCTTGCCTGCACTACGTGGGCTGGCTGCAACTGTCACAACCTCAAACCATGGATGGTTCTCAAGAAGTGAAATAAATCTCTGTCCAACCATACCGGTTGCGCCAAGAATACCTACCTTTAACTTATCACTCATTTTATTATCCTCCAACTCCTGTTTACTGAATTACACGTACTTTCAATACGCCATCGATACTTGAAATAGACTTTACAGTATCTTCATCTGCCTTCTCAGAAATATCAAATACCGAGTAAGCATAATCACCTTTCGACTTGCTTACCATGTCAGACACATTGATACCCTTGGAAGCAAATGCACCAGTAAACTGCGTGATCATATTCGGAATATTCTTGTGACATACACAAACTCTTGCTGCTTCCGAACACTTGCCGGCATCGCAAGCCGGATAGTTTACGGAATTTTTGATGTTACCATTCTCAACGAAATCCACGATTTCCTTCACTGCCATCACTGCGCAGTTGTCTTCGGATTCCTCTGTCGATGCGCCAAGGTGTGGCAATGTAATTACGTTATCAACTCCGGCAATCTTCGCATTTGGGAAATCTGTTACATACTTTGCAACCTTTCCGCTTGCAAGTGCCTCAATCATGTCGTCGTCATTTACAAGAATATCTCTTGCAAAGTTCAGGACCTTCACGCCATCCTTCATCATGGCAAATGCATCCTTATTGATCATGCCCTTCGTAGAATCAAGGGCCGGTACATGTACAGTAATGTAATCACACTCTTTGTAAATATCTTCAACATTCTTGATGTGTTTTACATGGCTTGAAAGTCTCCATGCTGCATCGACAGAGACATATGGATCATAGCCATATACTTCCATACCAAGTCGGAAAGCAATGTTTGCGACCTTGGCACCGATCGCACCAAGACCGATAACTCCGAGCTTCTTACCCATGATCTCACAGCCGGCATAGTGTTTCTTCTGCTTCTCGACTGTCTTAGCAATATTCTCATCCGATGCATTCTCCTTTACCCAGTTATAACCACCCATCAGATCTCTGGATGCGAGCAAAAGTCCTGCGATCACAAGTTCCTTTACACCGTTTGCATTGGCGCCCGGTGTGTTGAATACAACGATTCCCTTATCTGCGCACTTGTCAAGCGGGATGTTGTTGACACCTGCACCTGCACGTGCAATTGCAAGCAGATTATCGGAAAGCTCTAAATCATGCATCGCTGCACTTCTGACAAGTACCGCGTCTGCTGCTGCAAAATCATCTACTACTTCATATGTATCATTGAACAAATCCATACCACAGGCTGCGATCGGATTCAAGCAATTAATCTTAGCCATTTTCTTCTCTCCCTTATTATGAGTTCTTCTCCTCGAAGTCCTTCATGAATGCAACTAACTTCTCAACACCCTCGATTGGCATTGCGTTGTAGATACTTGCACGCATACCACCGACTGTTCTGTGTCCCTTCAGATTTACAAAACCTGCGGCTGTTGCTTCCTTTACGAACTTGGCATCAAGTTCTTCGTCGCCAGTTACGAACGGAACATTCATCAGGGAACGATCTTCCTTCACAACAGTTCCGCGGAACATCTTAGAAGAATCCAGGAAATCATACAGGATAGCTGCCTTCTTCTCGTTGTGAATCTTCATAGCGGAAAGTCCACCCATTTCTTTTACCCACTTGAACACCAGACCACAGATGTAAATACCGTAGCATGGAGGTGTGTTGTATAAGCTGTCGTTATCTGCCTGTGTCTTGTACTTAAGCATGGTCGGGCAGTAAGTTGGAACATCATCACGGATCAGATCCTCACGGATGATTACAACAACGACACCAGCCGGTCCTACGTTCTTCTGTACTCCAAAGTAGATCAGTCCATAGTCAGACACATTGACTGGCTGTGACAGAATATCGGAAGACATATCAGCAACAAGGATCTTGCCCTTTGTGTTTGGAAGCTTCTTGTAAGTAGTTCCGTAAATTGTATTGTTATGGCAGATATACACATAATCTGCATCCTCAGAAATCGGAAGGTCAGAGCAATCCGGAATATAGCTGAAGGTCTTGTCAGCTGACGATGCAACAATATTTACCTTTCCGTACTTTTTTGCTTCTTCGCTTGCCTTCTTTGCCCACTGACCGGTAATAATATAGTCAGCGACACCGTTTTTCATCAGGTTCATAGGAATTGCTGCAAACTGCTGTGATGCGCCGCCCTGCAGGAACAATACCTTGTAATTATCCGGAATATCCATCAGATCACGAAGGTCTTTTTCTGCTTCTTTGATGATGTTATCATACACTTTCGAGCGATGACTCATCTCCATTACGCTCATGCCGGAACCTTTGTAATCCAGCATCTCATCTGCTGCCTGCTTCAACACTACTTCCGGTAATACGGAAGGACCTGCTGAAAAGTTAAATACTCTTGCCATTTTTCCTCTTCCTCCTACTTATTATCTAAATCCTGCTGGTCAAAACAGGTTTCCAAAGCTGCTCCTGCAGCAACCATTGGCCATACCTTATCATCCTTACCGATGATACAATCAATCACAACCGGCTTATTTAATTCGATTGCCTGCTTCATGGCATCCTCAAACTCCTGAAGATTTGTAGCTCTAAAACCAGTCGCTCCAAGTGCATCCGCTACCTTCACGAAGTCAACCGAATCATCTAAGATTGTATTCGAATAACGCTTATCGTAGAACAATGTCTGCCACTGACGCACCATACCAAGCACATGGTTGTTGATTACAACCTGGATGATCGGCACATTATAACGGCTTGCCGTAGCGATCTCGTTCATATTCATACGGAAACATCCGTCTCCCGCAATGTTGATTGCCACACGGTCCGGACGTCCGTACTTGGCACCGATACAGGCACCAACGCCGTAGCCCATTGTTCCGAGTCCGCCGGATGTCAGAAGCTGTCTTGGCTCTTTGAATTTATAATACTGGGCTGCCCACATCTGATGCTGTCCTACATCAGTTGTAATTGTTGCATTGCCCTCTGTCAGCTCATAGATCTTGTTGATGATCGCCGGTCCCGAGAATTCATTCATATCTGCATGATCCGGATACTGTTCTTTGAGTGCATCAATCTGTGCTCTCCACTCCGGTTTCTTAGACGCCTTGATTCTGGTAGAGATCATCTTCAGTATTTCTTTGGCATCACCGACAACACTTGCATCAACTTCCACGTTCTTATTGATTTCTGCTGCATCAACATCAATATGTAAAATCTTTGCCTGATTTGCAAACTTACTTGCATTACCGGTTACACGGTCTGAGAATCTCGCACCAACGACAATCACAAGGTCTGCCTGATTGATACCAAAGTTTGAAACCTTGGTTCCATGCATACCGATCATTCCCGTGTAACGGTCATCCGTTCCCGGAAATGCACCCTTACCCATCAATGTATCACAGACAACTGCATCAATTTTCTCTGCAAATTTTTTCAGTTCCTTGGACGCATCTGCCGCAACAACACCACCACCGACAAGAATCATCGGTTTCTTCGAATTCTCAATCATCTTAATAGCTGTGTCGATATCCTCTGCACGGATTGTCTTGGTCACGCGTTCGATTGGCTCCGGTGCCTTCGGCTCATAGTCTGCAACATTTGCAGTAACATCCTTTGTAATATCGACAAGAACCGGGCCCGGTCTGCCTGACTGCGCGATTTTAAACGCACGGCGGATTGTATCTGCCAGTTCATGTACATTCTTTACAATAAAGCTATGCTTCGTGATCGGCATAACTACACCTGCAATATCAATCTCCTGAAAGCTGTCTTTTCCAAGAAGAGAAACACCTACGTTTGCAGTGATTGCAACAAGTGGAATTGAATCCATATATGCGGTTGCAATACCGGTTACAAGATTTGTTGCACCCGGACCGGAAGTTGCCATACATACGCCAACCTTACCAGTCGCTCTTGCATATCCATCTGCTGCATGGCTTGCGCCCTGCTCATGGGATGTCAGGACATGGTGAATCTCATCCTGATGCTTATACAATGCATCATAGACATTCAGGATCGTTCCTCCCGGATATCCAAATACTGTGTCAACGCCCTGTTCTTTCAGACATTCAATCACTATTTCTGATCCAGTTAATTGTTTCATAAACTTCTCCTTATCTACATACAACTTGATTTATCCTTTTCTTCCTGTCAGATAACCAATATCTGATAGGATAGCACATTGTTTTGAATTATTCAATATATTTTACTTCAACTCCAAAACTGCACCGCGGTTGCCGGATGTTACCATCTTTGCATATCTTGCCAGATATCCGGTTGTTACCTTTGGTTCTCTTGGTGTCCATGCCTCTTTCCGTTTTGCAAGTTCCTCATCGGAAACCTTCACATTGATCGTACATGCATCAATATCAATACTGATGATATCACCCTCTTCAATCAAAGCGATCGGACCTCCAACAGCTGCCTCCGGTGAGATATGTCCGATAGAAGCACCACGGCTTGCACCTGAGAAACGGCCATCTGTAATCAGTGCTACCGAAGAGCCAAGTCCCATACCCGCAATCGCAGATGTCGGGTTCAGCATCTCACGCATACCAGGACCGCCCTTTGGTCCTTCGTAACGGATAACAACAACATCACCTTCCACAATTTTGCCACCCTTAATAGCCGCAATTGCATCTTCTTCACATTCAAACACACGTGCCGGACCTTCATGCTGCAGCATCTCCGGAACAACCGCAGACCGCTTGACTACAGAGCCGTCCGGTGCGATATTTCCCTTCAATACGGCAAGTCCGCCGGTTGAGCTGTATGGGTTTGCCATCGGGCGGATAACTTCCGGATTCAGGTTCTTATGTCCCTTTACAGCCTCTCCGATTGTCTTGCCGGTTACTGTCATGCAATCTTCATTGATCAGTCCTGCCTCACAGAGCTGGTTGATAACCGCATACACGCCTCCAGCCTCATTTAAGTCCTCCATATATGTCGGGCCTGCCGGTGCTAAGTGGCAGAGATTCGGTGTCTTTGCACTGATCTCATTTGCCATGGAAATATCAAAGTCAAATCCGATTTCATGTGCGATTGCCGGGATGTGAAGCATGGAGTTTGTAGAGCATCCAAGTGCCATATCCACTGTCAACGCATTCATGATAGCATCCTTTGTAATAATATCTCTCGGACAGATATTCTTCTTGTACATCTCCATAACGGCATAACCGGCACGCTTTGCAAGCTTCAGTCTCTCAGAATATACTGCCGGGATTGTTCCGTTTCCAGGGAGTCCCATACCAAGTGCCTCTGTCAGACAGTTCATAGAGTTTGCAGTATACATACCGGAGCATGATCCACAGGTCGGACATGCATGGCACTCGAAATCGTTAACATCCTCTTCGCTCATCTTGCCTGCCGCATAAGAACCAACTGCCTCGAACATAGATGAAAGGCTTGTCTTATGTCCTTTCACATGTCCCGCAAGCATCGGGCCGCCGGATACGAATACAGTCGGTACATTGACTCTGGCTGCCGCCATCAGAAGTCCCGGTACATTCTTATCGCAGTTCGGAATCATGACAAGTGCATCAAACTGATGTGCGACTGCCATACACTCGGTTGAATCTGCAATCAGGTCTCTTGTTACAAGGGAATACTTCATTCCGATATGTCCCATCGCGATACCATCACAGACAGCAATTGCCGGGAACATCACAGGTGTTCCGCCTGCTTCTGCCACGCCAAGCTTAACTGCCTGTGCGATCTTATCCAAGTTCATATGTCCGGGTACGATCTCGTTGTAAGAACATACGATACCGACCAACGGTTTCTTCATTTCTTCTTCTGTCATTCCAAGGGCATTGAACAAGCTTCTGTGTGGTGCCTGCTGCATGCCAACCTTTACGTTATCACTCTTCATCTTTTTTCTTCCTTTCTCTTCACATACTGCTAGCAATTATGAAACATCTACATATTCCACATATATTTCAATTTGATTCATTCCATATACAATGTATTGAAACTAAGAAGTACTAGATGTTCTGATTTACACTGTCTATGTATACGCAACCGCCGTCAATTCGCCATCCATGGCTCAGTGACGGCTTGTTTGAACATCGTGTTCAAACATTGCTTCTTTATTTTCAGAACATCAAGAACTTCTAAGTTTCAAACATATCGCATATATTCATGAATCAAAATTGAAATATACGAACGATTTCTTCTCCGTTTCACAATTGTCTATCTCTCACTTCAAAATTATCATAATAATTCTTCCTTACTACCCTAAATCCGTTCTACAATCTTGTCGCCCATCTCGTTACAGCCGACAAGTGTTGTACCTTCTGACACGATATCGCATGTACGGAAACCATCTATAAGCACCTGCTTGACTGCATTCTCGATTGCATCTGCCTCTTTGTCAAGATCGAATGTGTAGCGGAGCATCATCGCTGCAGAAAGAATCGTTGCGATTGGGTTTGCCTTATCCTGTCCGGCAATATCCGGTGCTGAACCGCCACTTGGCTCATACATACCGAATTTTGTTTCATTCAGGGATGCGGATGCAAGCATACCGATAGAACCTGTAATCATAGATGCCTCATCGGATAAGATGTCACCAAACATATTCTCTGTTAATACGACATCGAACTGTGCCGGATCCTTGACAAGCTGCATTGCACAGTTATCAACAAGCATATGCTCATATGTTACTTCCGGATAATCCTTGGCAACTTCTTCTACAATTTTCCTCCAAAGTCTGGATGAGTCAAGCACATTTGCCTTATCGACACTTGTTACCTTCTTGCGGCGCTTCATTGCAATATCAAAGCCCTTGATTGCGATACGACGGATCTCATTTTCGTTGTAAGTCAATGTATCAACGGCTGTCATCACACCGTCTACTTCCTTTGTCTCTCTTGCTCCGAAGTAAAGGCCACCAGTCAGCTCACGCATGATCATCATATCGAAGCCGCGGTCTGCGATTTCTTCTTTCAAAGGACATGCACCCTTTAACTGCTCATAGAGATTGGCTGGTCTTAAGTTTGCAAAAAGTCCTAACTCCTTACGGATCTTCAGAAGTCCGGCTTCCGGTCTTTTCTCCGGTGGAAGCTTATACCAAGGTGATGTACTTGTATTGCCACCAATGGAACCAAGCAACACCGCATCACTTGCCTTCGCTCTTGCAACTGCTTCATCCGTAAGAGGAACACCATATGCATCAATGGAACATCCGCCCATCAGAAGCTGCTCATAATTAAATGTATGTCCAAACTTTTCTCCGACTGCATCTAACACCTTCATTGCCTGTGTGACAACCTCAGGTCCGATACCGTCACCCTTGATTACTGCTATATTACAATTCATGATTATTTCTCCTAAACTCATTAATTTTCTTTTGCATTGATATAATTAATCAATCCGCCATCTTTGATAATCTTCTGCATGAACGGAGGGAATGCCTGACCCTTAAACTCAGTTCCCTTTGTCCTGTTATAGATCATACCACTGTCAAAATCAACCTCTACCATATCGCCTGCTTCAATTCCCTTAGCAGCTTCCGGACATTCAATGATCGGAAGTCCGATGTTGATTGCATTACGATAGAAAATTCTTGCAAATGTCTCAGCGATTACACAACTGATACCGGATGCTTTGATTGCGATTGGTGCATGTTCTCTGGATGAACCGCATCCAAAGTTCTTGTTTGCTACCATGATATCGCCCGGTTTCACACGCTTTACGAAGTCCTTATCAATATCTTCCATACAGTTTTTCGCAAGTTCCGCAGGATCTGAGGAATTCAGATATCTTGCCGGAATGATTACGTCTGTATCCACATTGTCGCCATATTTATGTACTGTTCCGTATGCTTTCATAATTTCTCCCTCCATCTAGTTCAATTCACATGGGCAGCTGATTTTGCCCGTAATCGCAGATACTGCTGCAACAGCAGGACTTGCCAGATATACCTCGGAATCCACATGTCCCATTCGTCCGACAAAGTTACGGTTTGTTGTAGAAACGCACTTTTCACCGGCTGCCATAACACCCATATGTCCACCTAAGCATGGTCCACAGGTTGGAGTTGATACGATTGCGCCTGCCTCGATAAATGCCTTTGTCAGACCTTCCTCAAGCATCTGTAAGTAAACCTCCTGTGTGCCCGGGATTACAATCACACGCACACCCTTTGCCACATGTCTGCCCTTGATGATATCCGCAGCAATACGCATATCGGAGATTCTTCCGTTTGTACAAGAACCGATTACTACCTGATCAATCTTGATATCACCAACTTCATCGATTGTCTTTGTGTTCTCCGGAAGATGTGGGAATGCAACGGTTGGCTTCAAAGTCGAGAGATCAATCGTATATTCCTCATCGTATACTGCGTCGGCGTCTGCCTCGTACTTTGTATACGACTTTGTAGAATGTTCCTTCATGTAAGCTTCTGTCTGCTCATCGACTGGGAAGATACCGTTCTTTGCGCCTGCCTCGATTGCCATGTTTGCAATCGTGAAACGATCATCCATAGTAAGGTTCTTGATACCATCACCAACAAACTCCATAGACTTATAGAGAGCGCCGTCTACACCAATCATACCAATGATGTGAAGAATCACGTCTTTACCACTGATATATGGTGCCTTCTCTCCTATGATATTAAACTTGATTGCAGATGGCACCTTAAACCATGCCTTACCTGTTACCATACCGGCTGCCATATCCGTACTGCCGACACCTGTGGAGAATGCGCCAAGGGCACCATAGGTACATGTATGTGAATCGGCACCGATGCATGTCTCGCCTGCAACGATCAATCCTTTTTCCGGAAGCAATGCATGCTCGATTCCCATCTCTCCGACATCAAAGAAATTCACGATTTCATTTTCACCGGAGAACTCACGTACGCATTTACAATGCTCTGCGCTCTTAATATCTTTATTCGGTGTGAAGTGATCCATAACAAGCGCAATCTTGCTCTTATCAAACACTTCTTTCTTATTAAACTTTTCCATCTCATGAATGGCAACCGGTGTTGTGACATCGTTACCAAGCACTAAATCCAAATCTGCCTCAATCAACTGTCCTGCTTCCACACTTGCAAGACCTGCATGTTTCGCAAGTATTTTCTGCGTCATGGTCATTCCCATAATCATTTCCTCCTGGTTCTACTAATAATGTCTGAATCATACCATATTTCTTTCCATAATTACAATATATAATATGAATATTAATCATAACTTGTAGTTATATGTCAATTATGTTATCATATAAACACAATCACGATCGTTGCTATACAGAATTTTTGTTTACTCATTATGTGGAAGGGTTGATTTATATGTTCGATAATCTGAATTATTACAGAGTATTTTATACCGTTGCAAATACCGGAAATATCAGCAAAGCCGCCGATATGCTTTTCATCAGCCAGCCTGCAATCTCAAAAGCGATTGCAAAACTCGAGGATGGGCTACACGTGAAGCTTTTTTTGCGTTCTTCCAAGGGCGTGACGCTGACTGACGAAGGACAGGTTCTATACAACCATATCGAGAAAGCATTCTCGAATATCTCACAAGGCGAAGATGAAATACGACATATCCATGAACTCGGCATCGGGCAGTTAAAGATCGGGGTCAGCACTTCACTTTGCAAACATATTTTATTGGACAAACTGCAGACCTTTATCTCACAAAATCCACATATCAAGATTATCATCGACTGTCATTCCACAGTCAATACACTGAAGCTTCTAAATGACGGACGCATCGACATCGGGCTGATCTGCAAGACAGATATTCCGTCCGGCTTTGAATACCAGGATATCAGCACAATCCACGACATCTTCGTCGTAAATGAAACTTACCTCTCCAACCTGCACCTGCGGGAACAGGAGGAACTTGCACCGGAGACTGTAAATCCGTGGCTTTTTTCCGGAAATCTGACCGGCATTATGGGAAATTTGGATGAAAGTGACATCAAAAATGAAAAGTCTGCTGATTCAGCTTTCGCCTCGATAAATTCTGCATCTTCCACAGACGAATCCGAATTCGCCATAAAGGATATTCTGGAGAAGTCCAATCTTATGTTGCTGGAGAAAAATAACATCACACGTACGCATATTGATGATTATCTGGAATCGCAGGGAATCCATCCGCAACAGATTCTTGAAATCAACAACATGGATCTGCTCATTGATTTTGCTGCTATCGGCATGGGGGTTGCAAGTGTCGTACGGGAATTTGCGACGGACTATCTGGCTTCCGGGCAGATCTTAGAGCTTCCGCTCTTCCATCCAGTTGCAGAACGCACTGTCGGATTCGTGTACCCGAAGAGCCGTGGAAAGTCCGAAGTGTTACGGAAGTTTCTGGGAATGTGGGGGTGTTAAATTCCTATTTTCTTCATCAATGCCTCTTGAAGTACCTGTGAAAAATTGATATCATGCTCCATCGCTGCTTCATTTAACCATTCCGGAATACTGAGTGTTTTCTTCACAGATTTTGTGTTGTGTTTTTTCCTGTACTGTACCAGATCAAATTCAATCAGGCAGGAAAAATCGCCCTCCTGCAGTATATAATCCACTGGAGCGGACACTTCCGGCAACGATTCTTCGTTTCTTAACCGGTCATCAATGCACAATCCCATTGCCTCTACAGCCATCTCGTATGCTTCTTCCATTGTTTCTCCCTGTGTCATGCATTCCGGGAAGTCTGGAAATGAAATCCAATAGCCACCCTTCTCGTCGTTATGAAATATAGCCGGATAAAAATAATGATGCATAGTTATTTCTCCTCCTTTATTCCTGCCTGTTTTAATATTGCCTGTTCTAAACCTGTTTTCAAATCTCTACAGTGATATGGCACAATCACTGTTTTGTGCGTTTCTTTATTCGTTAATTTCACATGTGATCCATTTTGCGATATAATTTCAAATCCATGTTTCTTTAGTTTTTTGATCATTGCTTTTGATGTTGTTGGCATATTGTTCTCCTTTTTATTATTGTATACGTATTTATACGTATTGTCAATATAAAAGGTGGAATTGTAATAACCTGAGCACACAGCCACAAGATGCTTCGCGACTTGCCGGCTGTAGTGCTGCGCACAGAATAATAAACTGAGCAACGCTACTTCGCTTTCGCTTCGCTCCAGCTCAGTATGTTGCTTCGCAACATACATAAAAATAAAAACACGGCGGTTACCACAAGTAAACTTGCGTAACCGCCGTGTTTTTATTTTTCTATGCGTTGCTCAGGTTATTACATCATTCCCATGCCGCCGCCCATGCCACCTGCTGGCATAGCCGGAGCATCTTCCTTGATATCAGCAACAACAGACTCTGTTGTAAGGAATGTAGAAGCAACGGATGTTGCATTCTGCAATGCTGTTCTTGTAACCTTCACAGGATCAATGATACCTGCTTCGATCATGTTTACATACTCTTCCTTGTAAGCATCAAATCCAACACCAACCTCAGACTCTTTAATCTTGTTGATGATGACTGCACCTTCAAGACCTGCATTTGCTGCGATATGAGCAAGCGGTGCTGCCAGTGCCTTTGCGATGATTGTTGCACCGGTCTTCTCGTCTCCTTCCAATGTATCAATCAGAGCATTCAGCTTCTTAGAAGCATGGATATATGCAGATCCACCACCTGCGATGATACCCTCTTCTACGGCTGCTCTTGTAGCGTTCAAAGCATCTTCGAGACGAAGCTTTGCTTCCTTCATCTCTGTCTCAGTTGCAGCACCAACACGGATAACAGCAACTCCGCCGGCAAGCTTTGCCAGTCTCTCCTGCAGCTTCTCCTTATCGAACTCAGATGTTGTCTCAGCAAGCTGTGCCTTGATTACATTCACTCTTGCCTCGATATCTGCCTTTGCACCACAACCATCAACGATGACTGTATTCTCCTTGGCAACCTTTACACTCTTTGCACGTCCGAGCTGATCCAGAGTTGTCTCCTTTAAGTCATAACCAAGCTCCTCAGAGATGACTGTACCACCTGTCAGGATTGCGATATCCTGCAGCATTTCTTTTCTTCTGTCACCATAGCCAGGTGCCTTTACACCTACGACTGAAAATGTACCACGCAGCTTATTTACGATCAATGTTGTAAGAGCCTCGCCCTCGATATCCTCAGCGATGATCAAAAGCTTCTGTCCACCCTGTACAATCTGCTCCAAAAGCGGAAGAATATCCTGAATATTGGAAATCTTCTTATCTGTAATCAAAATATATGGATTATCCAGTTCTGCAACCATCTTCTCCATATCTGTTGCCATATAAGCACTTACATAGCCACGGTCAAACTGCATACCTTCTACCAGGTCAAGCTCTGTCTTCATTGTCTTAGACTCTTCGATTGTGATAACGCCGTCCTTAGAAACCTTCTCCATTGCATCTGCAACGAGCTCACCGACACCATCATCACCGGCAGAGATAGAAGCAACTCTTGCAATCTGCTCTTTGCCATTGATAGACTCACTCATCTCTGAGATTGCATCTACGGCTGCATCACAAGCCTTCTTCATACCCTTACGAAGTACGATTGGATTTGCTCCGGCTGCTAAGTTCTTCATACCTTCATTGATCATTGCCTGTGCAAGAACGGTTGCTGTTGTTGTACCATCACCGGCAACATCATTTGTCTTGGTTGCAACTTCCTTTACAATCTGTGCACCCATATCCTCAAACGGATCTTCAAGAGAAATCTCCTTTGCAATTGTCACACCATCATTTGTGATGAGTGGGGAACCAAATGACTTTGCAAGAACTACGTTTCTTCCTTTTGGTCCGAGTGTTACGCTAACTGTATCTGCAAGCTGGTTTACGCCTGCTTCCAAAGCCTTTCTGGCTTCTGCTCCATACTTAATTTCCTTTGCCATTGTATTACGCCTCCTAGTTTTTTTCGCATCTTCTAATGATAACGGCAATACTTTCTTCGTACCCATACTGCCTTACCTGTTACTGAACGATTGCAAGAATATCTGCCTGCTTAACAATGATGTACTCATCATCCCCAAGCTTTACTTCTGTTCCTGCATATCTTGAATAGATTACTTTATCGCCAGCCTTTACTTCCATCGGAACCTTCTCGCCATCTACAACAGCGCCAGGACCAACTTCAACGACCTCTGCATACTGTGGCTTTTCCTGTGACTGTGTCGGAAGAACGATACCTGATTTTGTCGTCTCTTCTGCAACGGACTGCTTCAATACAACTCTGTCTCCTAATGGTGTTAACTTCATAATATACCCGACCTCCTAATTTTTACTTTTAGCACTCATATTGGTTGAGTGCTAACATAATTCTTATTGTACTCATTTTTCCAAAAAAATCAACCCCTAATTTGTAAATTTAACCAAATGGACACAATTTACCGGACAGCCTGTATATAATGTATGATTCCCTTCCTGTTTTTATGATAGATTCTATTATATATGCGTAAATATAAAACAGACAGAAAAGCTTCTTCCGCTCTCCTGTCTGCTTGTATTCTTATCGAACTAATCATGTTTACGATTCTATGATTGTATGGTTCGTCTTGATGATTCCCCGTGGCAGCGAATCCTTCGCATTCTTCCATGGTTCATCTTTATACCGGTAATCAAACTTATCGATAAACCAGCCAATATCTCCATTCACACGCTCCATACCGGCAAAATACGTCTTATTCAGAATCTCCTGAAACTCCGCATAGGCATCCTTCGCAAGCTTTACACTGCCCGCATCATACAGAATTCCATAATGATAGGTACAAAAGCCCTTACAGTTTGCAAACTTCTCGTGAAACTCCGGATCTTTCTTCCACAGATGAAAGATCGTATCGATATACCTCATGGACGTCTCCTTCATCCGGTTGCAAATAAAGCACGAATCCTCCAGCCGTTTGATATAATCCCCAACCGAAGAACTCGCCTGTTTCTTAAAAAGTCCTCCTGATACAACCGGTTTTCCGGTACTCAGTGCCTTCAGATCCCGGATAGTCTTATCCGTATGTGTCTTTAACATCAGAGCAAGTCCCAGCCGGTTCTTCTCCGCGTAAAGCATCCGCACATGATGCGCACAAAAGCCTTGTTCATCCGTCATCGCCCGGTTATCGTCCTCCATATAACTTGGTCCCATCGTATATTCGATTGCATTTCGTTCCAATTGCCGGTTCATCTCACAGATTGGGCATTCGCAATCCATCGTAAATGCATCGTTCACCGGAATCGTATACAACTGTTCTGCCATTTTTCGTTCCTCCTCTTCATTTCCAAGCCAAATAGTTTTTCTTGTGTTCATTGTACAAAAAAGAGCACAGCGGTTTTTCGTTGTGCTCTCTTTACTTAGTTTACAATATAATCGCCTGTCTCAGCATCCCGCAGGAAATGCAGTTTCAGATAATTCCTGTAATTACGAAGCTTTCCCTCATAGATGATCTCCAAGTCATCACACATCCGAAAATCGCGCGGACAGGTCAGCCCCGGTTTCTTCGTAATCAGGGGGATTCCCGCTTTACGCAGAACATAAGATACAAACTGTGAGCAGAAATAATTGTATCTCCGTTCCACGGATTTCCGGCACATCACGCCTAAAATACCGAGATAATTATAGTGATAAAATGCTTTTTCACTCTTAAATTGTTCCAGTATTTCCATAATCTTTTCATACTGTTGTTTCGTTACACGCAGTCTTCCGATCCTGCACGTTGTCTGGACATCGCGTCCAAAAACTCCCGTCGTGATATCCTCATTGATAAATCCACAATCAAACGGATTATGTAAATGCTTTCTTGCAAAGCTGTACATTTCCTTTAATTCCACATCCATAGCAAGCGATGTATGCGCATATGGTTCACGCGTCCATAATTTAATCACACGTGACGGAAGTGTCTGTGTTTTTGACAACACAATATAAATACTGTAGTCTTCCTCATCCGGTTTATACACGTGTAAAGGAATGTCTGTCATGATATTATTTGCATCCATACTAAATCAATCTGTTATTACAGATTATGCTCCATCTCATTTATTGTTCTTAATACTATCCCGAATCATATCCTTCAGCTTGAGTGCTTCATCCTTCATACGGGAAGATGCGCTGCGCGATGTAATCACCAACGACAGCAGCCGCAATGCATCCTCGTTTTTTCCAAGTCTCCGCGCCAGATCCGCAAGCAGATAATTCAGTGTATTTTCATCCATTCCCGCAATCGGGAAAGTCTCTGATGAGATTGCTTTCAAAAAACCTTCATACGCATTTTTCAAACATTCTCTTTCATCCATGTATAAAGAGCGATTCTCTTCCGGTTTGATTCCTTCTGGTCTCGCTGCCAGATACTGTCTTTTCCCACGCAGTACCCATGCGTATTTCAGACAAGTATATGCCCGTTCACTACTCTTTGCTTTTTTTACCATAGCTGTGATCAAAGCAAGCTGATATCTTGTAATCGCATCATCATAAGTAAAAATATCCTTACCAACAGCAGACTCAATACCATTAAACTTCGCACCAATCTGTTCACTGATATCTTTCATCTGTCGGTTCATCAGCTTTCCGAAATACCTTCCAAGTGCAGAATATCCACATTTTTCACAGGTAATCACATCATATTTGATTGGGTCAATAAGGTTGTATATCGGGCGAAGATCGCTATCCTTGCCCTCCAGTCGAACCTTTCCTGCCCGCACGCATTTTGTCTTAAATGTCAGGTTACAGACCGGACATTCGTAAGTCTTATCAAACAGTACTTCCTTTTCCAACTCCTCCGGTGATTTTGTCTCCTTGATTTCCGCCGCACCATGCTTATTCGCAGTACCGGAATCTGTCTCCATAATCTTCGACTCGTCAAAATCACCCAGGCCAAGTTTTCCCATTGTGGAAAAAATGCCCATAGCAATCCTCCTCTGCCTTACACCCCTGTTACTTAACTTATTTACCCGGCTTGTATGAACTCTTCAATGATACAATCCGGTTGAATACCAAATGATTTTCTGTCGTATCTTTTGCATCTACACAAAAATATCCATGCCGTAAGAACTGGAATTTATCTCCCTTTACGGCCTTTCCAAGTGCCGCCTCAAGCTTACAATTCTTCAAAACCGTCAAAGAGTTTGGATTATAGTTCAGGGTACCATCTTCATTAAGTTTACCCTTTTCCTCATCCACGATATTTTCATACAGGCGCACTTCTGCATCGACTGCACTCTCCGCTGATACCCAATGAATCGTTCCTTTAACCTTTCTTCCTTCAAATCCGGAACCACTTCTCGTCTCCGGATCGTAGGTACAGTGAATCTCCGTTACAACTCCGTTTTCATCCTTCTTATAATCCACGCACTTTACGAAATAAGCACCCTTTAAGCGCACTTCATTTCCAGGGAACAATCGGAAATATTTCTTCGGCGGCTCCTCCATAAAGTCTTCGCGGTCAATATATAACTCTCTGGAGAACGCAACCTGGCGTTTGCCGGCCGATTCATCCTCCTGATTGTTATCGATATCGAAATACTCAACCTGTCCTTCCGGATAGTTATCAATGATTAACTTAATTGGATCCAATACCGCCATCATACGGTTTGCCTTCAAGCGCAAATCCTCACGGATACAATACTCAAGCATCGCATAATCCGCGGAACTCTGTGACTTGGAAACACCAACAAGTTCCATAAACATCTTGATGGATTCTTTTGTAAATCCCCGTCTCCGAAGTGCAGCGATGGAAACCAGTCTTGGGTCATCCCAACCATCTACGATACCATCTTCTACAAGTTTCTTGATATATCGCTTTCCGGTCACAACGTTTGTCAGATACAGCTTAGAAAACTCAATCTGTCTCGGTGGGTTCTTGTATTCCAGTTCCCGTACAACCCAGTCATACAGTGGTCTGTGATCCTCAAACTCCAATGTACAGATGGAATGTGTAATCCCTTCCTCGGCATCCTCAATCGGATGTGCGAAATCATACATCGGATAGATGCACCACTTGTCACCGGTGTTATGATGTGTCATACGTGCAATACGATAGATAACCGGATCACGCATGTTGATATTCGGACTAGCCATATCAATCTTCGCACGCAATACCTTGCTTCCATCCGGATATTCTCCGTTCTTCATGCCCTCAAACAATCTCAGGTTTTCCTCTACGCTTCTGTCACGATATGGGCTGTTCTTGCCCGGCTCCTTCAGTGTTCCACGATATTCGCGGATCTCATCGGCTGACAGATCGCAGACATATGCTTTTCCCTTCTTGATCAGCTTGATTGCTGCATCATACATCGCGTCAAAATAATTCGATGCGAAATAAATCTTATCTCCATAATCAGCGCCCAGCCACTTGATATCATCAATGATAGACTGTACATATTCGGTCTTTTCCTTTGTAGGGTTCGTGTCATCGAACCGAAAATGGAATGTTCCTCCATACTCCTTGGCAAGACCGTAATTTAAAAGAATTGACTTTGCATGTCCAATATGCAGATATCCGTTTGGCTCCGGTGGGAAACGTGTTACTACCTCTGTATATTTTCCCTCTGCCAGATCTTTATCTATCTCCTGTTCAATAAAATTTTTTGAAACTGTTGCTTCACCTTCCATGAACGTACTCCTTTTTACTAGTATTTTTTTATCATATCATTGTATCGTAGTTTCGTCAATTTCCTATTTGTTCTCCGGTTCTTTCGGTTTTGCATCGTCCGCAAACACACTGTCCTTCTGCGAATCATAATTCGTCATAATTCGATTGTTAATCTCCATAGAACGCTTCTCGTAATCCTCATGTGCCAGTTCTTTCTCTGACTTCTCCACATAAGATTCTCCGGCAGCCATATTCGCAAAATCGCGGTTCACTTCTTCTACCAATGCATCCACCTCGGATGTCAAAACCGAATTATTTGTCTTTGGTATTTCAGATGTATGTTCTGTTTTGGTTTCTTCCGTCTTCACCGTTTTCGTTTCATCTGCATTTTCAATCGGAGCCACTGTTTCTTCCACGATTGCATCTGCTAATTTTTCCTCGGCAGTCTCATCCTGTACTTCTACTTTTGCTTCCGTTTCTTCCGGTCTGTCAAGCCCAAGTTTCTGCAGTAATTCCGGATTCACATCCTTGTTTGCATTTGCAAGCTGCGCAATCATATCTTCTGCATCCAGCATTTCCTTGTTCTGTTTATTGATCCGGCCCGCAAATATTACAAGACATATAATCAATATTACAATAATCAATGCTGCCCCTGCGAAAATACCAATCACAAGCGGGCTGCTAAAAGGACTTTTCTCAACCGGCACCTCCACCGGTGCAGCCGGTGTCGCTTCCGCCGGAGTTGCCGGAACTAAAACCTCCTCCGATACAATCATTGGCACGTATCTCAAAAATGACTGTTCCTTCGCATCATATTCATAGAAGCCTTCTTCGCCTTCCACATTGACAGCATATACCAGATACAGATCTTTGTCTGCTACATCCGCCGACTGGTATGCCACAACCTCATTATCACCAATCTTCAACGTGGTTTCTGTGAATCCTTCCGGAATCCCCACACCTTCCGGTGCCGCTATAATAATATATCGATTATACTGGGATGAATACTCCTGATATGGGGTAAATGTATCCTTCTCTGCATCCATGATGTACCAATGATTCTCACCATCTTCATCCTTCAGACACACAACGGTGATCTTCTTGTTCGGAGACTGGAAGGAAAGGACATCCCAATCCTTGTAGGTTGTCGTACCTGCTGTAAAGCCTTCCGGTGCTTCAAGTCCATCCTCACTCATCACAAATTCATAGTCTGCGCCATCTATCGTAGCTACCGGATCTCCTACATCTTCACCAGCCTGTACATTGATTGTATAGACCTTTACCGCACCATTTTCTGCCGTAACCGTTACCCGGACTGTATTTCTGCCCTTCTGAATGGAGTTGGCACCGGAAACACTTGTCGTTGCCTTGCTGTCTGCCGCTGTTGCACTGACAACAATACTTGTAACATCCTCTGCTACCTGCATGGCATATGTTGTCCGGCCTGCCGAAAACGCCGGTGACAATGTACCCGGAGATACCTGTAGGCTTGACAAACTGCAGTCTGTGGATCTTCCATCCTCCTCTGTTGTCTCTGTCGTCTGTCCGTCATCCCCATTGTTATCATTATCTCCGTTGTTATTATTTGATGCAGTTGCTACAGTTACAGTTGCGCCCGCATGGGAAATCGAGATTGCATTTCCGTTTATATCGTAAACATCACTTCCACTCGTGGAGATACTGCCACTTCCGTTTGCAATCGCTGTAAACGAAATACTAAAAGAACCCGCAGCCGTTCCACTTGCGGTAACAGTTCCACCGCCGCCATTCACAATGGCACTTCCGCTTGCCGAATTATACTGAAGCACACTTGAATTATAGGAAACATAAATCGTATATGCCGATATATCGGAACCGGTGACGGAAATCGTCGCCGTAACATTATTTCCCACACTAACTGTACTCGCACTCAACGCAATTACAACATTCGCCGCCTGCGTATCAATATTTCCAAAATTCAAGCACATGATTAATGCTGTCAAAATTGCCAGTCCACATTTTAAAATCTTCTTCATGATATTCCTCCTGTTTTCATCCTGTCGTGTATCATGTTTTTACTGAATTGTTTCCAGTCCAACAATATGCCGCTGGATCTTTACAATATCAAGTGCCGTTACTTTTCCGTCTCCGTTCACATCTGCGACTGCAAGCACATTGCTATTCAATGCATCCAATCCAACAATCAGTCTCTGTAATTTTACGATATCAAGCGCCGTAATCTTCCCGTCTCCATTCAGATCGCCCCGCTTGCTGCCAGCTGCCGGTGTAGATGGGGTATTCGTTGCGGTTCCCCGGACAACCGTTAATTTATAAGTTCTCGTTGCACCGCTTTGCGCTGTCACAACGATATCAACAATGTTCGTACCCTTGGATAGACTTACGGTTCCTGCTCCACTCACACGCGCATTTTTATTGACCGGTGTTGCGGATATTGAGATCTTATCCACAGATTCAGACACGATCAGCGAATAATCCGTGATATTGTTCACCGCATAGGATGGTGTCAGACCATATCCCTGAATTGTAAGGGATTTCAACCAGTTATTCGGATTACCGGAATCTGCCGGTTTGGATACCGCCTGCGATGGCATGTTGGAATACACAGGGATTTCAAATACCATAGATGAATCCAGCAGATTATTATTTTTATAGGCATTGTAATTTGTCAGGCATTCTGTCGACGGCGATTGGATATTCGTCATATACTGATGGCTGAACAAACTGTTTTTGTTCGTTACATTAAACTTCTGTGTGTACAGTGTATTCTGACCCACACTGATATAAGATGCTCCCAGATACTGGGCACCTCCGACAATCGACTTTGCAGCCGTATTCCACGGACGTCCATATGAGCCGCTGCCCGCTGCCCACTTCAAACCTTTCACCGCTGCATTTCCGTTTGCCGTGTCAAAAGCGCCGATATTATAGAAATTATAAATACCAGGATAGCTTGAATTCGTACCGGAACATGCAGTTCCGATCGTCGTTCCCATCTCCAGCCGGATCCGACTCGCTATATGATACGGGCTTACACCGGATTGTGAAGCAGCCTCCATGATAATCTGCGCATATGTCCGACTATCTCCGGATGGACACGTCTGAGACATAAATGTACCTTTCAGGATTGCCTCTACGCCGGTCTCATTCTGCATACCTGCCTGGTAGGACAGACTCTCAAAAGCAAATATGTAATTCTCATACAGATATGTACGCGGATCCAGATAATAAGCGACCAGATCATCCGATGCCGCAAACCAGGTTCTCCCATCAAAAGAACTCCATGTATCGGTTGCCGCATTATAACCGATCGTTGTAGATCTCCAGTTATAATGTGGATAAGAGTTTGTTCCATAAATCAAGTTTTTTACCTGACCTGATTTGGATACTTCATTTGCAAGTAATGTATTCCAGTCCACTCCTGTCTGCACAGCCCGAAACTCCCAGTTTGGATATCTCTCATGAATAGCCCGAAGATATGGTTTATAGCTGTCCGGGAATCCCTGTGACGAAAGCTTCGTCTCAAAGTCCCCATCAGAACTCGGCGTGGACGTCGGCTGCTGATCACCCGCTACAACATATTGGGAACTGACATATCCTGTAAATGTAGCACCATTATAAGTCAATGTTACTTTATACCAACTGGAATTTGATGTGTCCTGAATTGTCAGTGTCTGTCCACCATTCAAAAAGATCGTATTCCCATACGTATCCTTAAGCGGTGTCCCGCCCGGAGTCTCCCGGAAATAAACACCTGAAACACCTGATTTAATAGAACCATCGGTTGCCGCCGAAACACGGACCTCCGGAATATATTGAAAAAGCAGTGCAATCATGCAGATTACAACCACTATCGAAACCCATCGTTTTCTTATCATTTGACCACACCTTTTCTGATTTTAAGCCCAATTATACAGAGATAGTATAGCACAATATATAGCGATGTACAGCCTTTTTTCAGCAAATTTTGTACTTTTCTTCGTTTTATTTTGAAATTTTACTGTATCTTGTGTTTATTTCCAGTATACATATCCCTCTGCCATCTCCCTGTCAGCAATATTTCTCTTGACAGGAAACGAATAATACAGTATTATCTCTGTTGTGCTTTGTAAAAAGCAGGCTGGTATGGCTCAGTCGGTAGAGCGTCGCATTGGTAGTGCGGAGGTCACGGGTTCGATTCCCGTTACCAGCTTATTCTATTTCTTCCTATTATATATAATCTATGCAATTGCCTATAATTTCCGTGCTTTATGATATCTGTATCACACTCCGGATTGCACATATACGCACTTTTTTTGCACACCTGCTGCACACCAAATTACTCCTGCTGAATCGTATATGTAACCTTCATCGTTTTGTCGGCTGTCTTCTGCACAGATTTATCCAAATTACTGATTGTGCCCAAATACAGTGCAAGCTTTGTTTCTTTAATAAAATTATCCCCGTTTGTCATATACATATGTATCGCAGATAACGGATTTACATTTGCTATACCATAATTATACCCATAACTTCCAAGTTTAGATGCTTTAATTGTTTTTGTTATACAATCAAAAATCAAATTTTTGCCTCCTTCTTTTTTCATGTAAATTTTACCTGTTGAAGCATTTGTTACAGTATTAAGGACTATATTGTTACCAGGTAACGGATATTCTTTAATATCGCTTGCATTTGACATATTTATTTCTATTAACTTATTTAAATTTCCATTTAATGTATATAAATAATTCTGATAACACATAAATCCCTTATCAAAACGTATCGTTTCTCCAGTTGAATTTTTTAATTCAATTGTTTTCACTGTCATATTTGAAGTGTTTATAATTGTACATATACCTGTAGACCCAGGGGTTAGCCAATAGTAATTCCAAAAGTATATTTTTGTACCATCTGTGCAACTCTTATAGACATCAACTTTTGTATCTGATTCAATTTTAAATTCTTTATAGTTAATCTTTTCTTTTGTAGTAACATTGTTAAATGGTGTATCAGAAAATGGTGCTATAGAATTTCGATTCGAGTCATATCGCGTTACTATTATTGTATTATTATTTTGTTCGACCGCATACTGATATTGATCCGTTATTAAACATACATTTGCACCTTTTGCACAATATACATTTGTAGTATTGCCAATTAATTCAGATATATCACTTGCATTTCCATTAATTGATATACCCGAATCCCCATACCCACACAGTCCCGCTTTTGCATTACAAAGTGCCGCTGCTGCAATTGTTCCATTTCCCTGATTCGTTGTCCAATCATATACATATGTCATCTTTTTGCTTGCCCAATCTAACACACTTTCATTAACATTATAACTTCCCTGTGTAAGTGCACTATCATTATTCACAACATTGTACGAACCACATGCTGTAACCTCTATTCCTCCAGGCAGCATCACGGAATCATCCGGAATACTTTTATCTGTTAGTAAAATTCCACCGAATGCTTTTTGATATGTTGGACATAATGTTTTCCATAGTTCAACTACATTCCCCCAAAGGCCTGTCTCTATAATTTGTTCCAGTGCATCCGTCATATGATTGTCATGCTCTACAACTTCTTTTTCTCTACATCCCTGAAGTTCCAATCGGATATGTCCGTGAAACTTCGGTATCTGAATTTTGTTGATATATACATTTTTAAGTACTGATTCCATCTTAATCCTCCTCATTTTTAAATTGATACTGAAACTCTGTCAAACTGTCTATTACTGTTGATACTATGAATGCGACTGTAAGTATCTTTGATTGCCCTACACTCTCATATGCCTGTAACATACTTCCTTCCAATGCATCCGTCAAAGTTTCCTCTTCCGTCCAGGTCATACCTGCATCATAGGATAGCTTAACTTTTATACCTTCATGGATTGCTGTTGCTCCGGTGATTCCATAGATACTTACATCCGACATATCACACGTTGCCTGTACGATCTGCGCATGCGGTACCGCCGTGATCGTAATCATTGTATCTAGGATTGTGTCAGCTGCAGTCCATTTGTATATCTTCGGTGATTCTAATTGCAAGATATAGTCCGATGCCGGTGCTGTATCTAATCCATGTGTCTCGAAATCTGCTGCCTGCAGGGTATCACTCGAAAGTGTTATTTCACTTACAACATCATCCTGAATCGTGTAATACTTGTTTTTCGACCAGAGTAGATACTTTACAACCTGTTCTGTCTCACTCACAAAATCTCCATTCTCACTCGCAGAATTGAACACATCACTAACAATAACACTCTGGATCGATTCAAATTCTGTCGAATCCAGCTCAAGAACATTCATCATACCACGGTCTATGCTCTTATTTGCCGATTTGTTCACAAATTCCGTTGCAAGTCTAAATGCCCCGTCTTCCGTTGATACATATCTTGACGAGTACGTGCATTCACTGTCTGTCGAAAATGTCCAACTAACGATTCCCCAGCGAATTTCCGCCTTATCAAGCAAATTCCCAACAGCCACAATATTCTTCACTTGAATCGTCTGAAGCCGATTTTCCATAACATTTCTGTCTACATCAATTAATCCCGCAACTACAGTACATATCATATTTTTTGATACCGTAATAGAATCTGTTACAGCTATTCTTGTAAGCTTCTCTTCCAGTGTGATGAATCCATCCCACTCAACCGTACCAACTAAGCCCTGTCCGTAAATAACCGCACGTATGCCGCCTTGTGCAATTGCTACACTGCCGCCGGCTATAGACAGCTTAACCAGCCATCGGTTGATTGAATTTGCATCAATCATTAGCATGTACATCAAGCTCAGTATATGCTTTCCATTTTTCCATGTTTCCGTTGGATTGTAACCAATAATCGTCACTTCGTTTAATGTGTACTCGATTGATGCAATTACATCCTCTTCTGTTGCAGTTGCTTCCAGCAACACTTCCGCTTGAAAAAGCACACCTATTGAGACGGACGATGTAAAACGGATATCTATGATTGCCTTGGAATCTCCATCCCCAAGCTGAAGCGCAGACGCATTTTCGTAATTGAAAAAGAGAATGTCTGAAGAAGATACCGAGTTTCGCAGCCCTTCCAGATTCTTATCCGTCTTGCTCTTTGCCGTTGCAAGCGCTGGATCCGATCCAAAGCCTGTGATCTTATATCCTCCGTTGAATATATAATCATACATCATCACACATCCAAGCTTTCCCGGAGCAATACCATCCGTGCACCGGATGATATCGCCAAGGTCATACATCGCCCCACATAAGCAGCTCGTCTCGAATGGCACATAGTCTATTTTCAAAAGCGCATCCAGCACCGCGCGCCGGATCTGCTCTTTGTAGCTGTCTACACCATATTGCAGAAACGGATTCGATCCAAGATTGTATGTCAGATAATTATCCGGATCAGATCCATAATAGCTTGTAGTGTCGTTTTCCATATTCACACAGGATAATCCAGAGTAGCGTGTCTCAAACTTACTGAACTTTGAGCCGGTAAACCGTTCATGATTCGTAAGTGTATCAACAACATTCTGCGTGTAGCTTCTAAGTACAAGCTTTCCTTCGCGATCCATCGTCGCAATGGTACCTGTAGCCTGTGCTACCCAGAATACAAAATCCTGCCATGTCTCGATATCATTCTCTGTATAAAGCGAAAGACTCTCCGTTCCGTTCGGAAGTGCATCTACATCTGCCTGTGTCAGTCCCAACTCTACCTCACAGGTTGTGCAAGCAAGCGTTAACAACTCATATGGTGTGCCAATTGTAATATCTACCGTACAGGATCGATTGAAGCGAGCCATGTTGTCGTATGCTGTGATATCAACGCCATACTCTGTGTCATTTGCTTCTGATACTGTATAGACGCCAAGCGGTACATCTTCCCATGCAGTACCGTCAATCAAGAGTCCTTCTGAGACTATAATCTGTGCATTCGTCCAGTCCGGCACCTGCAGATCCGGCTTGAATGTGCATTTTAATTCTCCAATATACACAGAGCCGATCTTGACATCGTTCTGCTCGCTGCACTGATTCGTTATCGTGAAAGAACCGCTTAATATGTCATGATTGGTAAATGCAATCTTATTTACTGTTCCGGCCAGGCGGAACGTCTGTACTTTTCTTTTTGTTTGTTTCAGATATTCTTCTGATACCTGATACATGCTACCGCCTCCTCATATAATATGTATCGCCCCCTCACATTCGGGTAACACCACATCGCTTTCGCTCTGTGATATATCGTCGGACACATCCTAAATATGTGCTTTGCACATATGTGTCCTCCTCGTTCGGCGGCAAGTCGTCGGAAGCATCCTAAATCATTCTCTTCGTTCATGATGCTTCCTCCTCTTATAGCTCTTCCGCACTAAAAGATACCGTCCAGTATCCTTGCGTATTCTGACTGTACTCCGAATTTTTCTCCAAATTGCAATCAATACTCTTAACACGCACCGTATACTCCGCTTCATCAATCTGCAGTTTTACCGACTGCATCTTTGCATATCCAAGCAGCTTGTTCTTCCATCTCGAAGATACCTGGAACTTCAACGAGCCGGAATACTTCCCGGCTCGCACGTCAATTGCAAGATCATCCCCTGCTTCTGACTGAAATGTATTTGATACTTTGCTGAAGCTCTCTGAATAATTGATTGGATTTGGTACACGTTCGCCATTGATTTTTACATATTTGTTCAGCATTATCTTCCTCCTGATCTGTAATTATTGATCTGGTTCGCACGTACAATGATTTCAGTTAATTTCGACTGTCCGATTTGCACCGGGATTATAATATCGCCTGCTGCCATCGCTGTCTGATTACCTGCAAGTGCGGCTTTCATCTCACGTGCCACGGCCGCAATCCACTTCTCGTTCTGATCGAGCGGTACAACCGCCTCGGCGCCATTACCTTCCAAAAGTCCGACCTGTCCTTTTGCAAGCACACCACCTCGCTCAAGCTGTGGCACACCGAGCTTACTGATCTTCGACAGACTGACACCCGGTATCTTGTTGATCACACCGATTACCGCATTGATCGCACCGATGAATCCGTTTATAATTCCGATTGCCTTGGATAAGACAAAATTAACGGCTGTTTTTACTGCTCCGGAAATCGCATTGCCGATTGCCATACCTGCACTTTTGAAGATGCCTGTAACAGAGTTCCACACACCTGAAAAGAAACCGCCTAATCGATTGAAGATACTTGTTATGCCATTCCACGCCTGTTGGAATATGCCTGTGAAGAAACTTCCAACCGTGCTGAATACATTCCTTATGCTTGACCATGCATTTGTCGCTACCGACACGATCCCATTCCATATGCCTGTAAAGAAGCTTCCTATCGCCTGAAATGCAGACGTAAAGAATTCCTTAAACGCCGTGACAAGCTGTGACACCTTCTCACAGAAGGTTTCCCAGACAAACTGTGCCACCTCGACGATTGCATCCCAGTTCTTTATAACTACGATAATTGCAGTAATCACGGCAATAACCGCTGCGGCAATCAGCAGAAATGGTCCTATTGCGGTGATAACCCCTGTGATGGCCGGAATCATGGTTCCTGTAATAAACGTAGATGCGGTACCCATCCATGTTGTGATAGAACCGACTAAAGACACTATCTGACCGCCATAAAATATGACCTTACCTACTGAATTTATAAGCGTTCCTATCAATACTATTAACGGTCCTATTGCCGCCGCAACGCCTGCAATCGCTATAATATGCTGTTGCTGAGAATCTGATAAACTATTCCATTTTTCACCTAATCCTCTTATCTTTTCTGAAATATTCTCTAATATCGGTGCTAACATAGATGCAAGTGTTGATCCAACCTCACTTGCCGCAGCCTTTACAGTATTCATAGTTGTTTTCAATTTGTCTGTATCATCAAGCATTGCGTCATATGTTGTATTTACATT
Source organism: Eubacterium sp. MSJ-33 (assembly GCF_022174665.1). Classification (NCBI taxonomy): domain Bacteria; kingdom Bacillati; phylum Bacillota; class Clostridia; order Eubacteriales; family Eubacteriaceae; genus Eubacterium; species Eubacterium sp. MSJ-33. Next base: position 871,552 of record NZ_CP076562.1, read on the forward strand.
TCCGATATTGTCTGTCATTGATGCACTTAATTCCTGAAAACTAAGCGATCCACTCTTACATGCTTGATAAACTGCAGCTCCTGCTTTTGTACCAAACAAATCATATGCCGCCTGCAAACCCTCTGTTTCTGTTTTTGCATCAACCATACTTGATTGAATCTCAGTCAATGCTTCATCTAAAGGTTTTCCATCTGCCGTTGCATTCTTTAATGCCTTCGACAGACCACTCATAACCTGTGATGTATCTGCACCTGACATTTCTACTTTTCCAAGAAAATTTGCACTCGATGCTGCATTCAATCCCATCTGTTGCATTGCTGCTGAATTCGTAACCATAAGAGACGCAAGTGTGTCTACACTAATCCCCGTCGCTTGTCCTGTTGCATTTAATGTATCGAGCAAGCCTCCTGTATGACTGATATCTACATTGTACGCGGCCATTACCTTTTGAACATTATCAATAGATCCTGATACATCTGTATCATTCAGTTCTGCAAATTTAATAAACCGCGTAGACAAGTCTTCCAACGTAGACCCCGTCACACCAAACCTTGTATTGACTTCACCTACTGCTGCACCTGCTGTCTCGAAAGATGTTGGAATATCCTGTGCAATTCTTTTTGCAATATCTTCAAACCCTTCTAATGTCTTTCCTGTTGCACCAGTTTTTTTCACAATAATATCCATTCCAGCATCAACTTCATTAAACGCTGCAATAGATGCTGTACCAGCGGCAACAATTGGTGCTGTAACATTTTTTGTCATGCTACTTCCAAAACTACTGATTGAACTTCCAACATCCTGTACTTTTGTACCAACCTCCTGCATCTGCGCGCCCGCTGCCTGCATCTGGCTTCCAAGCACCGACGCGGATTGTCTTGCCTGTTTCTCCAGGTCTTCCAGATTCTTCGTCGTCGTGACAATCTCTGCCTGTAGCGCATCATATTCGCCCTGTGTGATATTTCCAAGCTCCAGCTCTTTCTTAGCTGATTCTGCCGCCTGCTTTTCCATATCCAGCTTTTCTTTTGTCTCTTTGATGACCTCATTCAAGGCATTCTGCTTTGCTTTAAGCAGATCTACATTCTTCGGATCCAGCTTCAGGGCCTTCTCCATTGCTTTCAAATTGCTTTGTGTAGATTTGATTTCCGCATTTGCTGATTTCAGTGCCTTTGTAAGTCCTGTTGTCTTTCCATCGATTTCAATTGTAATTCCCTTGATCTGTCCCACGTAGCCACCTCCTTACATAGCTGCAAATTTATCAAAATCATCCTGCGTCGCCTTGAGTGGGTAGTTGTATGTGTCGTTGCTGCTCTCAATCATCATGTCGAGCACATCTCCATGTGTTAACTCCTCAAGGTCCTGCATCGATATGTGTAATGAAAAAGCCCGCAGCATAAAGATGTTTGTATTCATCTCCCTTACTGTGGGCTTTGGTCTTTTTTTAATTCACTTGTGGTCGTGATATTTCGATTCCAAACGTTCAGGATGGATGTGATTGCCGCAGGATCCTGGAAGTCTGCTTCCTCAAATTCTTCCATCCATGCAATATATCCTTCTTCTGAAGCTTCTTTAATCTCCTTCCGGTTCTGCATGTTCATCACATACGCAAGCTTCGATGTATATTCGATTGCATCAAGCTTGTCTACGTCTTCTACGTTCTCCAGCTTCGCAAGATCCTTTAACAGCTCGCGCTTAAAAATCTGCTTGTATCGAATCGCAGTTGCTGCGTTGCTTTCAACTGCTACCTCTCTCTGTCCAATTCTGATCACTGATCTCATAGTATCCTCCGTTTCTGTTGCACCGGTGCAACTTTATATTTTTGCAAGAAAAATGGGACGGTATCTTCTACCATCCCATTTCATAATTGATATTAACCTGCTGCCTGTTCTGATGCAGTCGGCTCCCATACTTTTGTATACCAGCTCTTATACGCGCCATCTGTTGTATTGGATCCGGTTGTTGCTTTAACCAGATTCTTTTCCTTGCCATTGATCACGTTGACATCCGGACGTGGTGTAGCCTTAATTGTCACAGATTCTGTCACAGGCTCCGTGCTGTCTTCCTTGGTCTGGGACGCAACGGAGTGTCGTGTCAGTGAGCAACGATACAGTACATGTCTGCGTGCCTTTTTATCGCCTGAAAACTCAAACAAAAGAGCAATATACTTCTGTTCGTCTGTCGAAGATTCAACAAGCACACCATCGACTTCTTCCTGTCCCATCACCTCAATCTCTACGTCCTCCGGTACTAGTGCAGATTCGAAATCTCCCTCATAGCCGGAATTGCTTGATAATACGGCATACGCGGTATCATCCGCATAAAACGTGTTGGATTCTCCGGACGGATCAAGCGACATACTTACTGCTCCCGGCCATTTTTTCGGCGTACTGTATGTACTCTTGATTGTTCCATCCTCCTGTTCCGTCTCTGTGATAATCGCATAGTGCGTATTTTTCAGTCCAAACTTAATCTTATTTTTTTCTTTATCCATCTTTATATTACCTCCACTTCGTATATGGTCATAAATACTTTCTGCTCGTTCTTGAACTCGTCTGTCATGCTCCACGGGATTTCTGCTTCATTCAAAGCATCTTCGATCATCGCTTCCAGCTTCTCATCCTTCTTCGTGCTGTACAGCACAGCATGTATGGAGCTGATTTTCTGATACACCTTGTCATCTGCAAAGAAATTGCTGTCCGCATGGCATGTGTACGTGATAAAAGGTACTTTCGTGCCTTCCGGTGCATGGTCATAGTGTACAGTCACCCCCGGTACCGACAAGACTTTCTTTACATCTGCAATCGTCATCATTTTTCCACCTGCCTTTTGAATTCTTCTGGAAACTCATCCTGCGCCCAGGCTTCCACCGGTGCAATATGCACGTGTGCATCAGCGTGTCCTCGCACTTCTCCATTGATGATGATGTCATGACCGTTCTCAAGAAGATGTGTCAGCCGGTACTGCTCGTTGTGCAATATCATACCGCGTTTCGTCTTTTCATATTTCCATCCATTTTTGTACTTTTTTCTTCTTTTTGCATGCTTGTTTTTGGGTGAGGTCTTTTTCAGCTTCTTTATTGCTTTCTCTGCTACATTCTCCGCTGCCGTATCGACCGCGGTATTCACATGATGCTTAAACGCTGAAAAAATCGACTGTAATTCCATATCAAGCTGTCCAATTTTAATCGTCTTGTTCGACATACGTCACCCCTGCTTTCTCTTCAGCATAAAGCTCGATCGTATCGGAATCTGTACGCTCATAGGTGCGATAGATCCCATATACCTTGTCTTTGTACTTCACAAGCTCTTCGCCGTTGTAATTTACCTTATCTGTGTCAAAGCGATACTTCGGATTCATACCGACCTGCCCGGCTTTGAAGAACTCCTGGCGATCAACAGACTGTACCTTGCATATCACCGGGTGTTCGATTGTCTCTATAATAATCGTATTCCCGATATCATCCTGGTCGGTCTTCGTTTCAAGCAATATGATTTCATCATCCATCTTCCGTCCTCGCTTTCTGTGACAACAGGCGGTTATTCAGCGCATACCGGAGCATCCGCGGCATACCCTCTCCGGTTGCTCGTTGCCGCCATTTCCACGCGGCATAGCTTATGATCAGCTCCTCATCATCTACAGGCGGCTCCGGCGGGAAGGTAATACCCTCCCGCTCTATCTCCGTCTGTGCTGCCTGCAGATACCGTGTCAGCCGCTGATCGTACACCTCAGCCGATATGCCGAGGTCAATCTTCAACATCGTCAATCTATCTGCATCTGTCATACGCTACCTCTTATTCCTTTGTTCCTGCTGCCGCCTTGGCATTTACTGTATCGTCCGCAAAGGTCATGTCGGCTGTCGGTTTTGTGCCGGAGATGCCGATTGCGACAAAGCCCTCTGCGATTGACGGGATACCATCGTATCTTGCGGTACCCTTGAAAACTGTCTGATCTTCCAGGAACTTCACATGCTCGGACTGTGCGATGCTTGTACCCTCGCGCTCTGCAAGCAGATAGAGATCCCCATAACCGCCGATGATCACATTGTCCGGGATAAAATCAAGTGTCTCGATGGTGCCGCCGATGATTGGCATGGTGTCGTTCATGCCTGTCGCAATAGCACCGGCCGCATTGAAGGAAAGCGCCTCTGATACAAGCGTTGTCTTCGTCGTCTCGTTCAGTGCCCAGAATCGTGTACCGGTCGAATACTTACCCTTTGCCGCACCGGATGCTTTGATGATCTCCTTGAAGAGCTCTACACCGGTCTTGGCAGCCGCAATCGACTTGATATTTGTTGATGACAGATCAACCCATGTACGTGCAGTTTCCGGGTAGCTCTCCGGCTTTGCTGCCTGTGCAAGGCGTGTCACGATACCAAGCGGCATCTTTGTGCCTTTTCCATACAGGATTGCCTTATCGAGTGCCAATCCAATCGCCTGTCCAAGTGCTGTAACGATCGTCTCAGCAAGATTGACATCAGAATCCTTCAGTACCGCATTGTTGATTACAAGATATCCACCGACCTTGTAGCCGTCTACTTCTGTATTGTTGAACGAAAGCGAAAGCTCGTTCAGTGCGGCGTACATCTCGGTCCAGACACCTTCCGGGATGGTGCCCTGGATGTTCTGACGTGCCTTTCCCGGTACGCTCTTTACGTTGACATACTTATAAAGCTTGGAATATCCTTCGATATTCTCACGGAGCAGCTCCAGCATTACATCCGGGATAGTAAGCTCCGCATTGGTAATTGAGCGGTTCTCTGTACCAAGTGTACGCACACGCTCCAGGAAGGTATGTACGTCCTCCCGCGCAAGGAACGCATCACGCTCCTGATTGTTCATTCCAAAAAACTTCTTTCTTGTGGTCATTGTCTTCACTTTATCTTCTCCTCTCTTTGTTGTATCTGCTGCCGGTGCAGCCTGTCTCTGTTTCTCCTCCAGATCAGCAAGCTCTTTCTCTGTATCAGATACTTCCTGTTCCAGATTCCGGACGGATTCCTCATTTTCCGCCTTGTCCTTCTCGTACTGTTCGACTTCCTGATTGACCGCCTCCTTCTCTTCCTCAGTCTGTGCTTCGTCGATGGCTGCCTCAAGCTCCTTCTCACGTGTTGCAAGCTCCTTTGCCTTCTCACGTGCCTCTGTGAGCTTCTTTGTGACTTCGCTCAGCTTCTTTCTGAGCATGATTGCTTTTAACATGATTCGCTTCCTCCTTTTAATTTTTTCTTCATGTCAAGCTTCCATACCTCGGTCTGTCGCGCCCGGATGGTATCTGCATCCTTCTTTCGCGCATTGACACTTGTCTCTTCGTATGCCGGGAAGGTGCATACCGACACCTCGTACAGTTCCACTTTCCGGATTGTCCAGTGTACGGATCCGTCCTTGCGGACTTCCGTCTCTTCCTCCAGAATGTCAAAGCCGAAGCTGCACTGATCTACGTCGTGACGTTTCACTCTTGCATATAAGTTCATCGCGTCCGAATCATCCGGATTGATATCGATATGTCCCCAGAGTCCGCGTTCATCCTGCCGCAGTGTCAATGTGCCTGCTTTGGTTCTTCCGAGCACAAGCCCTGTATCATGGTTGATCAGTGCACGTACATCGCCGGATATCGTATCTGTAAACGCCCCAGGCGCTACACTCTCACTCATCCCCGGCATGATGTTATAGGTGCTATTAAAAACGGCGAAGTAACCTTCTATCGAAAGTGTCTCGCCGTCTTCCCGCGTATTAAATTCCGATGCGACAGACCGTGTCTGTCGAATATGTCTATCCATTGTTATCTCCCTTCTGTACCAGTTTCTTCTGTGCCGCTGCCATATCCCACGGGATATAGTTTTCAAGCACTCTAAGTTCATCCAATCCTTCCTTTGGTGACATGCCTATCTTGTCTCTGACTTCATTTCCAGTCACAAATCCACGGTCTGACAGCGAACCGAATACGGATGCTATCGTCGTCAGATCCCAGTCCATCACGGACAGGACATTGAACTTGATATACATATTCGGACTGTATATCAGTTTCCGCGTCATCTCCTGCTGTAAGCCTGTCACGATTTCTCGTACTTTGGTCTTGACAAAGTAATTCCATTCTTCCTGCTTGTACTCGCCTACGCCCAGTACAAACGACGGAACACCAAGGATTGCCGCGACTGTCTGCTTATCCAGCTTCACATTATCCGCAATTGCAAGATCGGATAAGGAAAGCGGTTTGACCTGGTTTATCTCAAACTGTTCCGCAGGTATCAGCCACGGTGCTCCGGCTTCCCCGGATGTCATATACTCGTCTATCAGCTTCTTTCTGCCCTTCGGGCTTGAAAACTCTTCTACCATGCCATCTACCTTGATGATCAGTGATGGCTTCCATTTGCTCTTCATAAAAGCGTTTGTAGTGACCTGTGCCTGCCGCAGGTTATCCGCAACATCCTTAAGCTGTGCTGTCACGCCCTGCCCCCGGTACATGTATGTCTTGTCCGGATTATAGACGAAATGCAGCACGTCATCCGGCTGGTATGGGATGCCGTCAATCAGTATCCGGTAATTTCTATAGTCGCCCTGATAGGTGACTCTGCCTGCTGCCACTGGCTCCATATCGGCGAGATAGCCGTCCTCTGTATAGACCTTTACAACCGAATTACCTTTTCCATACAGGAGCAGGTTCATCACCACCGCTTCTATGAACGTCTGCCGTGTCATGGTGCTGCATGGATTGATGTCAATCTTTCTCGACAGCTCATTGATCACACGCTCGTCGCCGCGTTCGGTGTTCTGCATGATATGAATCGTCATGGCTCCGATAACTTCCGCAATCTTCCGGCAGGCGGCTACAATCTCCGGATTCTGGTCTAATGATGTATACCCGGCACCGCATAACAGATCATATGCTTCGTTGCTTCCGATCAGCACTGCTGACCGCTTTCTTCCTGCCTTTTTTAGCGCCCGCTGGATGGCGTTTTCTTTCTTACTCATCTTCATTCTCACCTCCCCACCAGCTCTTTGATTTCTCACTCTTTTCAAGTGAATTCAAATATCTGACGCACGCAAACACGCTCGAATCGAACAAGTCAATACGTGCCGTCGGTTCTATCTTTTCAAACTGGATCATGTCGTCGGTCTTTTCAATGGCGTGTACATTCTGCACACAGTATTCGTATGCATCCGAATGGCAGTAATACAATTTGCCATCCTTCGCCGACTTCTCAATATGCCGGAAGCCTTCTGACTTCACATAGAAATACTGTGGCTGATCTATGATCTTAAAGCCCGCTTTCTTCATCTGGATAAAATACTCACGTGCAAATTTCTTGTCATGGCCAACCTGCTTGATCTTGAAGCCCTTGCTCCGCATCTCCTTAAACCAATTTACAATGTCACCGACATTGACCGTTGGTGTATTGCACATGGTCAGCCATCCATCGTCCCGCCATCCAAACAGCGGTATGTTGTCTTCATCTGCTTTCCTTGCTGCTTCCACAACCGGGAAGAATGCATGCGTGATAATGATATCCACACCTTTATAGTGTCCGAACAGCGCCGCCGCAGTAAGATCGTGCAGCTTCGACAGGTCGGCACCGCCGTACCAGTCGATTTTGAGTTTTGCCAGCTCCTCTATGCTCCAGTTGTACTGCTTATCCGAATTCCTAAACTCTTTGATGTCGAAATATGCCTTCATCGCCGTGGTATATACATTCAACTGACGACTTAAAAAGTCCTTCCGCTGTTGCGGATCGTTCTGCGCCTGTATGGAATCGTTCAGGATAGCTTCCGGCCGGATTGTCACACCATATCCCGGATTTGCTTTTTCGTGCTGGATTGGATTCGTAAAATCTACATTTCCTTTCTCGTCCTGATCCGCACGGGATACAAAGCAGAACAATGTATCATCCTTCACGATGCCATCCAGCACTTTGTTGGCATATTCCAACCGGCGATAGCAGAAGGAATTCATATTATCGCCTGCTGTGGTGATGCCGATCATCAGCTTGTTCGTGTATGCAGCCATCGCTTCTTTGAACCGGTTGTACTGGGATGCACGCTTGAATGCATGCACTTCGTCCGCGATTGCGATATTGCAGTTAAAAGAGTCCTGCGTGTCCGGATTGCTGGCGAGTGCTTCGATGTACAAGGAACCTTCCGGCTCTTCGTCCTCGTTGTAAAACGTGTACTCGATGGAATGCTGTGCATTGTTATTCAGCACCTTAAACTCGTTAATCATGCCACGGTACCGCAATGTATGCAGGATGTCGTCAAAGCTCTGTTTCGCCTGCTTCAAGGCGGCGGCCACAATATAGATTGTTGCACCCGACCGCCTTTCAAGAAGTCCAAGTGCAAACGCAAGCGCCGCCACAAACAGCGTCTTACCCTGCTTTCTCGGAATAAAAATAAAGGCCTCTTTGTATCGTCTGATCTGAGTACCTTTATAGTAAAAGCCTATTAAGTTATATACGATAAATATCTGCCACGGCTGCAATATCAGCGGTGTGTTCCGCAGGGAATGTCCTTGCAGGTCCTCGCCTTTCACATGCACCATCACCCGCTCGATGATATTGATCACAAAATCCGGCTCTTTCGTGTGCAGCTCAAGATCATCGCGTTCCAGATCCGCCAGGAACCGTTTGCACTCTCGTACATTGTTTCCGGCAATGATCTTTCCTGCGACCACATCTTTCGCGTAGCGGATTGCCGCCTGCTTGTATGACTTAGCCGCCAATGTCCCGCAGGATGTCTCCTAATGCAGACACCTTTTTCCCTTTGATTGCTGATTCGTCGATTTTTTTCAGCCCTGCCGGTGTGAGCCCAAGATCTCTCCAGTATGAAAGTGCAGATGTATTCATGTCGCCCCAGCTCACCAGCAGCGGATTCTTGGTCATGTTGGTACTTCCGTTTTTGTTTGTATGCCCCACTACAGGTTTGGCACCGGTTTCGACGTATTCCTGATAGATTTTGTCACGCTCTGCAAGTATATTTGCGAGCGTATCGATCATCGGAAGAAAAGCATCTCGATACGTGCCAACCGCCTTGGTTGCTGATATTATTCGATTTTTCCATGCTGTCTTTTTCACCCGGTTTCCCCCTTTCTCAAAAAATCCCGCGTATTTGGAAATGCTTCCACCCACCGTTCTATCCTCACCCGCTCCAAAATCGCTAGAGAGGGGGGAGTCTGCTGCCGTATCGCTTCTTTATACGCATTTGTAACTGCTTTCCCTTTGCTGTCAGCTCATGCGAATCCCTGTCATGCATCTTGTTATGGCAGGACTGGCACAAGGTTATCAGGTTGCAGTCGTTGTATCTCTCATCCGGATAGTATTCAACCGGGAATACATGATGCACATGCTCTCCCTGTTTTCGCTTTCCGTAGCGTCTGCACTCCTGACACTGATATGCATCCCGTCTCAATACGGATGCGCGTTTCCTTTTCCATCTGGTATCGTTATACATCATTCTTCCTCTGATTTCTTCTGAAGGACATCGATCGCCTTTGTGATTACTGCCGGGAGCTTTACGCCCATAAGTCCTGCGTTTTCTACCAGTGATATCGTTTCATTTGCGATAAATGCAATCACAACCGCGTCGCGGATATAATTAGTACCAATCACTAAATCCAATCTGTATGCTACGATCACGAACATAAGTGTCATACACTTCCGGCATAAACCTTTCCATCCCGCTTTACTCTCTAAGCTGCCTGTATCAGTTTTGGGACTGTTCTTGAAAACACCAGCCACAACGAGTCCGGATACATAATCGATTGCCATGAATATGAACAGAGTCCTAATACCTGCATCCCATCCGCCGAATACACTTGCTATTGCGGATCCAATCATGCCTACTACTGTACAAATCGCCTGTTTCATCTTCTCTCCTTTCCAACGTAAAACAGCAGCTATATGACTCCCATACAACTGCTGTTCCCGTTTTTTTCAACTATCTGATGCTATCATAATATCACTTAATTTGTCCCCCGAGTACTCCACTTTCAGTTTTTCTTAAAACTTCCGAAGAACTCTCTCACTCTTACATAAAGCTTAAAAAACAAATATGCGTATGTCTCTCTTAATGCAAGTCTATACAGCATCTGTTCCTGCAACGTCAGGCTATCTACAAATTTCTTTTCGTTAAAGTAATCAATATACTCCTCAATGATCTCATACTCCGTTTTCATATCTTCTCACTTCACTTTCTTAGATAACAGATAATAGAACTTCCTCCGGCTGCGATAGTATAACGCGCGCGACGCTGGCATCCCACGTGCCTCAAGCACCGGATATGTACATTCAGTATCTGTCACTCCTGCCAGAATGTATTGTGCAAGTTCCCTGTTTGCTTCCACTGCCGTATTTTCAATCAGCTTGCATCGCTTGCTTAGTTCCGCTGCCTTGATGGCTGCACTTGCGGTCGGGTTTGATAATCCATTTCCTGTTGCTCCGGTTTCATGCGATCGTAGTCCGCGCAGTTCTCTAATTTCTTTTATCCAGTCCGGGTACTGCATGCAATAGTGGTACAGTTCTAAAAATCTATGCTTGCCAATGTTATAGCTTGCAACCGCATTTCTTTGTCTCACCTTGCTCACGCTCCTTTATACTTTCTTTGTGTACTCCAGACATATCCAGCCTGCACCGCTTTTGAGCTTTCCCCATTTCTGTCCGGATATCGTCTTATCCGCCACAATCGTATATACGCCCTTGTCCCGGATCACTCCGGTTATTGCATTTGCTGTACCTGCATCCTTGCGGATATTCAACGCCGATGCTGTGACTTTGACTCTATATGTACTCGCTTGTGTCTGTTCTGGTTTGACTGCTGCCTGTTCCGGTGTCTTTGTTTCTCCGTTTGCATTCTGTTCTGTATTCATACCAAGCGTTGCAAGGATTCCTTTCGCATATGCTACACCAAACGCCCGGCACTTCTCTTCTGTATCCGCTTTTGCCGCATCAGCTTTATTGTCTACAAATACACCTTCGCAGATAATCGCCGGGCATTTCGTCTGTCTAATAAAACCAAAATAATCACTTCCGTAAGAATTCTTTTTTGTCTTTAAGCCTCGGCTGCTCTGTCCAATCTTCAAAACTTCTTTCTCGATATTTTGTGCAAGCCCCTTCCCTTTGCCACCAACAATACTATGAAAGACCTCAAATCCTTCTCCGCCACCTGCATTGTTATGTATATCAAGTGCCAGATCTGCACCCCAGCGATTACACTCATATGTTTTCGCATTTACTGATCCATCAATATCTGCGTCTCTGCTCATCTGAACATCAACGCCATGTGCTCTCAAATAGTCCCTGCATCCTCTCGCCATCTGTAAATCAATATCTTTTTCTACTAAATACTTCACTGCTCCGGGGTCGCTTCCGCCATGTCCTACTCCAATATATACTTTTGCCATCTTTATATCCTCCAATCTGCATTTATATGTTTCTGTTCTTTCGTTTTCCTAGATTCTCACCCCCTTCCTTCTTTAGATTTATGATATATTTTCTTAGTGCCAAAATAAAAAAGGTACCAACCAATGAATACTGGTCAGTACCTTTCCTTTTCTAGTATTTACTTGTTTTTCTCGATGAATTCTCTCATCATCATGCTAAGCTGTCCGGCTTGACTTACTCCTGCCTTCTCACATGCATCTGCAAATGCCTCCACCAGCTCTCGCTTCAGCTTATAAGATTTGCTTATCAAGCCAGCTTTTGCATTCCACTTGTCCTGCGGTCTAATCTTTTTTTCTTCCATCGTGCACCTCGCAATATATATTTAATCCAATTGATGCCACACTCAGTACAAGTGCTACTGCAATTGCCGCATCCAATCCTTTTCTGATTGCATAGTACACAAGAACCGCCGCCGAACAGGTGCTAATAATTGTTAATACTTTTCTTATAGACATATCTTCAAAAATGGCTTAGAATAAAATTAGGCGGTGGGTGGGATATTCCCACCGCCTGTGCCCTTACTTGAAGAAGGTTTCGTAGATCAAGCATACGATGGTTGCTATGCCTTGCAGGATGCTTACTACGATTGCAACCTTTTCAAGTTTGGGCTTTTTCTTTTGTTTTTTCTTAGCCATTACTTATTCACCTCCTTACAAGTATTATAATATCATACGGTACACCGTATGTCAATACTTTTTAATAAAAAAGATGAAAATTTCTGACCTGTATTCACTTTTCAATGTGCATCTTTATTTAGTATTTACTAGACTTTACAGGTAATTCTTCCCGAAGATCTCCCGGAAACTCTTATCTGGATAGTACTCCTCAAAAGCTTTCTGTGCGGCTTCGTGCAATATCTGCATATAGTCGCTGTTCTGGTGTACCGCATCCGGTCCTGTCCGGTGATGTTCCGGGCACAGGTACACCTTCAAGCCGTACTTTTCTGACAATTTCCTATTCGAACCTCCAAAGCAATGATGCTCCTCAATCGTATAGCCCTGCTGCCATGTTCCAAGCAGATCACACATGTAACAGCATCCGTCTTTGTTCTGCATGATAGATCTACTCATGATTTCCCTCCTTGCTTTACTATCTCGATCGCTCTATCCAGTCCTCTGTGGTACAAGTCATCATATTCTGCATCCAAGCAAGGACATACTTTATCCACATACTCGTCAAAATCGGCATATGAAAGCTCTTTTTCCTCGTTCAGTTGCTCCAAAACCTTGTCTACATCAAAGGCGGTCGGCTGGCTATCCACTATATGTATATATCTGTCCATTATTCTTGCTGTTGTTTCGCCTAAAATAGTTTGCGAAAGTATAGACTCTTTTATTTTATCCGCATCAATCAATCTCATCTTCATCACTCCAATCTAATCTTTGACCACAATCTGGACAATGTTTACAAAATCCAATTTCAACATTTCCGCAAGCAGGGCATTCTTTATACATGCATCTGTCGATAGGTTTCTTCGGAATCTGCTTATCTCTTGCAAACCTGCATTCTTCTACAGTTCCAACTTCCCTGTACTTCTGTACTTCTTCAAGTGCCTGTATTGCCATTTGTAACGCTTCACTTAATTCATCTGCGTTTACAAAAGCTTCATTTAGTCCATTGTTAAGTATTCCCAAGCCTTCTATTGCTTCGCTCTCCGTCATATTATCCCTCGCTTTCTAATAACTCTTTACTCTCCAAGTTTCTTGCATATTTCGTAACAGAAATCACATTCATTACACTTCTCTGATGTACCAACACCATCGCATCTTTCAATGCATTCTGGATAATAGTAATCTCCTTTATTGGTCTTTGTCAGTCTACTCATCGTATACCACATCCTTACTTACTTTTTTCGTTACCTTGATTGTGTCCTTATTTGTCTTGCTGATTGTAACCTTAACACCTCGACCGTTATCAACTGTTATTTTTGCGATTGTTCTCTGATCAACTAACTCCACACACTGCTTCAGATACTCGCACACTGCCTCGTCCGTCTCATGAATTGCCAGCTCGATATTGTCCTTTGCTTTCTCCTGCCGTACTTTTGCAGTCTGATAAATTCTTGCTCCCTTACAGTCGCACATCATGATTGCACGCTCCTCTGCCTGCTCATCTGGTATCTCGTCGCCGAAAAATACAGTATTCATGCAATACTTACATGTCCCTTTATTTACCATTACGCATCCTCCTTTTTGCTCTCTTTACACATTCCTGTTTCATATCAAGATACTCACTCAATGCTTCTTTCTGTTTTCTTATACATTCATTCTTTTTTCGTTGTGTCTCTGTGAATGCTTTATACTTCCCGCATTCACTGTGACAACCAACTTTCCTGTCTACGCATTCCTTACATGGACAGTTTTTCACAACTTCCACTCCTTCCAATCCCTATTTTTGCGCAAAAAAATACCAACCATCGAATAATGATGGTTGGTGTTAATACATTTCTTACTCTTCATATTTAGGGTATCTATCTTTATACGTTTGTCCTTTTTCACAATATGGACAATAAAAATAATCTTTTCGACAGCCTTCTGCAGCTTTCTTATAAACCTGATCAGCTCCAAAACATCCCATATTATCAAGTCTATCATATTCTTGATCGAATTTGTCCATATCGGATTTACTAATAGTTTCTATTACCCCTTTGTTATCACATTTTGAGCAGAACTGTTTTGTATTGTCAATTAAATCCATGATACATATCCTCCTTCGTATTGGTAAAGATATTATACCATTCCAACCATCACTATTCAATTTTCAAAGTTCGACAAATTTCGACACTATGCAAACATCTTCATCTGTCCGCTTGCTTCTTCTGCAACCCTCATATTTGCCATTCGGCTTGCAACACACAGCTCCGGCAGATTCGCCCTGACAAGTGCAGCCGGTATCGGTGGACACACTGCATTGCCGCATCTTCTTACCTGCTCCGTTCTCGGATATGTCTTGCCAGTATAATCATGATCAATAATGTAATCTTCTGGAAATCCCTGACATCCATATAACTCTCGTGGTTCCAACATTCGAAGTCCGATATCCGCAATCTGGTAATCAACACCTTCAATCGTTACAAGACCAAATCTATCCTTTGTGGTAACCGTGTCTAATGGTTGTTCAATGTCCTGTCCAATAGCATCACCATAGTATTTAATCAGAAATGCCCGGACTTCTCCAAAATGCCCCGCAGACGTTGTCACTGTATGTAACGGCTCTCTTTCGTCCTGCCCGATGCACGTCTTATAGAACTTACTGAGAAACGATGTAACCAGTCCGTACCGGTTCGAACCATCAATTGTCATGATTGGTTCTTCTATGGTTTGCCCCCGAACTTCTCCTTGCGATGTCTCGGAATGATACTGAATCAGAGTGGGAACCACCAGCCTGTTATGATCGACTGTAGTAATTGTATCTATTGGTTCGTCCGCTCTGCTTCCATTCCCATGATAATTACCGCCATATGCCTTATCGATAATCGGGGCAAGCGTTGGCTCCACAACTCCATATCCATGCTTTCCTGTTATGGTTGGCATCGGCTCCCGGATATCGTTTGGTCTACGATCGCCGCTATGGTTGCACTGAATGATAAACGGCTCTGGATTTCCTATCACAAATTTCTTTAGTCCTCTTGCAATCCGTTCCATCGTCTTCGCAGCCAGCGGTCGTACCGCCCGGATACCATATTTTTCTTTAATCTCTTCAGAAGTGTCAAAAATGCTCGGACAAGGCAGGCTAAAATCAAGTTGCGTGTAGGCTCCAACATAAGGTTTAAGTAACCCTGCCTTGACTTCCTCACTGTCTGCCGGTGCATGTGTAGGCTCTGGCCATATGATTGATTTTCCATCGCAGCGTGCAATCATAAAGAATCTCTTGCGCATTGTTGGAGCTCCATAGTCCGCTGCCACAAGCTCCTTGAATTGCACTTCATACCCTAACTCTTCAAGCTGTCTTACAAACCGTTCAAAGGTCTTGCCCTGTTTGTTCTTAATTGGGTGGTGACCTCTATTTAATGGTCCCCAAGTTTTAAATTCTTCTACATTTTCAAGCATGATAACCCTTGGCCGAACAAGTCCAGCCCACCGGCATGCTACCCATGCTAAACCGCGAATAAACTTGTCCTTGGGTTTGCCACCCTTTGCCTTACTGAAATGCTTACAGTCCGGCGAAAACCAAGCAAGTCCTACCGGATTTCCTTTACATGCTGCGATCGGATCTACCTGCCACACATCTTCACAATAATGCTTTGTTCTTGGATGGTTGGTTTTGTGCATCTGTATAGCTTTCGGATCATGATTGATGGCTATATCAACGCTGTATCCTGTTGCCATTTCGATGCCTGTCGAAGCTCCGCCACCGCCAGCAAAGTTGTCTACAATAAGCTCTCCATGTATCACTCCATCACCCCCGGCATAAAATCGAACAGCGTCAGCTCGTCCATCTCATTTTCTGCTGCCTGCAGATATCCAACTCCATCTCGGAAATAATCAGGATTCAACTCACAGCCTTTACCATATCTTCCCATCTTAACCGCCGTCATTGGTACCGTCATAAGTCCGCCGAACGGATCATATACGACATCTCCCGGATTGCTGTATCTATTGATGATCCGCTCCACAATATCAAGCTGAAGCGGACATACATGCATCTGCGCTCTTCTGCGGCTCTGTGTCGTGTTAAGTGTCCGCATCCGGTTGATATCATCCCATACCTCAAGTTGGTTCCATGATCCCGGAGCAACCACCATGAATGTTGCCGGCAGTCTGCCGTCCTTATCAAGCTCTTTTGCAAGCTTCACATGCTCTTCATAGTTGTAAACGCTCTCTCTGCTGTATTTCCTGTATGCTTTCTGCAGATTATCCACCGATATCTCTTTCAGCTCATCCTTACTGATCAGACGATCACCAGATGATCTCCAATATCCGTGTGCATCTATCTGCCATTGCGCTCTTGTGTATTCTTCCTTTCCCTTTGATACCGGATTATCTGCATATGCTTTGCTGTGATCCGTTGGGAGCTTTCTGAACAGCAGAATATATTCCGGGCATCCTACACCCATCTTGGTACCGTCCTTGCACTGTTCAGACCAGCCAAGGCGATATGTCTGGTTATTCTCTCGTACAACATCCGTCACAACAGTGATCATGCCGAAATACATAAAACCATGCTTCATGTAATGTTCGATACAATCCGCATGAAACGGCTCAATCGTCGGCATACCGGTACCAGTCGCATTTCCAAACAGCACCCGATCTTTAACATGTACCGCCGCCACTCTGCCCGGCTTTAACACTCGCAGAAGCTCCGGCGTCAGGTAGTCCATCTGTTCAAAGAACCGCTCTGTATCCTGATTGTGTCCAAAGTCGTTATAATTTGCACTGTACTCGTAGTGATTGCCAAACGGTATCGACGTATGTATCAGATCAACGCTGTTGCCTTCCATGACACGTGTTTCTTCCACACAATCGCCATACACCGCTTCATAGTGATTACCTCGCACGGTTCGTTCTTCTCTTGTTCCTTCCACTCCCATCTTCCTTTCCAATCGTTCAGCTTTATTCGCTGAATTCAGTCCATATTTCTTCACGATCTCAACCATCCGCTGGACCATGTAATTGTGATTCTTCCACTTTTCAATCAACGCTTCCTTTATCTGTCTCTCGTTCTCCATGTAGATAATGTCAATCACTACCGGTTCTGTCTGCAAGAACCGGTAACACCTGTGGATTGCCTGTATGAAGTCATTAAATTCATAATCAATGCCAAGGAATATTTCCCGGTGGCAATACCGCTGGAAATTACACCCTGAGCCGGACAGCGATTTCTTCGTTGCAAACAGACGTGTCTTTCCATTCGAGAAATCAATTACACGCTGTTCTCTTGTCTCATAGTCCATGGATCCATAGATATCAACCGTCTCTGGCAACGCCTTCTTGATTGCATGGCGTTCACTCTCCAGGTCGTGCCACAACAAGAAATGATCATCCGGCGAAGCATCTACAATCTCCTTCATCTTCTGTACCCGGATGTCTATGCTGTCCCGCTTAACTGCTGCCGCTTCTTTCAATCCTTCTGCCGCTTCCTGAAAGAGCTGCATCTGGCCGTCCCTGTCTGCTGTATCTCCGTAATGAATCGGTATCTCATGCCATCTGACATCGAGCGGTGGTAGATCATACCCTGCATCGGAATAATCCGGATTGAGATCTGACGGCTTTGTAACGAACAGCGCCCAGCTTGACACCCACAGCCAAAATTCATCTTCCATATTCGGATACAGCGTCAGGTTGTTTGCCTTTGTACTATCCCGCTGGAAGAATCTTGTCAGTGCCTGTCCGGTGTCCATGACTTCCAGATATCCGGCATAGTGTATAAGCTCCTTGTACTTATTCGGCGATGGTGTAGCCGTTGCTACGAGCTTATATGGAACGTTCTTGAATTTATCCAAGAATGTCTGATAGGTCTTACTTCCAAAGCTCCGGAGTACACTTGCTTCATCCAGTGACGTTGCGTCGAAGTACGCTGGATCTATATCACCATCTCTCACTCGCTCATAGTTCGTCAGCACGATCTGACTGTCACACGCCATGACCTCTTCCATCGTCCGGCAGTACTCCGGCTTCTCATATCCGAGCAGTTCCACCGCATCTCTGGTGAACTCCTGCTTCACGCCAAGCGGCAATACGATCAAAGCTCTGCCACCGGTATGTTCTGCTGCTAGATGGCAAAACTCTATCTCCTGTACCGTTTTTCCAAGTCCGAACGCTTCAAACAATGCCCGGCGTCCGCCCTTAAGTGCCCATGCAACAGCGTCTGCCTGATGCGGTTTCAACGCCGGATTGATTTTAGAACGATCAACCACAAATCCGCTGTCTGTCGCAAGATCAATTTTACTTTCTAAAAAATCTCTATATGTCATATCACACCTCACTTGCGACCAGCTCTCTATTACACAGCTTCTTGATCTGTCTCACTCGCTCAAACGATATACCACACATTTTTGCTGTATCGGTCATGCCATATCCCTGCAGCATGCACCGCATCGGCTTCTGTGTTCTCGGAGACAACTGATCCACCATATGTCCGAAATCTATCATAGTAACCAGATCACCAATATAATCATGAGTATCTGCAAGAAATACATCTGCATAAGATTCTCCATCTTCATTAACCGACTTATCCGCTGCAACATATTGTGGTTTTTCTATATCTGGTCGATTGAATTGTGTCCGGACCGGTACATCTTCATAATTAACAAACCGCTCCACATATCCACGTATATAGAGTCCGATATAATTACGATTCAGATGCTCCAGATCCTTGCTTCTGTCGATAGCTTCCACCAGAGCCAGCATACCCACCTGGACAATGTCCTCATAATTGGGAAATCCACGATATTTGTTCAGATGGAAATACACCAGCTTGATATTTTCTATAATCTTCTGATTACGCATTTCTATATTTGACAATTTTTTCACCTTCTTAACATGCTTCCTTTTTCTTCATCTTCTCCTGCATCCAAGTCTTCCACTTATGCGTGTCCTCGGATACAGTCCAACTTTCATTTTTATTGAGTAAGTACTCAATTTTTTCCCACATTTCTACATTCTTGATAGCGACACCTCTTGCCGACTTCCAGCCGTTTTTCTTCCAGCCACCTAACCAGTCATTTTTGAGCGTCCAGAAGACATATTCTGTGCGTGTATGGATGTTCACAATACAATCTTTCTGCATGCGCTCCAGCGCCGCAATGAGCATTGTCAGCGTGATTATATTCGTATTGCAGTGTTCAAACTGCATCATGTCATATACAATCACCGGCTCGCCTTTGTACATCATCGGTTTACCATTCTCGTAAGCCTCCATCACATACATTCCGGCCGCTTTCGTCACACGTGGAGCTATAGTGGATGGCTCGATATAAATATTTACTTCCTGCATTTTCGTCTCTTCCTTTCGTTGCACCGGTGCAACTTCGGCCAATCGTCGCCCGGCGCTCGTATCACTCTCTTGGTCTGCTGTATCTTTACTTCGGTGTAATAGACATAGCTGTACCCTGTTACCCGATTTATGCCAATTCGAATTGATTTTTTATCTATGTAATACCCAGGACGGGCTACCGGTCCATCCGTGATGATCTTCTTCATTGTCCGCCGGACATATGCTTTCTTCTCCGGTTCCGGACGTACTAAGTTTCTGCTTGAAGAAAGACTGGATGCGCGCTTGATCTCTTCCGGGTCAAATATGCTTTCCTGTTCAAGCTCTTCCGGAAGCGGTTTGCACAGATATGATGCAAGCTGTCCGAAGCCTTCCTCATCCCGGACCGGTTCACTATGATGTGACAATCCCGGCCAGTTCTTCGCTATTAGCAGCTCCGTGTTCCAAATCCGATTACAGATCAGGTGGATGTGGATACCGCCCCGCTTGCCAATCTCTACGCGCCTGATCCACTTCCACTTCTCGCCGTGTGCTGCATAATCTCTCCGCATGCGCTTATCAAACAGTGCCAAATCCTGCTTGACGGCATCCATGCTTTTTCGCGTACCTGCCGGATACTTCAATGTAATCCAGCAATCGCCGGGTAGGAAGTTCGCTTTCAGCAAATGTCTATATTTGTTCGCTTTATTGA
Source organism: Eubacterium sp. MSJ-33 (assembly GCF_022174665.1). Classification (NCBI taxonomy): domain Bacteria; kingdom Bacillati; phylum Bacillota; class Clostridia; order Eubacteriales; family Eubacteriaceae; genus Eubacterium; species Eubacterium sp. MSJ-33. Next base: position 891,594 of record NZ_CP076562.1, read on the forward strand.
TTTGATTCTGCCGCTTCACCTGTTCCGGTGTCGGTTTCTTCCGCTTCGCCCGATGCTCGCCTTTTGCTCCTATATGCCCTTTGAACCCATATCCATGCTCTATTGAATTTGGAAAATAAAATGTATGTTTTCTGTATGCCATCTAGTGTATCCTTGTCCCTAACTTTAATATGCTTATACTGTCTCAAAGCGAGCTTTTATCCCGCTTTTCTTGACGATATAAGCTTTGTGTGATACACTCAAATTGTCAGATTCGAGGTATTACACCTGAGCCGGTTTTCAGCCGGCTCTTTTTCTTTTCAGCGCAGCTTCGCCAGTTGATTCCTGGTAGTATGTACCATCTTCCGCTACCCAGTACCGGTACCGGTCGCCATTCGCGATCCTGCTGCCTATGTACAAGCATCCTGCCGGTGGCTCCAATCCCGCGAAGCTCTTTGCACTCATATATGCCTTGTGCATAATCTCATCCATCTTCGTCACTTGTACGCCACCCTTCTTCGGTCTGACGTCTTGCTCTTCACGATGATGTGATCTGCGCAGTCTGCTTCCACATTCCAGTTTTCCCAGCGCAATCCGTTTTTTGCCATGATTTCTTTTTGCTTTCGCGTCGGCTTTGCCGGGCGCTTCAGTTTCTCGTCTTTCAATCTCATCTTCTTCCTCCGTTTCATTCGCCAGGGCGATCAACTGCTGCCAGATTGTGCCTACCAACATGATTCCAAATCCGTAAATCATACCCATCCAAAGTAGTACAGCACCTTCCACCATCGCGATCGTCGCCAGTTTATATGTTGTAAATATCATCTCATTACTCATCCTCTCATCCCTTCTACTGATATTCCGCCTGCAGGTTACCCCAGCCGATCTGACGTGCCACTGCAGTCGGATTGAACGCCGGCACTCTGTGTCCTGCCTTCAGATCCTTCCTGTATTTGAGAAAATCGATAAATGCCAGATAATTGACGTATGTCACACCGCATCCATCCAATATCGTGTATGCACCGTATCTGCCCTTCAGAACGTACTCGTCGATCTCTGCCAGCCGGTTCGATACCGTCCGCGCTGATATATCCAACGCCTTCTGTATCTGCGCCTTCGTCACGTACGGCGATGCGCTGATATACTTAATTGCTGTTATCTCCATCTTCTTTGCCTCCTTCTTTCTTCAACCGGTGACAAATTGTCACCAGTTCAACTATCTTCGTTTCCCATCTTCAACCGCTTCAGCTTGTCAACCATGTCAACCAGCTCTGCCCGTGTCTTATCGAGCATTTGAATATTCACTTCGATTTCCTTTGCCTTTTTTGCTCTTGGATACATATCATAGAAGATCACTATCCCGAAGCTCTTATACAGCTCTGCTGCTACTTCTTCCTTCCCGGATGTATTTCGAATTGCCGGATGCCACATGTATACGGTCTCGATCAGCTCGTACTCCTCATCCGTCACAGATCCGTGAATCAGGTATTCAAATTCACTCTTTGTCATTTCCCTCATATCCTCCTGTTTATAGTTTGTCTCCAAAAAATTTTTTTAATAGACGTCTCTTCTGCAGCCTCCCGTCTGCTTGACTATTTCTCCCACAGCTTCTATACTTTCCCTACAGGTTCCTGCCAGAACCGAGTAAATATGAAAGGGGGAATTTCTATATGCCAACTTCTGATTCTTTATACACATTTCCGTCTAATCAGCAGGAAGCATTAGCTATGCTCTATCTCCAGAATCAGGACTTATCTGGTTTAACGCCGGCACAGCTTGCCGATAAGTACAACTCTGTTCGCGATGAGATTAAACAACGTTTCTCAGAAATTCGTGCGGAAAAGCGGAAAGGCATGTACTAATTACACTTGCCTATATCGCATATTGCGGTATAGGCTTTTTATAATGCTCTCAACATAGCCGCTTTTGCATTGATCAGCTCTGCAACTGCATTCACTGTATCTACATATTTCTCATCTTTTTTTGCATCAAGATTCTGTATCTGCTGACATACCGATATAATCGTTGCATCGATTTCTATATCAACTTTCTGCAGATTCATTTGTGCTTCTGTTTCTTTCATCGCCATACTCACGCCTCCTTCCCTTTACCCTGCTTCCTACGTGTTTCTCTATTGACCATTAACACATCCACCTCTATACTTTCCTTACAGGCTCCCGCCAGCTGCTATTTCTGGCAGGATTTTCTAACGCAAATAACTGACTTCGATAATTCCCTATTGCACTTATTGCGTTTGATAATGCATTGATTACATCAAGATCTATTTTTGTGCCTCCATGAATGTCCAAATCACTTGCTTTTTCCTGAATAAGCTCACATATCTTGATAGCCGCTGTATCCAATGTTTCAATTTTTTCGAGAGTAAATATATATCTGCTTTTTCTATCTATCTCTCTGTTCAACAAATCCATTTTTTTACATAATGAATCATATTCTTCCTGTTTCTCTTCCATCTTCCTATTCTCGCCTCCTTCCCTTTGCCCTGCTGCCCTATTGGGTATCCTCTTTGATCGCCCCAAACTGAACTCCATTGATAATTTCATATCCATTCTTGCAATATCCCAGTCTCTTCAATCTACCCATTGCCTGGGATATTGCTTTGTTTACTGGCTCCATTTCGTCCTTGGGAGCTGCAACGACGATCTTTGTGCATTTCGTCGGATCTGCTCCCCTGCTCCATCGGATCATAGGTACTTCCATATTCTCGCCCCCTTCCCTTTGCTCCGCTGCCTCCTGTTATGGTCCTACATGTGTAGTAAGACGACATCGAACAGAAAAAAAACTATAAATGAGATTTTTTTTAAAATTTTTCTTTTGTTCTGCTTCCGTATCAAATTCTATATAGAATTTACGGTTTTATCGTAATCTAAAGGTAAAAAAATAAGTCGATTATATGGCACTCCATATAACTCCTCAATTCTTCGAATGATCGGAACATCAGGATAGCTCTTCCCTCTTTCATAATTACCAAGCGTATCCTTGCTTATACCAATGAGTTTTGCTGCTTCTTCCTGATTATATCCCTTTAATTCTCTAGCCTGTTTTAACGTCATTGCAACCGGAAAATCCACAACTTTCTTCCTCCTTTCGTAATTTTCAAGTGTATCTTACTACGCTTTAACCGTAATGTCAACGTTTTTTTCGTAATTTTTTCAATTTATATTGATTTTTTTACGTTTTAATCTTATACTAACATCCAAGGAGGTGATTTTTATGGGTAGTCTTGGTAATAAACAAATTATGGCCAGGAACATACAGTACTATATGTCCTTACATCATAAAGATAGAAACGATATGTGTGAGGCATTGGGGGTTAAATATACTACCTTTACGGATTGGGTTAAAGGAAACTCTTATCCAAGAATTGATAAGATAGAACTTATGGCTAATTATTTTGGAATCAGCAAATCTGATCTAGTCGAGGAACATTCTTCTCAATCCAATAGTACTAAAGGGCGCACTATCAATGTTCTTGGTCGAGTTGCTGCAGGTATTCCAATCAATGCAATTACTGAAATAATCGACACCGAAGAGATATCTGAAGAAATGTCCAAGACTGGTGAATACTTTGGCTTGAAGATCCGTGGTGATTCTATGGAGCCGCGCATCTGCGATGGCGATGTTGTAATTGTTCGCCAACAGGACGATGCAGAATCCGGAGATATTGTAATTGCTATGGTCAATGGGGACGATGCGACATGTAAGCGATTAGTCAAATACGCTTCCAGCATCGCGCTTGTTTCTCTCAATAGCAAGTATGAACCTATGATGTTTACAAATGAAGAGATAATGTCCAAGCCGGTACGTGTGATCGGTAAGGTAGTTGAATTAAGAGGAAAATTCTAATCTATTGAGAAAAGGGGATACACAATGGAAACAAATGTTAAAAAGGAACCTAATAAAAAAGGAGCTGGATGTCTTACTCTTATCATCCTATTTGCAATTATTGTTATTGTAGCTGTTAGTTGTGGTAAAAAGAAATCCAATAACGGAGATTCCCAACACATATATGATAACGCTCAGGTACGTGATGTTATAAACGGAAGTGGTAACGCAAAAATTGGTGAGTATTCTATTGTCAAGGCTTCATCAAGTGAAATTACAGATGATGTGCTTAATGATTGGTATTTTAATTATGTGAAGAAGAATAATTACAATTATTGTATGATTGTTTATACTGATATGGATGGAGTTGGTGTCTATTCAAGTTCAGGAATGGTTGTAAAGGATGCCGGTCTTGATATTGACTCCAATGGCGTTTATACATATACATCTCGTAGCGGCGAAACAACTTATTGGGAAAAGAACAATACATTGGAATTAGATAAACATGAATAAGAAAAATGTATTTTTCAAAACTGCATATGATATCACATTCTCAATTCTGGCAATTATCGCTGTTGCCCTATCGGTTTACGATATACGAGTCGGATGCGAGCCTTGGCAGCTTATAGCGGATGAAGTTATCACAATCATTTTTATTATCGATTATTTTGTTCGCTTATTCCTAGCGAAAGATAAAAAGGATTTTATCCGGAAGAATGTACTGGATCTGATTGCAATCATTCCATTTACTTCGATATTTAAGATATTCCGGATATTCAAACTCTTCCGCTTTGCAAAGATAGCAAAGGTTTTGAAGCTTGCCCGCCTTGGAGCCTACTTCGGTCGGTTATATGATCGGATCCGATTCTTCTTTGAATTGAATGGCTTGAAGTACATGGTGTTTGCAAGTGTTGTCTGCATCTTGATCGGTGGCGTGTCGATACACTACGCTGAAGGGATGTCGATATCAGATGGTGTCTGGTGGAGCTTCGTTACAGCAACGACCGTCGGCTATGGTGATATATCTCCAAGCTCACTTGTTGGCCGCATCATAGCATCCGTGCTTATGATCGTGGGAATTGGTTTGATTGGTTCTCTCACGAGTACCATCACCGCATTGTTTTTCCAGAAGAAAAAGAAATCGTCCGGCTCCTCCGAAGAACAGCTCATTGCTACTATTCAGACACAACTGGATGATTTCGATAACCTGTCCGATTCTGACATTCAAACAATATGTAATACGCTGTATGCGTTGCATAATAAATAAACAATATAATACACTTAACCGGGCAGCTGAGAGGTGTTACACCATATCCGTTCGAGTCTTGGAAGGGAGTGGTGCCTTATGAGTACATATGAGGAATTCATGGTGTTACTTACCATTGCAATACTTATTGTAACGATTCTGAATCATAGAAAGTAAGAAAAACACCTCAGCCGGTCAAGCACAAGGTGTTTTTCTTTGAATAGTTTGCCGGACGGATAGGTCGTATCTATCGCTCGGCTGTCTTGTTAAGTGTATTATATGTTATTTGGTTGATTTTTTCAACCCCAAATCACCTGCAGTTGTTGCACCGGTGCAACTTTTACAACCAGGGTACAGATTGTACCTTGCTTCATAACTTCATAACAAAAAGAATCCCCCGTGTTGGCGCACGAGGGACTCAGATACACCATCTAAGGGGATGGCATACCAAAACATACGAACATATTATACCATCCCCTTCTTTACAAATCAATAAAGGAGGGATTTTTTATGTGGTGTGAACCTAGAAAAAATGGAACGGTTGTCTACCGGGAACGGTATAAGGATCCTTTGACGGAGAAAACCAAGATAGTATCGGTTGTCAAGCCGAAGGATACTCCGCAGAATAAGAACAAGGCGCTCAGAGAGCTTTCTGCTAAGATAGAGGTACTAATTCAAACTACGCAGTCTAAAAATGTCTCTGTGACGCTCTCACAGCTTCAGAGTGAGTATCTGAAGGCACAGGCACTTGTATTCAAACAAGCAACCGTTAAAAGAAATCGAGTAATTACATCTAAGATGATTGACCTGCTTGGTCCGTGTTCTATCGTTGATAATCTAACTGCGCAATATGTAAATTCGATGCTTCTCAATTCAAGTAAGCCAATTAGCACAATCAACAACTACTTAACAAGGTTTAAGGCTATGCTAAATTGGGGGTATGAAAACGATTATCACGATAATTTGAAATTGATTAGCAAACTCAAGCTATTTCAAGATACAAATTCTGAAACATCAGATATGTCCGAAAAAATAACGGAAAAGTATCTGGAACCAAACGAAGTGCACACCATGCTTGATTATATGAAAAAAGGAAATCTATGGCATTGGTACTATGTTACTTCAATCCTTGTTCTTACAGGTCTGCGCTTCGGAGAGCTCACAGCGCTCGAAATAAATGATGTTGATATGGAGCATCGGACAATTCATATCACTAAGAATTACGATCCAAACAATGACATTTTGACAACACCAAAAACTGCTACTTCCATCCGAGATGTTCACATTCAACCGGATTTATATACAGAGTTAAAAAAATGTATTTTGTGGAGGAATGAAATATTGTTGGAAAAAGGATTTCGAACGTCTTTATTGATTCCAAACATTCGAACCGGATATTATATGAGTCATCGAGCCTTTGAAAAATTTTTTGGTGAGGCAACAGAGCAACAGCTTGGCCGTCATCTATCTCCACACGCATTACGACACACACATGCATCGCTTTTGGCGGAAAACGGTATGACTACTGATGAAATAGCAAGAAGACTTGGACACAACAGAAGTGTTGTAACAAAACAGATATATATCCATGTAACCAAAAAGGTAAAGGAAAATGACAATCAGAAATTGGATAAAATCAAATTGTTTTCATGATTCTGCACACTTTTTGCACACCTGCCAATTTTTCAGAATCAAAAAGCTGGCTGAAACCCTTGATAATACAAGGGTTTCTTCTTTTCTGTTCGATTCCCGTTACCAGCTTAAAAAAAGGAACTTCGCAATCGAAGTTCCTTTTCTTTTTGCTTTATTCATTATTTTCTGGACAACTTGGCCCGGATTCGCTGCAACGCATTATCAACCGCTTTTTCTGTCTTTCCTAACTGCTCCGCTATCGCATCATAGGATAACCCCTGTAAATACAAAGTCAGCACCTGCTGTTCTAATATGCTTAACTCCTTCCGGATTCGCTCCTTCCGGTCCTTCTGCTGTTCTTTTGCAAGAAGAAGCTTCTCCGGGTCTTCCTGTCTGGCAGACTCAAGCCGCTCCCCCAGCATGAAATTGTCACTGTCCTCTGCATTCATATACAGAGAAACATACGAATTTAACGGCACGTGTTTCTTGCGGTTGGAATTTGTAATTGCATTCTGTATCTGTCTGCGGACACAAAGCGTTGCAAATGTTGCAAACCCGGCAGCTTTCTCCGGCCGGTAATCCCGGATTGCTTTGAACAACCCTATCATGCCTTCCTGTGCCAAATCCTCCGTCTCTGCACCAATCAGATACACCGTACGCACCTCGCGCTTGACCAGATATCCGTACTTTTGCAGCATGAATTCCATTGCCTCATCATCACCTGACCGTCCAAGCACAAGTATTTGATTGTCATCCATCTTTGTATAATCCAACGCCTCTACTCCGTATCCTACTTCATTCTCTGTCGCACAACCTCATACGCAAGCACACCAGCCGCCACAGACGCATTCAGAGAGTCTATATCGCCCTTCATCGGAATTGATACGACATAATCACATTTTTCTTTCACCAAGCGGCTCACACCACTTCCTTCATTCCCGATTACCAATCCAATTGGTCCGGTCAGATTTGCACGATACATCACTTCTCCACCCATATCCGCGCATGCAAACCATAAACCTTTCTCCTTTAACTCCTCGATTGTCTTGGCAATATTCGTGACCTTCGCCACCGGTGTATAATGGATCGCACCTGCCGAAGCTTTGACAACCGTTGCAGTCAGTCCCACTGCCCGGCGCTTCGGAATAATCACGCCATGTGCCCCACACAGATTGGCAGTACGGATGATTGCCCCTAAATTATGCGGGTCTTCAATCTCATCTAAGATAAAGATAAACGGATCTTCTCCCTTTTCCTTTGCCACATTCAAAATATCGTCCACTTCCGCATACGAAAATGCCGCTGTAATCGCCATTACGCCCTGATGTTTGCGGTCCGGGGACATCTGGTCTAGCTTCTCCTTGCTCACGAAATTAACGATCACATCTTTCTTCTTCGCATCACGCAGGATAGATGCGATTACGCCATCGCGTAAACCGTCCTGAATATACAGTTTGTCAATCGTCTTTCCGGCACGAAACGCCTCTAACACAGCATTTCTGCCTTCAATCAGATGATCGTCCTTTTGTTCCTGTTCATTTATGATATTCTTATTCTCACTCATTTTGTTTTCCTTCTTCATTTCTACCCGGACATGCTTCACATATTTATACACACTTCCTGTTCACCCACATATGATACACATATCCTGCCCGGTCATGCTGCAAATCCGTTATTTCAGTTTTCATCATACCTATGATTCTTTGCTTTCAAGATACTTACGGATCATGCCATCCACAAAATATTGCAGCCGTTCCATATCACCCTTCAAGTACAGATAGCCATACAGGGCCTCTAATCCGGTTGCTTTCCGGTACTGTCCCATCGTCGCATTCTTCGCCTTGGAGTGTGTATTCGTATTTCTGCCACGCTTGTAGACATCCAGTTCATCCTCAGACAGTTCTTCCATAATCCGGTCAATATAATCTGCCTGATTCACCGCCTTGACGATTTTACTGACTTCCACATGATACTTATGTGGCTGCATATTGGAATGTGTGACGAAATATTTCTTCACAAGCAGATCCAATATACTGTCACCCATATAGGCAAGTGCGAGCGGCGAATACTGATATGCATTTACCGGCTCATTCTTTACGCTCTCTTCCATCTTACACCTTCTCTGGTATCTTCCAGAATAATTCCCTTCTCTGTAAGCAGATCACGAATCTCGTCTGCTCTTGCAAAGTTCTTTGCCTTTCTGGCTGCCTGCCGCTCCGCAATCAGATTCTCGATTTCTTCATCCAGAAGAACTTCCTGTTCCTTGATATCAATACCGAGAATATCCATCAACTGCTTCATTGTATCATAAAGTTTCTGTGCAAATGCCTTACTTGTCGAACCAACTGCCACATTGGTATTCGCGAATTTTACAAGTTCGAAAATAACAGAGATTGCATCCGCTGTATTCAAGTCATCTTCCATTGCATCCTCAAACCGCTTTACATAGGCCGGAATCTCTTCAGCAAGCTTTGTCTCTGCCTCGGTCATCTCGGAAGCTGTGCCGTTGTTGATTGCCTCTTCTATCTTTGATGCCGAAGTACGGATTCTGTCCAGTCCGTTCTTAGAACTCTCCACAAGGTCTGCAGAGAAGTTAAGCGGACTTCTGTAATGTGCGGAAAGCATGAAGAAACGGATCACCTGCAAATCATATTTTTCTCCAATCTCTCTTACCGTAAAGAAGTTTCCAAGTGACTTTGACATCTTCTCATTGTTGATCTTCAAAAATCCATTGTGCATCCAATAACGTGAAAACTCCTTATCGTTAGCTGCCTCACTCTGTGCGATCTCATTTTCATGGTGTGGGAAGATCAGATCCTCTCCACCTGCATGAATATCAATCACATCGCCAATATATTTCTTGGACATAACGGAACATTCCAGATGCCAGCCAGGTCTTCCATCGCCCCAAGGAGATGGCCATGATGGTTCGCCTTCTTTCTTCGGTTTCCAGAGTACGAAATCAAGCGGATCTTCCTTCTCATCCTCGCCGGATACAAGAAGTTCACGGTTACCTGCACGCAGATCGTCAATATTTTTCTTTGAAAGCTTTCCATAGTCGGAGAACTTTCTTGTACGGAAATATACCGTTCCGTTTACTTCATATGCATAGCCTTTTTCAATCAAAGTCTCTACCATTGCAATCATATCCGGGATCTCTTCCGTTGCCTTTGGATGTGTCGTTGCCTCCTGTACATGGAGTGCTGCCATATCCTTTTTACATTCTGCAATGTAACGCTCTGAAATAACGGAGGCATCTACACCTTCCTCATTTGCACGCTTGATAATCTTGTCATCGACATCGGTAAAGTTCGATACATAATTTACCTCGTAGCCCTTATACTCAAAATATCTGCGCAATGTATCAAATACGATCATCGGTCTTGCATTTCCGATGTGAATATAGTCATATACGGTTGGTCCACAGACATAGATGCCTACCTTGCCCTCATTAATTGGGTAAAATTCATCCTTATGTCTGGTAAGTGTATTAAAAATCTTCATACCTGTTCGTTCCTCCTACGATTATTCCATCTGTTTTCTTTTTCAAATATGTCATGCAATCTGCGGTTTGTCAAGCAAAAGCTTAATGAGCAAACTGCGAGTTGTACAAATTCGTATAGAAGCCATTTTGTGCCATGAGCTGCTCATGATTCCCCTTCTCGATGATATTTCCATCCTTCATAACTAAAATCACGTCTGCCTCTCGAATAGTGGAAAGTCTGTGCGCCACGATAAAGCTTGTTCTGCCCTGCATCATACGATTAAATGCTTTCTGAATCCGAATCTCTGTACGTGTATCAATCGAAGATGTCGCCTCATCTAATATAAGCATCGGTGGCAACAGAAGCATAACCCGTGTGATACACAAAAGCTGTTTCTGACCCTGTGACAGATTGCCACCATCCTCGGCGATAACCGTATCATAGCCCTGTGGCAAACGACGGATAAAGCTGTCGGAATGTGCAAGCTTCGCTGCCTGTACAATCTCCTCATCCGTTGCATCCGGCTTTCCATACGCTATATTCTCACGGATTGTACCGCTCTTTAACCATGTTTCCTGCAATACCATACCATAATTCTGACGCAGGCTGTCTCTCGTCATATCTCGGATATCTGTACCATCCACAGAGATTGCCCCCGCATCTACATCGTAAAAACGCATCAACAGATTGATAAGTGTACTCTTTCCACAGCCGGTCGGTCCGACGATTGCTACACGCATACCAGGCTTTACAGAGAGGTTCAGGTCTGTGATTAGTTTTTTATCCTTCACATATGAGAAGTTTACATCATTAATTTCGATTGCTCCCTGTGTATCCTTCAACACATGTGCATTCTCTTTCTCCGGTATCTGTGGCGTCTCATCCAAAAGCTCAAACACACGTCCGGCACACGCCATCGCATTCTGAAGTTCCGTGATGACATTCGATATCTCATTAAACGGCTTTGTATATTGGTTTGCATAGCTTAAGAAGCATGTAAGCTGTCCAACGGTAAATCCGGTTGAAATCACGGAAACCGCACCGATGATACCAACTGCCGCATATACAAGGTTGTTGAGAAATCTCGTACATGGATTGACAATGGACGAATAAAAGGTCGCTGACATACTGTCTTTCTCCAAACGGTCATTGATCTCCCCAAAACGCTCCAACGCTTCATCCTCGTAGCCAAAAGCCTGAACGATCTTCTGCTGCCCGATCATCTCATCAACAAGCGATGTGATATCTCCACGTGTCTCAGACTGCCGGTGAAACAGATGATACGTCCGCTTCGCAATGAACGATGCCACAAACAAAGAAAGCGGTGTCAATACAATCACAACCAAGGCTATCGGTACATTTACGGCTATCATAAATCCAAGCGTTGCAAGAATCGTTACGATTCCGGAGAACAACTGCGTAAATCCCATCAGAAGTCCGTCTGCAAACTGATCAATATCCGATACGATACGGCTCACGATGTCACCATGTTTGTGTGAGTCGATATAGGAAAGCGGAAGCTCCTCCATATGATTGAACACTTCAATACGGATATCACGCACAACGGAGTATGTGATATGGTTGTTAATTATATTCATAAACCATTGCGAAAGCACTGTCACAACAGTTACCATCAAGAATGTATATATAATGTCTTTGATTCCATCAAAGTCAACCATTCCTTTTCCGACGATCAAATCAATCGCATCACCGGTCAGAATCGGTGCATACAAGGTAGAAGCAACGGTGATCATCGCACAGATAAAGGAAAAGACGACCAGAATACGATATTTTTTAATATGTGTCAGTACACGTTTTAATACGGCTTTGTCAAATCCCTGAAGCTTCTTTTTCTTATCCTTAGGCATTCTCCTTCACCTCCTTGTTCTGTGATGCATAGATTTCCTGATATACGGAACAATCTTTCATTAACGTATCATGATTGCCAATGCCTGCAATCTTACCATCATCCAAAACAACGATCTTATCTGCATACATAATCGATGATGCACGCTGCGATACAAGGAATACGGTTGTGTGATCTGTCTTCTCCTTGATTGCCTTCCGGAGAGCTGCGTCCGTTGCATAGTCAAGTGCGGAAGAACTGTCATCCAGAATCAGGATTTCAGGTTTCTTTACAAGCGCACGTGCAATCGTCAGTCTCTGTTTTTGTCCACCGGACAGATTCTTACCACCCTGATTCAGCATAAACTTAATACCGCCCTCTTTTTGCTGCACAAAATCCTCCGCCTGGGCAATAGAAAGTGCCTCCTCAATTTCCTCTTCCGTTGCGTCTTCCTTTCCCCATCTTATGTTATCTTCGATTGTTCCCGAGAAAAGCACTGCCTTTTGTGGAACAACACCGATTTTAGAGGTCAACTGCTCTTTCGGATATTTCTTTACATCCACACCATCGATTTTGACGCTTCCCTGTGTGCAGTCATAAAAACGAGGAATCAGATTCACAAGTGTGGACTTGCCGGAACCGGTACCACCGATAATACCAATCGTCTCGCCACGTTTCACCTTCAGGGAAAGTCCCTCGATGGAAGTTTCCTTTGCGTCCGCATAAGTAAGTCCGGCATCCACGAATTCTACCTTTGGAGTTTCTGTACCTGACACCTGCTCGACCGATGTTACCGGATATTCCTGGCTGCTTATCGTCTCAAAAATCACGCCCAGACGATTTGCACAGGCAACTGCCTTTGTCTCTGTAATAATCAGATTTGCAAGCTTCACAAGCTCAATCAGAATCTGTGACATGTAGTTTACAAGCGCATATACTTGTCCCTGCTTTAAAATACCGAGATCAACCTGCTTTGCACCACCCCAGATCAGCGCCACAATAGACAAATTGATGACTGCATATGTGAGTGGATTTAAGAAAGAAGAAATCTTTCCGACAAAAAGCTGTCCCTTTGTCAGGGCCTCTGTTACCTCAGCAAATTCTTCTTTTTCCTTCTTCTCCTGATTAAATGCCCGGATGACACGCACACCGGACAGGTTCTCTCTGGACTTCAATGTCACCGTGTCAAGCTTACTCTGCACTTTCTTATATAATGGAATGGATACAAGCATAATTCCAAATACAATTACGATCAGAACCGGAAGCGTGATAAAGAACACACGTGAGGCCTTTGCATTGACTGTAAATGCCATAATCGTTGCTCCAAACACGATAAAAGGTGAACGCATAAACAAACGCAGGAACATATTGATTCCCGTCTGTACCTGATTAACGTCACTCGTCATACGCGTAATCAGCGTTGCACTACCAAGCTTGTCAATCTCTGTATAGGAAAGTGTCTCAATATGCTTGAACAGGTCATACCGGATTTCCTTTCCGATTCCCATTGCGGTTTTTGCCGAAAAATACTGTGCCGTAATTGAACATCCCAGCCCGATCACGCCAAGCCCGACCATGACAAATGCCATCTTATAAATATATGGCTTATCATTTCCTGCGATACCATTATCAATAATTGCTGCCATAACAAGTGGTACTAAAAGCTCGAAGGCAGCTTCTAACATCTTGAATAACGGTGCTAAAATTGCTTTCCATCTGTAATTTTTGAAATAATGTAGTACTTGTTTCACTTTTTCTTCCTTTTCTCTTTCCCTTATTTTTTATTGACCTTTCAAACAAATTCCCTTAAACTATTATAGACAAGGATTATTCTTTTTCAATATAAAATCCAAAAAATGTAAAGGAGTATTTGATATGGATGATAAAAACAGACCATTTCCGGTTGACAACACCGATGATGACGACTACGTAGATATGGTATTAGACGATGGTACCGAACTGCATTGCAGTGTAATCGCAATCTTCCCGGTCGAAGGTCAACAGTATATCGCATTGCTTCCGGACAAGCTGATTGAAGGCTATGAAGAAGATGATGTATTTCTCTACCGTTATACGGACAAAGGAGATGACAACATCGAACTTGGCATGATTGATTCCGAAGAGGAATATGAGATTGTTGCCGATGCATTCGATGAGCTTTTGGACAACGAAGCTTACGAAGATATGTAATTTTTCTGTTTTCGCACGATATAAGACTGAGAAACACCCTATCTTTTAGAAAGATGGGTGTTTCTTATTTTTTACCCCATGTAATGTCCTGGACAAACCGGCTCGGTTCCTTCGCTTTGCCTGCAAGAATCTTCGGCACATAGATATGAAGTTCATGTCTTGCCCGCGTCATTGCCACATAAAACATCCGGCGTTCTTCTTCTAATTCAGCTGCCGTTTTTGCCTTTTTATATGGTGTTATCTCCTCCACAGCATCCAGAATGTATACCGTATCAAATTCCAGCCCTTTCGAGCTGTGCATCGTCATGAGATTCACACCTTTTCGCATATGGTTCTTTTCCTGTTGTTTTATGAGCACTTCCTTATAATCTCCTATAAATGCAAACATCTCTTCATAGCTTTGCATATCCTTGATCATATACGAAAACTCATCAAGCACATCATACATTTCGGAAGCATCCAGCTGCCGATACTCTGCATAAGCTTTGATATAACCGTCATACCCGACAAAATTGCGGATAAAATTCAGTGCCGGCCACGGGCGCATCTTACTTAACAGTTTCACATCGGCCATCAGTTTATCAAGATTTTCAACCAGTGACTCCTTGTTCCGCAATCGGAATCGAAGCTTATCATAATCAACCGGATCTTCCAGCAGAACATCCCGGCTGATATAACGGGATGGCTTGTTCACAATCCGAAGGAATGTCGCCCGGGACAAATCTCCCATCGCCATACGCATATAATCAAGCACATAACGAACTACAAAATGGTCAAACAGATTCGGCAATGTATCACTCAATGTATATGGAATATTATATTGATTCAGTTTATAGGCAAGTCTTCTCGGCTGCAGATTCGTACGATATAAAACCGCCTGTCTCTCATAATCAATTCCAGCCTGATGCTGTTCCCGTATTCTACGGATGATACATTCATTTTCCTCCGACTCATCCCTCACTGTATGTTTTTGCACGACTCCCGGCTCTTTCGATTCTGCCTGAAGCAGCTTCTTAAATCTCGTTTTATTTTTTTCAATCACCTGCACAGATGCCTGTACGATTCGAAAATCACACCGGTAATTCTCACCCAGATATACAATCCTGCATTCCGGGAAATCTTTTCGAAATTGCTGCATGATCTCCGGTCTCGCACCCCGGAATCCATAGACTGACTGATCATCATCCCCGACAATACATGCATTTTTACGTGGATAGGCAAGCATCCGGAAAATCTCATATTGTATGCGGTTACTGTCCTGAAACTCATCCACCATAATATACGGAAATAATCTCCGGCATTTCTCTAATATATCCGGTCTTTTGGACAAAAGATCATAGCAAAGCACCATCATATCGTCAAAATCAATCATCTTATATCGTTTCATCTGTTCATCCAGTCTACGATATAGCTCACGAAAGGCATACTCCGGCATATCTTTGCTATAATAATTTTCCACATCCATCATATCGCATTTCACAAGACTTATCTGAGAGACAATGCTGCTAATTATGTCTTCTTTATTCTCATAGCTTATGTTCATAGTCTGTAATAGCTGCTCGATCCATCTTCGTTTTTCTTCTTCGGAAATCACTTGCAGCATAGATGCCCCATATGCAGTTTTTAAAATCCAATAAAAGATGGAGTGAAAGGTTCCAAACCGAACCGGATATTCTTTACCCGGCGTCATTTTGCGAAAACGCTGCTGCATCTCGCCCGCTGCCGCCCGTGTAAAGCTTATAACAAGAATATCTGCGGGCGAAACACCCGCAGATTCTATAAGATACTTGATTCGTTGTGTAATCACAGTCGTCTTCCCGGAGCCGGGTCCTGCAATTACCATCATAGGTCCATCCACATGCGAAATCGCTGTAGACTGTGCCTCATTAAAATTCATATTATGCATTTGCTCCACAACACTTCTTATACTTCTTACCGCTTCCGCAAGGACATGGATCGTTACGTCCAACCTTTGGCGGCTTTACGATCGTCTTAGAAGATTTCTGAATCTTATACAACTCTTTTCTTCTCTCAGCAGTCAGAATCTTATCCCACTGTGGAAGTGTATACAACCATTCTGCGTTGCAGTCTACCATGTTCATATACAACTTCTCCGGATCAAATCCAAGTGCTACCTTTGAATCTTCCTCAAGATCATCAACATTATTCGGAACGATCAAGCTGTCCTCTATACCATCCAGAAATCCAACCATAAGTTCAATACTCATATTGTATTTTTCAGCCAATTCCTTAACTGTACCACTGACAATCTCAGCCGGTGTTTCTAATATCTGCTCATAAATTGCTTTTTCTCTCTGAAAATAGTCAAGCCAGAATTCCTTTCCTTCCGGTGTTCTATCATCAAGACTATATGCATGTTCACGCCATTTTGCTAATAAACTCATAACTGTACCTACACAGCCTGTATCCTGCACTGTGCTTTCCTTTCATTTTTTCATCTAACCTAGTATAGCAAACCATCCCTTATTTTTCAAGACCGATTCTGTCTATGATTTTGAAGGACTTTTCCAAGCCAAAGCACCACATAGATCAGAATTGGGACAATCATCAATAAGGCAAGACTCGGAAGGAAATACCTGCTTCCTGTCACACCTGTCACAATCACCAACCCAATCAATGCTATGATCAAAACGATTCCAACCCACGCCATCGCACGTAAAACCGGTCGTCTGCGTATACTTTCTTCATATGATTCTGTCTTCTTTTCTTCGTTCATACTCTACCTTGCCTGTCCTGTTTGCTATTACACATTTTATGCACTTACCTCTCCTTCGCACTACTCATAGCGAAGTGCATCAATTGGATTTAAGTTGGATGCCTTGACAGATGGAATAAATCCAAACACAATTCCGATTACCATAGAGAACACAACCGATACGGCGATTGCAGCTCCACTGATCGCTACCGGCACAGACGCAACATCCGAAATCAGATAAGCAAGTCCAACGCCGGCACCAACACCGATAATTCCTCCCATGCTTGTAAGCACAGCTGCCTCTGTCAGAAACTGAAGCAGTATTGCTTTCTTTCTCGCACCGAGCGCTTTCTTCAATCCAATTTCTCTCGTTCGCTCTGTTACGGATACCAGCATGATATTCATAACACCGATGCCACCAACAAGAAGCGAGATACTTGCGATCCAGATCAACTGCTGACTTGTAGAAGCACTGACCTCCTGCATCGCCTTTGCTGTCTCCAAAAGATCCTCACTCTTATACTTAAATGACGAGCCGCTATCCTCTGAATCCGAACCATCCTCACTGCTGGTTACGGGCATATAAGAATTCATAATATCCGCTGTTTTCTTACCAGCATTTGTCATCGCCTCAGTTCCTGCCGGCTTCACAACAATGTTGTATGGTTCATCAAACGAGAAAACCAAAGGCCAGTTTACATCTGTAATAAACACCTGACCCGATGTGGTATTTCCATAATAGGTATACCAGTCATTTATGTTGGTTACCTTCGGGGTAAATCCATCTAACTGCTCAACAACTCCGACAATGATAAACGGCTCCCCTTTGATTTCCAATGTTTTACCAATCGGATTCTCACTTGCAAACAAAGAATTGGCTGCCACCGTATCAAGGATTACAGATTTTGTATAGTTTGTCCAATCTTTCTCGTCAAACAATCGTCCTGTCTGAACAGTATATCCCATCACACTAAAATAATCTTTATCTACACCATAGACCGGTGCATTTCCAAGATCCTTTGTTCCACAGTTAATTCCCTCATACAAAGCACCATAACGGTAAGCTGCCACAGCTGTCACCTCATCAATATCCATTATTTGCTTCTTGATATCATCTGTTACCATCGGCATATTCTCCGGTGTAGAAGAATCTCCGGACGAATAGGTCCAATCCCCCTGATACAATTTTATATTCACGATATTGTTTCCTGAACCGACCAGATTCTCCTTGATCTGCTCACTTGTTCCCTTGATTGTCGATACGATTGCAATAATCGCCGCAATACCTATAATGATGCCTAACATGGTAAGAAGGGAACGCATCTTATGTGCCCAGATACCTTGGAACGATAATCTTATATTTTCTAACATAGACTGATTTCCTTTCTTATCAATTATACAGGTCATCCGTTGTCTTCTGTACAGTTTTTACACCTTCCACCGCCTCATCGAGATATGGAAATGCAATGTAATCCTGCATCGTCAGACCACCAAGTACCAAAACAGCGTCTCCGGATGTTTTATTGCCAACCTTAATGTAGGTCTTCTTCAATCTTCCGTCAACATCCTTCATAACATAGTAGTTGCTTCCTTCCTGCTTCATAAATGCTTTCGACAGATAAAAACCTCCACTTGTATCCTCTGAACCGGAATTCAAGGTTATCTCCATATACATATTCTGACTGATATCCGTTGCATCGTTTAACGCAATCTTGATCGGATAATATGTCTCAACTTTGGAATTATAATTGCTATATCCATCTGCCGGAAATGTAGAAATCTCCGTGATTGTACCATCATAATTCATTCCTGTATCATAACAGTACATGGATACGGTATCTCCTACCCTGACTGTTGACATCGCAAGTTCTCCGATCTGGCTCTCTACCAGATATCCATCTGCCGCGCTGACAACAAGAACCGGATTTCCACTGGAAGCAGCTTCATCCGCAGTTGTTACACTCTTAACCACACCATCAAAATTCGCAAGCACTTCTCCCGTTGAGTTCTGCAGTTCCTCCATCTGAAGCTTGACCTGCGCAATCTCGTACTGTGTCTGCATCGATTTGATTTCCTGCTCCTTCTGTGCAATCTGTTTTTTCAGTTCCTCCCTTGTCGGAGGCACATCTACATCCGGAATTTCATCCGGCTTGGGTGCATCAGAATCAGTTGCAATAATTGGTGCCTCAGTTGTCGGAATATCTTCTAACGGTGTTGTCTGCTTTAATTTTTCAAGTTCCCGTTGTGCATCAATAATTGACACACGTGACAACTCCAGTTCTGATTTTTGCAGTTGCAGCTGAAGATCATTTGCTGTCGTATCATAGACTAAAAGTACATCTCCCGCCTTTACGCTCTGTCCTTCCGTTACCTTAATCTCCGAAACAGACTGTTTCTTTCCGACATAGACCTTCTGCTCTGAATTCACTGTAACATTTCCGCTCAATGTACTGTTATCCCACATATTTGACGCATCATATCCAATCTCACTAACAGCATACACACCCACAGTCTTACTGTTCTGATTCTTCTGTTTTAAAAAATGAAGCGCAAAATAAATACCAGCGAGCACAACAATACAGGAAATAACAATAATAATGATTTTCTTCGTCTTATTCATGCTCATCACCTCCGGTCACCGGGGTTTGTGCCTGTTCTGGCTGTACAACTTCTGTCAAATTATCCTGTTCCTTCTGCGCTGACGCTGCATTCACAGGTTGTGCATCTCCCTCATATAATTCGCCATCAATGATTTTTACTACACGGTCCGCATAAGACGCGATCTCATCCGAGTGCGTTATCATAATGATTGTAACCCCCTGCTTATGAAGGGTATCAAACAACTCCATAACCTGCAGTCCGGATTTGGAATCAAGGGCTCCTGTTGGTTCATCAGCAAGCAGAATCTTCGGATCTGCCACCATTGCACGCGCAATTGCCACACGTTGCTTCTGTCCACCGGAAAGCTGTGTCGGTTTGAAATTGACACGATCTGCCAGATCAACCATCTCAAGCATTTCTTTCGCCTTTTGTTTTCTCTTTTTAATCGGCACCTTTGCATACTGTAGCGGAAGTGCTACATTGTCGAGCGCGCTCTGTCTTGGCAGCAAATTAAAATTCTGAAATACAAATCCAATCTTTTGATTCCGTACTGCCGACAGTTCTTTATCTTTGCATTTCTCAATCTCCACGTCATCAAGCAGATACGTTCCGGATGTTGGTTTATCAATACATCCAATAATGTTCATCAAGGTAGACTTTCCTGAACCGGACGGTCCCATGATTGCCACATATTCGCCCTCTTCTACACAGAGGTTGATATCTTTTAATACAGGGACTTCCATCGTACCCTGAATGTAATTTTTATAGATATTTTTGAGTTCCAGTAACACTATTGCACCACCTCGCTATCGCTGTCTGGCACAGGCTCTTCCTCCGGTGCAACCTCTTCAACCGAACCGTCAATACTATCCATATTGGCGCCATCATCAATGTTATTTATGATGCCATCATCTGTATAACCGTCCATGCTGCCATCATCCGTGTATCCATCATCATAAAAGGCATCTCCGCCGGTTGCATCCTCTATCGTATCGTCAATCACAACGTCCTCATAGTTATGTGTGACCTTCATGCCTTCCTTCACACGGTCTTCCGGGTATGCAATATAATCATCCTCTGTGAGTCCGGAAAGAATCTGATACCGCATCAAATTCTCGTCATATTCCCCAAGTTCTACCTTACGCTTCTCAATATAACCCTTGGCATTTTCTGCCCATACATAAGCGCCATCATCCTCCTGCATGATATAGAAATCATCCAGCCATAAACCTTCCTTTACATCACCCTGACCATAATCCGCCTCTACATACACATGCTGTCCAAGCATCAGACCATCTGTGTTGTCCAGACTAATATAAAATGGGTACTTTGTTGCTGTTGTTCCACCGGAGCCCATAAAATAACCATCGTTATTTCCATTGTCCGGATGTTCGAGATCAATCTTCGATACAGTACCTGTCCATGTAGAATCATCTACTCTGGAACGGATAATCATACTCTGTCCTTCGGACATACTACGGACTGTCAGCTCACTTGCGGTTGCCTTGATTCTATAATCACCCTTTGCCATGATTGTGATATAAGCATTGCTTGTAGAGTCTGAACTGTTGTTTGAATTATCATAGTTACTGTTATCATCGGAACTACTTGTCGAATTATTTTCATTAATCGTCTTAATAATGCCATCCATCGGTGCTACAACCTTTGTATTCTCCATGGATAACTTCTGGCGGTCAATCTCTAATTGCTTTGCACTTGCATCATAGTTTGCCTGATTAACCTGTGCCTGCAAATTCTGAATCTGCGCACTGTAGCCTAACTGTTCTTCGGCCGGCGCTGCTGCCTTCTCTGTTGTGAGTGAAGCAATCTGCTGGTTCAATGTTGCTATATTATTGTTGATGCTCGTAAGCTCCAATTCCAACTGGCGAAGCTGTAATTCCATTGACTCTGTATCATATTCAAATAAGACATCGCCTGCCTTGACTTCATCTTCTTCTTTTACATATAATTCCTTAATCTTCTTATCACTGTCTCGATTGACGCCTTTTACTTCCTGTGATTCCACAGTTCCCATATACCGGCTTTCCATGAGATCATATCCACCATTTAATTCAGATATCTTTGTTGCATATACTAGTTCCTCGTCAGATGTCTTTTTATTATGCAGAACATAATAGATAACACCGGCTGCACCTGCAAGAACCAGCAGCACTACAATTAAAATAATGATTCCTTTTTTCTTCATTTCCACACCTCTACTTTTCTTTTTTTATCAGGTGAAACCAATCCTGTATATGCTTTTCATATCCGAGATTCCCCGGCTTATAGAATGTTCTCCCTACTAACTGATCCGGCAGATACTGCTGCTCCACATAATGATTCTCATAATCGTGGGCATATTTGTATCCGACATTGCCAAGCTTTGCCGCTCCGGAATAATGTGCATCCCGAAGATGTACCGGCACCTGACAGTTTCCAACCTCTTTCACTGCATGCATCGCATCAAAAATCGCATTGACAACCGCGTTACTCTTCGGTGCACACGCCACATAGGTTGCTGCCTGCGTCAGTATGATCTGTGCCTCCGGCATTCCGACACGTTCCACTGCCTGTGCACATGCCGTTGCAACCTGTATTGCCTGTGGATCCGCATTGCCTACATCCTCACTGGCACAAATCATAATTCTTCTCGCAATAAATGTCACGCTCTCCCCTGCGTATAACATCTTTGCCAGATAGTATACAGCAGCATCCGGGTCGGACCCGCGCATACTTTTTATAAATGCAGAGATAATATCATAGTGATTATCCCCATCTTTATCATATCGTATAGAACGTCTCTGAATGCATTCTTCCGCAACCGAAAGATCAATCACAATCTTCCCGGTCTCCGGGTCACGTTCCGTCGACAGGATTCCAAGCTCAACCGCATTTAACGCATGTCTCGCATCCCCCTCCGACATATCAGCTAAAAAATCAACCGCTTCCTCTGTGATCTCTGCATCATAGCTTCCCATACCTTTTTCTGTATCGGTGACCGCACGATGCACCAATGTTTTGATATTCTCCTTTGACAGCGGTTTTAGCTGAAAAATAGAAGAGCGCGATATCAACGCAGAATTCACTTCAAAATACGGATTCTCCGTTGTCGCGCCTATCAGTATTACCGTTCCATCCTCCACAAACGGGAGAAGATAATCCTGTTGCGCTTTATTAAATCGATGAATCTCGTCTACAAAAAGAATCGTCTTTTTGCCATACATACCGAGATTGTCTTTGGATTCTTTTACAACTGCCTCAATATCCTTCTTCCCGGCAGTTGTTGCGTTCAGTTCCTTAAATACCGCGCTCGTCGTATTGGCTATTACCATGGCAAGCGTCGTCTTCCCCGTTCCTGGTGGTCCATATAAGATAATGGAGCTTAGCTTATCCGCCTGTATCACACGGTACAGCAGCTTATCCTTTCCAAGAATATGCTCCTGCCCCACTACCTCATCCAATGAAGTCGGTCGAAGCCGCTTTGCAAGCGGCGATTCTCCTTTCTTCATATTTGTCTCTCGCATATAGTCAAATAAATCCATTTACCTTTACCTAGATGATCTCAAGCTTACGAATCAAGCTGTCAAACTTCATGATGTCAATCGGTTTACACATGTACTCCTCATAATCATCACTCGCATAGCTTGCATCAAACCCTTCATCAAGTGCACTGATCATAATTACTTTACAGCGCTTGTCCCGCGGTGTACCAAGCTTCCGCTCCGCATCACGAATCGACGCCAGCGCCTTATATCCATCTATCTTTGGCATCATAATATCCATACAGATCAAATCAAATCTCTCGTTCGCGCTGACTGCATTTACAAATTCATCCACTGCCGCGATACCATCTCTTGCCAGCACGACTTCGCCGTACTTTGACAACAACTTCTGCATGAACTTTCCACTCGCCAAATCGTCCTCTGCTACCAATACTTTCATAACTGCCTCCCAATCCTGTTTTCACGCTTATTTTTCTATCCGAAGTAAACCCATCCACTTCCGAACATTATCCATATATTCTTCTTTGAATGATTTTTTATGGTAAAAAATTCTGCGTTCCAGTATATGGCTCATCGCCATACCTGTCACATTATTTGCCAAAACAGACGCAGAAAATACATCTGAGATTTCTCCTGCATCCATTGCGTTTTGGAACAACTGCTCTAGAAATACCAAACGTTCGGTAATGCACCATGCAATCTTCTCCCGCGTTTCCATGATGTGTAATAGCTCCTCATATTGAAGCATCAATGTTGAGATCGCGTAATAATTATCATAATAGGTCGCATACGCTTCCAGATACTCCATTATCTTCTCCACATTTGATGTTTCTTTTGCCTGCACGGTCTGACGAATTCCTTTGTCAAACTTGGAATATGTCTCGACCACCTCCACTAGCACTTCATCAATACCGCCAAAGTATTTATACAAAAGTGTCTCGGACATATTTTCCTTCAATGCAAGATTTTTAGTTGTAAGAGCTGATAATCCGGATTCGCTGATAATTTCGACTGCAGATGCAATTATTCTGTCTTTTCTTGAAACAAAGCTATCCCCCAATATTTTTCCTCTCCGTCCTGTTTTATCATATGTTCATTCTATGCCATTTGCCTTGTTTTGTCAATAAAATACAAAAATAGGAGCCATCCGTTTTAAACGGTGACTCCTACTTTGTTTCACTCAATAAATATAACAAATCCCAATTCAAAATTCAGTATAACAATGCATGCAGAATCTATAAAATATAGGTACCCTGTTACTTGATTAAGTTAAACTACTTGATAACAGTTACGTTTGTAGCCTGTGGTCCCTTCTCGCCATCAACAACATCAAACTCAACCTGCTGGTTCTCTTCAAGGTTCTTGTAACCTTCCATGTTAAGACCAGAGTAATGTACGAATACATCCTTGCCGTTCTCATCTGTGATGAAACCAAAACCCTTCTGACCGTTGAACCACTTTACTGTACCTTTTGTCATGACAAATCCTCCAATTTTTAAAATCGCATTTCTATCTGAAAATGCGTTTTAACAATAGCACACACACGTCCATTCGTCAAGCGTTTATGCTACAATATTTCCCAATTCTTTGTCATAAAAATAGACCTCATCTGACAAAAAATCAGTGTCTGAAACGACAAATTCATTTACTTCACGCAAGGTATTTTCCAGCAGAGTTTTTTCTCTTTTTTCGTTTGTCAGGCAGAGCAGTACCTCATTGACGCTGGATGGAACAATATACACATTTTTTCCCATCTGTTCTGCAAACTCCGCGACCACATCCTTATAGATCATCATCGTGGCCCCGTATATAAACTGCTGGTTGGACAAAATATAGACCTCTGGTTCTTCCGGGTAGGACTGTTCCTGTGGATACCGTGATTCCAGAAACTGATCTAACCGCATCAGAAATGGCGGAAATAACCGTAACGTATTTTCTCTCGCCACGTTATACAGTTCTTCCACTGTGATTGCAGCATTCTTCAGATTATCATAATTAATCAATGCAGATGCAATCCCGGCTTCATCCTTCCGTACCAGATAGCGGAATGTAATTGCCATATCATGAAATAGTATGTATGGACACTTCTCTAACATCTCCCGGTTGCGTTCATAATTTACAAGCCGTAAAAATACATGCTCCCGTATTGCGTCCATGTCAACAGCCAGCGTCTCCTGCTGTTCCATACATGCACGAATGCGTTGGTATTCTGTTGCAATCAGAGATAACACCTGCTCTATCGACTGGTTCTGCCTTACCATATACGCATGATACTGTTCCAGATAAATGGTCGGAGAAACACATTCTCCACACTGCAGAATAACCAGGCCTACATGTTCCACGCCATTGTTATGACATACGGTTTCCAAGCGGATCTGCTCAATTTCATACTGTAGTAGATATTCGCCAATGCTGTTTTGAACAGCATCGCAAAAAGATTTAAAATCCATACGCTCCATACTTAAAACTCCTTTATGTTTCTAAATAATTCGCGTAGGAAAATCCAGACCGGACATGTCTGAATGATGACAAACTCTATTATATTTTCTTTTTCAGCAAAGCACAACCACTTATAGTAAAGTTTTTAAAAATGCAACAAATAATTGCATTTCTTCATCTGTTCCAATACTGATACGCAGATAGTTATCAATACGCGGCTTGTCAAAATACCGGACAAATATTTTATGTTCTCTTGCTTTTTCAAATATCTCTTTTGCCGGAATTGTCTTATGTGACGCAAATACAAAATTAGCACTTGATGGAAGTACCGTAAACCCAAGTTCTTCTATTTCCTTCACAAACCAGGTTCTTGTATCTACTACCTTCTTGACCATCTTCTTGAAATAGTCATCCGCTTTGATTGAGCATGTTCCAAGCTCAATACTGGTCAAATCCATCGTATAAGAATTGTAGGAATATTTTACATCATTTAAATAACCAATCAGCTTTTCATTTCCTATCGCATATCCAATACGAAGTCCTGCCATCGAACGTGATTTCGAGAAAGTACGCACAACAAGCAGATTGTCAAACTCATCAAGAAGAGGCAGTGCTGTCTGTCCGCCGAAGTCCACATATGCCTCATCCACGATCACAATCACATCCGGGTTGTGGCTGACGATATCACGCACGAATTCAACCGGCTCTGCAATTCCGGTCGGTGCATTCGGGTTCGGAAATACAACACCACCATTTTCACCATAATAATCGGATGCATGAATACGGAAGTTCACATCGAGTGGTTTTGTCTCGTACGGAATCCGGAGCATATCTGCCCACACGTCATAAAATGAATATGTAATATCCGGGAAGAAGATTGGCTTTCCCGAATTGAAAAACGTCATAAAGGACATCGCAAGCACATCATCACTTCCAACACCGACAAACACCTGCTTTTTATCCACACCATGATACTGTGCAATCGCCTCAACTAATTTCGTTGCTGCCGGATCCGGATACAGACGCAGATTCGCTAATTCCACCTGCTTATCCAGCACTTCCGGTGCCGGTGGGTATGGATTTTCATTTGTATTCAGCTTGATAATGTCCTGTTCCTTCGGCTGTTCGCCCGGTACATACGGCACAACCTTTCGTATATTTGCTTCCCAGTTTCCCATAAGTCTCGTTCCTCCGTTTTCTAGGCTGTTTGTATTTCCATTTATTTCAGTCTCTTTAAGATTTCAAGAGTATATTCCCACGTTCTCTGCACGCTGTCAACATGCAATCTCTCGTTCGGTGTGTGGATATCATACATCTGCGGGCCATATGATACGCAATCCAGGTCTTTCATCTTATCCATAAATAGACCACATTCCACTCCTGCATGAATCACATCCAGTTTTGGTTTTTCTCCGTATAGTTCCTCGTAAACAGCAACCATCACATCACGTAACTTTGAATCCTGCTTATACTCCCATGCCGGGTATGCACCACTCTCCGTATACATTCCTCCCAAACGCTCACACAATGCTCGAATCTGTAAAGCAAGAAGATTCTTCTCACTGCCAACGCTGCTGCGCACAGAAAAGCCCATCTGCACTTCATCTTGTTTCATCGTGAGAATGCCAAGATTGAGTGACGTCTGTACCAGTCCCGGCATTGCATCACTCATCTTCTGCACACCGTTTGGAAGCAGAAAAAGCGCATCGATAATTGCATCGCCACTCGCACGGTTCATCGTCTCTACCACTGCCTCTGTGCATTCTTTCATCTTCAATGTCACATCCGGATCACTTACCTCATATTCATGGCTGATCGCGGCCTGCAGCGTCTGCACTGCCCGCTGTATGGCAGGCTGTTTTTCTGTTTCTGCGACAAATACTGCCTGTGCCGCACGTGGAATCGCATTATCCTTCTTGCCTCCATCGATTGACACAAGCCGGATATCTGCCACTGCCTGTATCGCTTTCAATGTTCTGCCAAGCACCTTGTTTGCATTTGCCCGCTGTTTAATAATCTCCATGCCGGAATGCCCACCGAGTAATCCATCCACGTCAAGCTGCATACATACCGGATGTGCCAGATCACAATTTTCCCACTGAACCGGCATATGGCAGACAGCCGTCATACCACCGGCACAACCAACCAGAAGCTGACCTTCGTCTTCAGAATCAAGATTCAGCATATACGACGCCTGCAGATCTTCTGTTGTGATTCCTGCCGCGCCAAGCATACCGATTTCCTCGTCGACCGTAATCACAACTTCAAGTGCCGGATGAGGAATATCATCGGCATCTAAGATTGCTAGCGCAAATGCAACTGCGATACCATCATCCCCGCCAAGGGTTGTCCGATCCGCATGGATTACATTTTCATCGAGCACCAGATCCAATCCCTGCGTATGAAAATCAATCTCCTTGTCATCCGTCTTCTCACAGACCATATCCATATGCCCCTGGATCATCACGACCGGTGCATCCTCATAGCCTCTTGTTGCCGGCTTCTTCATGATGACATTTCCAAGTGTATCCTGTCTGACATAGAGATTTCGTTTTTTCGCAAATGCAGCCAGATAATCACTGATTGCCTGTGTGTCTGAAGATCCATGCGGAATCCCACAGATTTCCTCAAAATAACGAAAGACCGCTTTCGGTTCTAACTGTGCAAGCACTGCCATTTTTCTGCCTCCTGACAATTCTATATTGTCCTACTTTTTCTTAATTGGTTTTATCTTATTTTCAAATGATTCAATAAATGCCTTCTGTTTTTCCTCACTGCACAAATGCTTATCCACATAAATCAATATCTCACGCAGCGTTTTCTGCGGCGAATACTGGCAGTTATTTCTTATAATTCCGACATCCCAGCCTTGTTCTTCCCATGCTTCGTCTGCTGCCTTTAACAGATCTTCTTCTGCACTGATTACCCGAAGCGGCGTATCAACACAATAAGAATATGGAGATTTTATATCCAGATAGATTCTCTCCGTACCAAAAATATCTCCCTCTGCGGAAGAAGTTGCGGCTATCACATCATAATATCCTTCTTCCACCGTAAACTTCTCCCGGTCCATATCGTAAGAAGCAAGTTTTGATGTCGGAATTTCAAACACGATTGTCTTCTTCTCTCCCGGAGCAAGCTTTACTTTCTCAAATGCCTTCAATTCCTTCTCCGGTTTTGGAAGTGTGCTGTATGGATCATGGATATAAATCTGTACCACTTCACTTCCAACACAATCTCCTGTATTTGTAACCGTCACCTTGGCTGTAATCTTCTCTGTATCGGACGTTACATAATCAAGTATACATGCAAATGATGTATAGGATAATCCATGCCCAAACGCATACCTTGGATGTATTTTCTTCTTGTCATAATAGCGATATCCAATATAGATTCCCTCACCATAGTTTACATGATATCCCTCTCCCGGAAAATTCATATAGGTTGGTGCATCTTCCAGACGCTCCGGAAATGTAATCGTCAGCTTTCCGGACGGATTCACAACACCTGCAATCATATCGGATAATGCCTTTGCACCCGCCATACCCGGAAGAAATGTACAAAATACCGTCTTCACATTCTCTGTCTCGATTTCCCGCATATCGACCGGTCCGCATGTATTTAACACCAGAATCACATTTTTATTCTGTTTTTTCAGCTCAGCCAGAATATCCAGATCCTCTCTGGCAAGGAACAGGTTCTCTCGATCATTACCCTCCATTCCCGAAATCACTGCAATAACAACAACATACTCTGCTTCTGCTGTATCTACAAGTTCAAAATATCGGGCAAACTCTGCTTTGACATCTCCGTGTCTGCTTGTATCAATTCCTGCTGAACCGGAACCACACTCTAACATCTGCTTGCTTCCACTTCCAAGGATTGCAAGCTTTGTCTGTTTTGCAAGCGGACAACTGCCATCATTTTTCAGAAGAACAATACCCTCACACGCTGCATCATAAGCTGCAGCATCTGTCTTCTCCAGAACAGCTTCGATTGGAAGTGCATCCACTTCTTCTTTTCTGTAATGCTCCAGAATCCATGAATAAACAGACAAAATCCGCTTGCATGCACGGTCAAGCACCTCTTCTGATACCTCACCGTTTTTCACTGCTTCATAAATTGCTTTAGGATTTGCAGGTCCCGGCATCGCAAGATCAGTTCCACCATCCAATGCCTTTGCCGGATCAAGTGCAGCGCCCCAGTCCGACATTACCATGCCTTCAAAGCCAAAATCATCCCGAAGCTTATCCTGCAGCAGCCATTTATTCTCTGTGCATCGTGCACCATTAATCTTATTGTAAGCGTTCATGATTGTTTTCGTGCCGCCCTCTTTTACACAGGCGCAAAATCCCGGCAGAAAGATTTCTTCCAGCGCGCGCTTGGTAATTCTCTCATCGATATCCAGACGATTTGTTTCCTGACTGTTTGCAGCATAATGTTTGACCGTTGCCGAAACACCATAACTCTGGATTCCCTTTACAATCTCAGGAGCCAGCTTTGTCACTAGATATGGATCTTCAGAATATCCCTCGAATAATCTTCCGTTTCTTGGATCTCTTAAAATATTCACATTCGGTCCAAGCAGAAAATGTACACCATACAGACAGCTCTCCATGCCGAGTGCCTCTCCAACCTTCCGGATTACTTCCGGCTTCCATGTACAGCCAAGCAGAATCCCCGGCGGATAACAGCCCGGTGCATAATCCTTTCCATTCAGTCTGGCATCCATATGTTTCTTGATCCAGCGATACAGAACTTTTTCTTTGTCTGTCAGTTTTTCCGGTTCAAAATAATTCTCGATTACATCAACCAGCATCGTGCTTCCAATCATATTGACCGATTTGCTTGTATCTGCATCAATTTCTTTTCTTTCTTCCGCATCCGACCAGTTTTCATACTCCGTCATGTCTCCAAACACCTGTTCCAGATTCATACCGGTTGCTCCATCCAACGTCTGCATACGCGGAATATCCAGCCGTTCAACCGGATATGTTCCAAAGAACGTAGCGCCATTCACCAAATGTGCTTTCTCATCCAATGTCATCTTTTCTACCAATTCATCTATTTTTTTGGTCATTCGAACTTCCTCCTTATAGTATGGTAAAATTTTTTTCTTTTATGCTGTCAAAGCAAAATATGCGATTACCGCAATACCCAGTATAATCCGGTAAACACCAAATGCCTGGAAATCATGTTTTTTGATGTAGCTCATCAGGAACTTGATGACAACGAGTGATACAGCAAATGCAACAGCACAGCCAACGATCAGGATAACAAGTTCCGAGCTTGTGATTGCCACACTCATCTTGATTACCTTCAAAAGTGAATACCCAAACATAACCGGAACTGCCAGGAAAAATGTAAATTCAGCAGCAGCCACACGGGATACACCAATCAGCAGTGCACCGATAATCGTTGAACCGGAGCGGGATGTACCCGGAACAATGGATAATACCTGAAAAAGTCCAATTAAAAGCGCTGTCTTATACGTGATATCCTCCAGCTTCTCTACCTTTGGTGTCCGCTTCTTGTTCCAGCGTTCCACGATAATAAATACAATACCGTAGAAGATCAGAGCACCTGCAATCACATATGGTGTCTCAAAATGTGCACTGATATAATCATCAAAAAGCAGCGTCACAATTGCACCCGGGATGCAGGCAACAATAACCTTAAACCACAGTGAGAACTTTTCCTTCACACAGACAGGTTTCGTCTTGTCCTTCATCTGGAACGGCCACATTTTGTCCCAGAACAACAGGATTACCGCAAGAATCGCACCAAGCTGAATCACAACAAAGAACATATCCTTAAACTCATCGGATGCCTGAATCTGAATAAACTCATCTACCAACAGCATATGGCCGG
The DNA here is from genome assembly GCF_022174665.1 of Eubacterium sp. MSJ-33. Lineage (NCBI taxonomy): Bacteria > Bacillati > Bacillota > Clostridia > Eubacteriales > Eubacteriaceae > Eubacterium > Eubacterium sp. MSJ-33. Next base: position 922,945 of record NZ_CP076562.1, read on the forward strand.
TACTACTGATCGGGAGCCACTCGGTGATTCCCTCTACGATACCTAAAAATACGACCTTCAAAATCTCTACTAAACTTAACATGTTTTCCTCCTGCATACACATAGGTGCATGCCTGCATTATTTATTTTTTATTTTTTCTTCTATCGCATGGATCACTGTTTCCAGTGCTTTGATCCGCGCGTATTTTTTATCATTGGATTCCAGAATCTTCCAAGGTGCATACGTCGTGTTCGTCTTCCGGAGCATCTCATTCACTGCCTCCTCATATGCATCCCACTTCTCGCGGTTCCGCCAGTCCTCCTCTGTAATCTTCCATTGTTTCTCCGGAGTATTCTGACGAAGTGTAAACCGTTCTAACTGGGTATCCTTGTCAATCTGCACCCAGAATTTTACGATGACTGCCCCCCAGTCATTAAGCTCTTTCTCGAACTCGTTGATCTCGTTGTAAGCCCTCTGCCAGTCGTTCTCAAAACAGAAACCTTCCAAACGCTCCACCATCACACGTCCATACCAGGTACGGTCAAAGATTGCAATATGCCCGCTCTTTGGCAGTCTCGTCCAGAATCGCCACAGGAAATGCCGGTTCTTCTCATGCGGCTCCGGACTTGCAATCGGATACACTTCATAGCCACGTGCATCGAGTGCCGACGCAATCCGCTTGATATTGCCACCCTTTCCGGCAGCATCCCAGCCCTCGTAAGCAATAATAACCGGAATCTTTTTCCGATAGATTACATTATGAAGCTCCGACAACCGCTTTTGCAGTTTCGACAGCTTCTCCTGATATTCTTCCTCGGTAAGCGATTTATTCAAATCCACATCCGCAAGCTTTGGGATTGGTGCCAAAGGGAACAGGTTCGGCAGAATCGGAACTGCCCTCCCATTATTCGCAAGCGCTGTCTCGATATTCTGATTGATACGCTCTAAGATCTGCAGTTCCGCCCATTTCTTGCTTTGGGCATCGACCGCATACCACGGTGCATACGACTGGTTTGTCTGCTCCATGTATTCCTGATAGGCTTCCGCACACTTCTTATGTTTTTTGTTCTGCCACAAGTCTTCTTCTGAGACACGCCATGCGGTGTTCTCGTCTGCAAGCAGTTCCTCCATCCGCTTCTTCTGCTCTTTCTCATCGATATAGAAGAAGAATTTCAGGATTGTGTAACCATTGTCAGAAAGCGTGCGTTCAAATCGTTTCACGCTGCGGATCCTCTTCTCAAACGTTTCATCATCCAACTGCTCATGTACGCGGTCTTTCACAATTTCTTCCATCCAGCCTCCATCCATGAATGTAAACTGCCCATTCTCCGGAATCCTTTTAAAATACCTGTACAAAAAAGGTTTCCGAAGCTCGGTCGGTTCCGGCTGTTCCATCGTCTCAACATGAAAAAAACGCGGATCCATATTCTTAATGATCTTACTCAGCACACTGCCCTTCCCGGCAGCGCCAAAACCTTCCAGCACAACAAGTACCGGTATCTTTGCTTCTTTGACCTTGATCTGTAAGGTGGCAAGCTTCTCTCTCGCTGCAGACAATCGTTCCTTGAGTTCCTCATCCTTCGGTTTCGTGATTGATGCAATCGTTTTCTCCATAGGCATCCTCCTTCTTACCTCTTACGGCAAATCGACAAAATGGAACTTCTTTCTTCCCTGTGCATAGTCATCAACGATATGACCATCGCCAAATAATTTATATTTATAGCTGAGCAGTCCCTCTAATCCAACCGGACCTCTCGCATGTAATTTACTTGTACTGATACCGACCTCTGCGCCGAATCCATAACGGTAGCCGTCGGCAAACCGTGTAGAACAGTTCTGGTATACGCCTGCCGAATCAACCATTCGCATGAAATGCAACGCTGTCTCCTTATTCTCCGTTACAATACTATCCGTATGATGAGAACCATGCCGGTTGATATGATCGATTGCCTCATCCACCGACGCTACAACCTTGGCTGAAAGAATATAATCAAGGTACTCCGTATCATCATCCTTCTCCGTTGCAGGTATGCAATCTACAAGTGCCTGAATCTCCTTTGTTCCACGAAGCTCAACTTTCTTCTCTTTGAGTGCCTGCGCAAGCTTCGGAACCAGATTTTGTGCAATATCCTTGTGTACCAGTAAGGTCTCTACGGTATTGCAGGCGCTGACATACTGCGTCTTTGCATCTAAGATAATCGGAATCGCCTTCTCGATATCTGCATCCTTATCCACATAGATATGGCATATTCCATCCGCATGCCCCATAACCGGAATATTCGTATGGCTCATAATATACTGTACAAATGCATTTGATCCACGCGGGATTAACAGATCAACTGAACCCTGACATGTGAGCAGCTCATTGATCTCACTTCTTGCTTCGAGCTGCAGCATGCAGTGCTCCGGAAGTCCCGCTTCCCGTACCGCTGCATAGATCGTATCAAATAAAATCTTGTTGCTCTTTGCAGCCTCACTGCCACCCTTTAAGATTACACAGTTTCCACTCTTGATACAGAGTGCAGATATCTGCACGAGTGCATCCGGTCTTGCCTCGAAGATTACACCGATCACACCAATCGGGCACGTCTCACGGTACAATGTAAGCCCTTCATCAAGTTCTCTTGCAAGCTTCGTCTGAAACAACGGATCCGGCATCTGCACCAGATCGTGAATGCCATTTATAACATCGCGCAGCTTTCCCGCGTCGAATTTCAGACGCTTTAAGACAGGAGCTGCAATCCCATCTGCCTCTGCCTGTTCCATATCCTGTCTGTTTGCTTCAAAGATTGCATCCTTGTTATCCGTCAATGCTTTCGCAACTGCCAAAAGTGCCTGGTCGCGAAGCTCTCCGGTTGTACCTGCCAGCTTTGGGCTGGCAAGCTTTACAAGTCCTGCCTGTTGTTCTATCGTCATATGCTCCTCCTTACTGTGCATTCCACCAAGATTTTCAAACGCACATTGCTTTTCCAACTTTCTTTTTTCTATATCCACTCACTATCGAATAAAATTCGTCTGATTGGAGCGATCCGCTGTCGGTGGCACAAGTCCCTTCTCTCTACCGGCTTCTAAGCATTTTAATACCCATGCCATATTATGTCCAAGATTCCGCATCGTCTGCATCCCCTCGAGATCCTTCGCCGCATCCTCTGCGCATCTTCCATGTACCTGGTTCCAATAAGTAGAACCAACCGTGATCATCTGCGTAATACCGAAATATTTGTTCAGCACATCAAATGTCGTTGCTGTACCTCCACGTCTGGCAACCGCCACCGAAGCACCCGGTTTATGTGCAAAATGCTTGCCGCTGCTATAAAATACCCGGTCTAAAAATGACTGGATCCGTCCGCTTGGATGCGCATAGTAAACAGGGGTGCCAAATATGTATCCATCCGCCGTTTTTGCCTTCTCCACAAAGGCATTTACTGCATCGTCCGAGAAGATACATCCATTCTCCGTACACTGTCCGCAGCCAAGGCAATCTGCGATCGGCCCACCACCGATCTGAAAAATCTCATATTCTACACCATCTTCTTCGAGTGCCTTTCCAACCTCGTTCAAAGCTGCCATCGTTGTTCCGTTAATATGGGAGCTTCCGTTTAACATCAAAACTTTCATCTTATATATCTACTCCTTTCAAACTTTGCACAATCCATATAATGTGTACATCCACACGGCACATGAAGTGATACCGCGCCGGACGTATTTTGTGAACGGTTATTTATCCTCGTTCTATCATCATCCAAGTGCTACATCGAGCACCATCATCAGCGCAAAGCCAATCGCTGTCCCGATCGTTCCGATATTCGTATGCTCACCTGCCTGTGCTTCCGGAATCAGTTCCTCCACAACGACATAGATCATCGCACCGGCCGCAAAAGACAGAAAATACGGAAGGATCCGCGTCATCTGTGCTGCAAGCAGAATCGTCAGAAATCCGAACACAGGCTCCACTGCACCGGATGCCATGCCACATAAGAAGGCTTTTGGCTTTCCCATTCCCTCGCCCTTTAACGGCATGGAGACAATCGCACCTTCCGGGAAATTCTGAATTGCAATACCAAGTGACAGGGCAAACGCACCCGTAATCGTAATTCCTGCATTGCCCGCAAGCGCACCCGCGATCGTAACGCCGACCGCCATACCTTCCGGTATATTGTGCAAAGTAATTGCAAACAGCATCATCATGGTCTTACTAATCTTCGTATGTACGCCTTCCGGTTTATCGCTGTTTAAGTGCAGATGCGGAATCAGGGTATCCAATAACAATAAAAATGCGATGCCCAGCAAAAAACCGACTACCGCGGGCACCCACGCGATGCCCCCCTGTGCCACCGTCATATCAATAGAAGGAATCAGAAGTGACCAGACAGACGCCGCAATCATCACGCCGGACGCAAAACCGAGCAACGCTTTCTCAAGCTTCGGAGCAATCTTTTCTTTCATAAAAAATACCATTGCCGCACCAAGAGTTGTTCCTATAAAAGGTATGCCAAGGGCAATCAATATATTCATATATGCCTCCTTATTTCATAGATATTCATATTATATACAAAATAACCTGAATCGGCAACAAAGAATAAAGGATTGCACGGTCAAAACCAGCGCAATCCTTTCTTTGGGATTCAGATATATGAAGTTGACATTTATTTGTTCAATTCTGTCACAAGCATCGGCAATGCACGTTCAAAGCATACACCATACCAATGTCCGTCGTCTGTTTTTTTAATACTGTCTACCACAAAATCGGCTGCAATCTTCGCAGCTTCAAGGATCGTCTTTCCCTGCATCATCGCGCCTGTAAAAGCTGCCGCATAACAGTCACCGGTTCCATGTGAACTCTTTGGCACCTTCTCTGTGAAATAATATTCTGCTTTTTTCTCTGCGCAGTTATATACGACAACTCCGATTTTATCATTTTCAAAGCTGATACCTTTTAAAACAATCTTTTTGCAGCCAAGTTTCGCAAGAGCCTCTAAAATCATCTGTACATATGCTTCATCCTGTCCCTCTAACCGAAGTTCACTTCCTGTCATGAATGCTGCCTCTGTGATATTGGGCAAAATAATATCTGCACTGCCGCAAAGCTTTGCCATCTGTGCAACAAAAGCTTCATCAAATCCATAATACAGATTTCCGTTATCTGCCATTGCCGGATCCACAATTAACAAGCCATCCTCTTTTACAACCTGATTTTTTAAATCATACACATATTCGATCTGTGTGATACTGCCAAGATATCCGGTATACAAGCAGTCAAACTGAATATTTTCCTTCTTCCAGTGATTCATGATTCCAGGAATATCTTCCGTCAGATCACGGAATGTATATCCGGTAAATCCCCCGGTATGTGTTGATAATACAGCAGAAGGCAGAATAACAGTCTCCACACCACACGCCGAAATAATCGGAAGTGCAACTGTAAGCGAACACTGCCCCATACATGAAATATCCTGAATCGTCAAAACCTTTTTATCTGTCATGTTAAAACACCTCTTTTTTTATTTTCTCTAACGATATAGTTATTTTGACCTTATGTAAATCTCCAATCATAAATTATATGGAAATGTCAGATTTACAAAAATATAAATATAGTTTATACTTTTTAAAAGAAAACATCTGATTCTATATAAAATAACGGCATTTTCATCTAACAATGCCAGAATACAGAAAAAGGAGCTTATCATGTTAACCTATTCTTTCGATAAACGAGGTAGTCAAAGCTTATATGAATACCTTTATAACTGCATGAAAACTGACATTATAAACGGTGTTTTATCCCCAAACGAAAAGCTGCCATCCAAACGTGCATTTGCAAGCAATCACGGTATCAGCATTGTCACTGTTGAAAACACGTATGGGCAGCTTATGGCAGAAGGTTACATCTATTCCAAACCAAAGAGTGGATTCTTTGTTTCTCCAATACAAAGTCAGATTGTTTCTGTAAATAATGAATCTGACCTTATTACAATAGAAAAATCTTCCAGTCATGACAATTCCATCAACCTGATTTCTAATCATACAGCTCCGGAGAATTTTCCTTTTTCTATCTGGGCAAAGCTGACTCGCCAGATTTTAAGTGAGCAAAGTCCGGATCTATTAGTACCCCCACCTGCCGGCGGTGTACCAAAATTACGTACAGCCATTGCCAGACATCTGCACGAATTTCGTGGCATCAACGCATCCCCGGAACAGATCATGATCGGTGCCGGAACAGAATACTTATATGGTATGATTGTACAACTGCTTGGGCGGGACCTTGTCTACGGACTGGAAAATCCGAGTTCCAAGAAGATCCGCAGCATTTACGAAGCGCTCGGCGTGAAGGTTGCACCACTTGAGATGGACGAAGAGGGGATTCAATTAGATGCCCGAAACCTGACAATTCCAGACATCATACAGATATCTCCATCCCACCACTTTCCAACCGGCATTGTGACTTCTGTAAGCCGCCGTTACGGACTTTTGCAATGGGCAAATGAATCAAATTCCCGCTATATTATTGAAGATGATTTTGACAGTGAATTTCGTCTGCAGGGAAAACCGATTCCATCCCTATTCTCAATGGATACTACGGACAAGGTTATTTATTTTAACACCTTTACCAAAAGCCTTGCCTCAACGATTCGTATCAGCTATATGGTTCTTCCCAAGTCCCTGCTGCACCAGTATTACAACAAGCTTGGTTTTTATGCCTGTACGGTATCGAATTTCGAGCAGTATACACTTGCGTCCTTTATCAAAGATCAATATTTTGAGAAACACATCAATCGTATGCGTAACCATTATCGCAGTCTGCGTGACGAACTGATTGCAGGATTTAGGGAAAGTCCACTTGCAGATAGGATTTCAATCAGTCAGGAAAATGCAGGACTGCATTTTCTGCTGCATATTGGCAGTAAAAAAAGTGATCAGGAATTACAAATTCTGGCTCAGGCTCATAATATCACACTCGCATTTGTCTCCGATTATTACAGCTTTGATTTCAAATCCGATATAAGCCGGTACGACCACACTGCGATCATCAATTATTCCGGACTTAACATGGACGATATCCCGGTCGTGATCGAACGGCTCAGCAGTGCCTGGAGCGATTCACTATGATGCCTGCAAAAACATTTCAATTATTTGAAATGTTCCATATACATCCTTAAAAATGTATATTTTCTTCGCAAGCAACAAATGTTATACTTATGTTATCTTTATACACAAACGCAAAGGAGGATATTATGTTCGCTTATAATCTCTGGCAATGGATTGCCTTTTTCATCATCTACTGCCTCATCGGCTGGATCGGTGAAAGCTTATATGTATCATGGGAACACAGGAAATGGGTCAATCGCGGATTCCTACATGGTCCGTTTCTTCCGATTTACGGCTTTGGCGCCGTGATTATTCTGATTTCCACCATTCCTGTCCGCAATAACTACTTTTTAATCTTCCTGTTCGGTATGCTTGGCGCTACCTTGCTTGAGTATTTCACCGGATGGGCGATGGAACAGATTTTCCATGTGAAATACTGGGATTACACCTACGACTTCTGTAACCTGCACGGTTATATCTGTCTCGGATGTTCTCTGACCTGGGGTGTCTGCGCTCTGCTTCTGACCGGACTGGTGCATACCCCGATTGAGAAACTCGTCTTATCCTTGCCGTCCGTCCCGCTGATCGTCGTTGATCTTGTATTTGCTGTTTATTTCATCTGGGATATGATTACGTCTGCACAAGAAGCATTCGATTTAAAGAAAATCATCCTCGAAAACGAAGAAGTCCAGCGTATGCAGAAACGTCTTGACGTGGTACTTGCATTTGCCGAGGATGACAAGGCGAAGTTCCAGGATTATCTGAAAGAAAAAGGATTGGAATTCAACAAGAGTAAGGAAGAACTCACAGCAGAATTTCAGGATCGGCTCCAGTCAGCAAAGGATCGTGTTGAACATCGCTCCCAGAAGATGCGCAAACATGCAACCCGTATCTTAAGCCGTAACCCGGGTTCCGTATCCTTCAAACACAAGATAGAATTTGATTCCATCAAAGAACGCCTGAATGAGTTTAGAAAGAATAATTAGTATTTAAAAATCCAGACATTCCTCTTACGAGGATGTCTGGATAAATTTTACAAACTCAGAACGTGGGATTGGCTTTGAAAAGTAATATCCCTGAATATATTCACACTCTAAATCCGAAAACAGTTTTAACATCTCTGCTGTTTCCACACCTTCTACTACAATCTTCATCTTCATTGCCTTAATCATATTGATTGTGTTCATGAGCACAATCCCAAGCTTTGGATTGTCATATAATTCTGTAAATGTCCGGTCTAATTTAATAATATTGAACGGCAATTTTACGATGCGCTGCATATTCGAATATCCGGTTCCAAAATCGTCCAAAGAAAATTTCATTCCCATATTGGTCAGATCTTCAATATTATCCTCAAGTGCCTGTTGCGAGATGGATGCAGCTGTCTCTGTAATCTCCAGATTCAGTTGTTCCGGTCGAACTCCATAGCGGGTTAAAATGTCCATAATATGATTTGCGAGTTTCGGCTGCATGCACTGTACCACAGACAAATTCACTTCAATGTAAGAAAGTCCCAGTTTCTTATACTCATCACTCGCAATAAATGCACAAACCTGTTCAAGAACAAAATCACCAATCTTATGAATCGCACCACTTTTTTCTGCCACCGGGATAAAAATCTCCGGTGAGATAAAACCATACTTCTCATCCTTCAACCGTATCAACGCTTCTGCAGAATGGAATTTTTTTTCTTCTACAGAATAGATCGGCTGATAATATACTTCGAACCGATTAGCGGACAATGCTGCTTCAATAATCGCATCCATATCATGCATCATACCGTAATGCAATCGTTTCAGCAATTCAGAAGCTGCCATAATATCTCCGGTATATGGAATCTTCTGTAATGTATCACCAAACGCCATCAATGTATCAACATCAGAGATATCCTGTGGACAATCCGCGATACAGACATTCGTAATCATACTGACTGCCATCTGGTTAATGACAAAATTCTCTTTCATAATCCGGTTCATCTCTGACGCTGCATCCCAGACACGCCGGAATCTTTTTTCCTCTACAACAAACCGAAATTTTCCCTGTTCCAGATTATACAGTTCTGCTCGAAGATCCATTTTCTTATCAAGCCGTACCATATACGCTGCAACCTGCTCCATTGCATGCATACATTGTACATAACCAAGCAGTTCCCGTATCGATGCATAATTTGTAATGTTCACCATGATAATACGGATTGGTTTCTTAGTAAAAAACGCCTGCCGCATATCTTCCATATAAGCTGTAACCTTATCTAAACCGGTCACAACTTCCAATCGTTCCTCCGGCCGCTGAATCATAAACGAAAGCACCATCAGGCTAACCGCCATGCAGAACATCTCGATCAATATATCCGGTTTAAAATACTGGATTAAAATTCCAGCTACTACCGCCAGAAACGCAACAGCAATTGAAGCCAAATGCCTACGCCAGAACATCTGTCTGTGCAATACCAGATATACGATACCATAAATCATATAGACCGCCGCACAAACATACAGCAGCTCAAAATACAATCCACGCACATAACTGTACTGCTCATCAATATAGAAAATCCATTTTGTAAATGGACTGGTAATGGTCAGGCTAACAATAACTAATTCGGGAAAAGCGGACAAAAAGATAAACAATCGTTTTGCTTTAAACTGATGCCAAGTATCTGTCATCGCAATAATATATGCCACATAAAAAGGCATTGCCAGACTATGAAACACCAGATATCCCATATGTGCTACATACTTTGAAAATATCTGCGCAGTTCCCAGATTATCCAGATTGACCGCCCAAATATCAAAAAAAATCGTAAGCCACGCAACAACCAGCAGCTCTATAAAACACCGATTTAATTTTCCCTTGACCATACGACGCAGGATTGTCGTTACAAGTAAAATTGTAATAATAATTATTGCGCAGTAATCGAAATTCAGATTCTTAATATGTATAACCCCTTTTCTTTCGCTTCCATACATTTCTTACAAATCCGGATATAAGAAATGAACTATACTCTCTGCATGCATCTCCTGCAAATGATACGGATCCGTTATTTCATCCGTATACCATCGCATGGAAACCGAATCTTCCAGATAAAAATACCCAACTCCGCACTCCGGATATCTGGCATACCAAGCCGGATATTTCCGTTTCATCACCCGCTCTGCAAGCATAACTGCCTGACTTTTCATACCGTCTGCGAGATACGTTCCACAGATGCGCACTCCCGGCGGGCTTGCATGTACAAGCAATACACTTCCATCCATGCATCTCCCTAAACTCATCCAGACATGCCCTTCCATACTGCATATATCACCCGGACGGTAATCATTTCTGATCAGATATCCCCAGCCACGCATAGCACAGGCGCGTGCCATCTTTGACGCACCAACCACGTATCCGGTCTCCCCATTACGGGTATGAAATACATTATACAATAACCATCCGATATATCCGGAACAATCGAGTCCATCATGGTTTTGATATCTTGTCTTATCAAAATCATACAGCTCCGTCTGCCGTGCGGCATATTCTGCCCACTGTTTCGAGACACCAAGTGTGACTGCTTCGATTCCAGCCACTGCATCATCTTCGCTCCAGCCTCCGCCCCAGATATACATCGTCTGTCCGACCGGAAGCAATGACGTCCGAAGCAGCCGTTCCATCGAAAACTCCCTCAGATGTTCCGGTGGCATTCTCTGTAATATAAGATCCGCAAAAAATATAATCAGAAATAGCAGGACACCGGCCGTTATCTGTCTGTTTTGTTTTGATTTTCCCATCATTGTTCTTCCAACATGCTTTGTTTCAACATATGATGGAATACCGGAACAATATAACTCTTTTTTACTTACAAAGGTCTGCTACCACAGCATTAATCACCTTACCGTCTGCCTTACCCTTTAGCTGAGGCATAACCGTCTTCATGATCATACCTTTGTTCTTTGTAGCGATTACCTCTGCACATTTATCTGTCAGGAATGCTCTCACCTCATCCTCGCTCATCAGAGATGGTGCATACTCGTTAATCACATCGTAACGAGCCTGATACTCTGCAAGCAGGTCCGTACGTTCTGCCGGGCATGTATCAATCTGCTCTTTCGCTGTCTTTAACTCCTTTAAGATCACGCGGTCTACCAGTTCTTCCTTGATATCATCGCGGCATCCTTCATCGATGGCAACCTTCTTCACTGCGGAAATCAGAGAAGAAATAGAGTCCTTTCTTGCCTTATCTCTTGCCTTCATAGCGGCAATCATGTCTTTCTGTAATGTTTCTAACTGCATAATTTTATTCCTCCTGTTCAAATTTATATGGGTATGAACACACCATCCCACGGATGCTGTGTCAGGTCGTAATCACCATCCTAAAATGTGACTTCATCACATTGGGCGATTACTCCTCATTCATCTTAGCAAGCTTCGCCGCCTGATCAGCGGCGATACATGCATCGATAATCTCCTGAATATCACCATTCATAATCTTGTCCAATTTGTATAATGTCAGTCCAATCCGGTGATCCGTTACACGTCCCTGTGGGAAGTTATACGTACGGATTTTCTCGGAACGGTCGCCTGTACCAACCTGGCTCTTACGAAGATCCGCTTCCGCATCATGACGCTTCTGCATCTCGATATCTAACAGCTTTGTACGAAGCAGCGCAAACGCCTTTGCCTTATTCTGAAGCTGAGACTTCTCTGTCTGGCTGTAGATTACGATTCCGGTTGGAATATGAGTCAAACGTACCGCAGAATCGGTTGTATTGACACACTGTCCACCGTTACCGGATGCACGCATGACATCAATACGGATATCCTTATCCGGAATATCGATTTCATCCACTTCCTCAGCCTCCGGAAGCACTGCTACACTGGCGGTACTGGTATGGATTCGTCCACCGCTCTCTGTCTCCGGCACACGCTGTACACGATGGACGCCACTCTCATATTTCAATACAGAATACGCACCGTTTCCGGTTACCATCGCTGTTACCGACTTCATGCCTCCGATACCGATCTCCTCTGCTTCCATCAGCTCCACCTTCCAGCGGCGGCTCTCTGCATAATGCACATACATACGATAAAGCTCCGCTGCAAAAAGGGCAGCCTCATCCCCACCGGCACCTGCACGAATTTCTAAGATAACGTTTCTCTCATCGTTCGGATCTTTCGGCAGAAGCAGGATTTTCAGTTCATTCTCACACTTCTCAACCTGCTGCTTTGCAGAAGAAAGCTCCTCCTTAAGCATCTCACGCATCTCTTCATCGCTTTCACCTTCCAGCATAGAAACACTATCTTCTATCGTCTGCTTTGCTTCCTTATATTCCTGATATTTCTCTACGATTGGAGCTAAGTTTGCCTGCTCCTTCATCAGATTCCGGAAACGTTCTGCATTGCTTGCCACATTCGGATCCGAAAGTTCATTTTGAAGCTCATCCAAACGTGCTACCAAATCTTCTAATTTATCAAACATGATTTCATCCTCCAACTATTCTCACTTCCGTCCAATCAATCATGATTGAACCGGTACTTAACTCACATTTATGTAATTCTGAATCTACACAGACGCCGGATAACGTGCCATTACAATTCGGTCCAGCCCCGCATAATCTTTCAGACCCTTTATATCCACATATCCGTTCTCTACAAATAATCCTCGTACAGCTTCCAGTTGATCCTGTCCGATTTCAAACAATACATATCCATCTTCATGAAGGTATTCCCTCGCTTCCCGAATGATCTTATCATAAAAATACAATCCATCTGCCTTCCCGTCAAGTGCCAGATGTGGTTCAAAATCCCGCACTTCTTCCATCAGCTTTGGTATCTCATCTGTCCGGATATACGGCGGGTTCGATATTATCATATCATATTTTTCTTTAATCTGCGCAAATAAATCGGTCTGTATTACCGTACAATCTGCCTGTAACCGCTCCCGGTTTTTCTTCGTAAGAGTGATTGCCGCATCCGAAATATCCGCAAGGTCAACCGATACAGCCGGAACAAGCTTTGCTACACTGATTCCGATACAGCCACTCCCACAACACATATCTAACACACGCAGCTTTCCGTCACCGGTTTGTTTCCGTTTTTTCTCTCTGAGTTTCTCCAGCTTTCCGCATGCCTGTTCCACAAGAAGCTCCGTCTCCGGTCTTGGTATCAATACACCTTCGGCTGTTGCAAACTCAAACCCCATAAACTCCTGTGTTCCAAGAATATACTGACATGGTTTATGTGTCGTACGTTCCATAACATATGCGCGGAATTTCTGCTCTTGCTCCTCCGTTGCCTCATCTGTCATATGCAAAATCAGCATAGAATATGTACATTTCATCACGTCCATCGCCAAAAGCCGAATATCACTGTCCGCATCCGGTATATCTGCCTGTCTCAGATTTTCCAGCCCTTCCTTCATCAATGCCTGCCACGTCATAGCTTTCCTCATTTCTCACACTTTGCCTGTTCGTCCAAATAAGCTCGCCAATCCAAAACAGCTTCCACAGACGCAATTGCAACCTCCACCATATCCTCTGTCGGCTCCTTTGTCGTCAGTCTCTGAATCAGAAGACCCGGCTTACTAAGCAGATTTGCAATCCTTGATTCACTATTTCCTGCAAAACGGATAAATTCATACGAAATTCCTGCAATCACCGGAACTAGCAGAACACGAAGCAAAAGCCGCAGCCACATCGTATCTACCGTAATACACATAAAAACCAAAATACTTACAATCATCACAATAAACAAAAAACTTGTTCCACACCGCTTATGAAACCGGGATGCCTGCATGACATTCTCAACTGTCAACTCATGTCCATGCTCCAGGCAGTTGATTGTCTTATGTTCTGCACCATGATACATATATGTCCGCTTGATATCTTCCATCCGTGATATTGCAATCACATAGCCCAGGAAAATCACAAGACGTATCACACCCTCAATAAGTCCGATAACAATATGATTTTTTATCATATCATCCAGTAAAGACGCAATCCACGCCGGCAGCAGCATAAAAAGTCCAATGGCAATCACAATCGAAAATGCAACTGTACCTGCCATCTCTGCCTTTTCTGTTTTTTCAATCTGTTCTTTTGTCTTTTCTTTTGTCTTTTTTTTCTCTTTCTTCGGTGTTTCCTCTTCTTCATCCTCAAAGAACTGTGCCGAATACATCAATGTTTTTACACCGATAGCAAGTGACTGCACAAAACTGAACACACCACGTACAATCGGACAATTACAGATAGCCGGTCTTTCTTCCGTACCTGCACACTGATTTACTTTCACTTCAATTTCATGATCCGGTTTTCGGACAGCTACTGCGTACCGGTTGTCATTCCGCATCATGACACCTTCCATAACTGCCTGTCCGCCAATATTTATTCTGCTCATACTTCACCTTTTTATACATATGAAAAGAGGCCTGCTACATATTGTAACAAGCCTTTCCATGTCATTTCCGTATTATGCCTGAACACCGTACTTACGATTGAACTTATCAATTCTACCACGAGCCTGTGCAGCCTTCTGCTGACCTGTGTAGAATGAATGGCACTTTGAACAAATTTCAACGTGAATATCTTCCTTTGTTGAACCTGTTACGAACTCGTTACCACAGTTGCAAACAACCTTTGCCTGATAGTACGCTGGATGGATTCCTTCTTTCATTTCTTTCACCTCTTAACTTATACTTGCTACCATGTGCTAGACATAGCAGACTGTTCATTACATAACATACGGATTTTATCATACCATATCAAGAATTTCAAGCATTTTTTGATATTTTATAATTATTTTTACCGTACATTATTCTTATCCCTACGATCTTCTGCTATATGGTAAAATCTTCTTCACCATCTCGATAAATTCATGGTTATTCTTGGTTCTTGCAAATAATTTCAATATCTCATCCGTGAACTCTTCCGCTTTTGAAGAAGTCAGCGCCTTATGAATCAGATTCACAGCTTCCTGTTCCTCCGGTGTCAGAAGCAGATCATCTCTTCTTGTACCTGATTTTGCAATATCAATTGCCGGGAAGATACGTTTTTCAGAAAGCTTCCGGTCAAGCACCAGTTCCATATTACCGGTACCCTTGAACTCCTCGAATACAACATCGTCCATACGGCTTCCGGTCTCTACCAATGCCGTTGCAAGAATCGTCAGGCTTCCACCTTCGCGCATATTACGCGCTGCACCGAAGAACCGTTTCGGCATATGCAGAGCTGCCGGATCCAGACCACCGGATAAAGTTCTTCCACTTGGCGGAACTGTCAGGTTGTAGGCTCTTGCAAGACGTGTGATACTGTCAAGCAGAATCACAACATCCTTTCCATGCTCTACCAGACGTTTTGCTCGCTCGATTACCATCTCCGATACACGCTTATGATGATCCGGAAGTTCATCAAACGTCGAATAGATAACCTCCACATTCTCACCTTCGATTGACTCACGTATATCTGTCACTTCCTCCGGACGCTCATCAATCAAAAGCACAATCAAATGCATATCCCGATTTCTTGTACTAATACTCTTTGCTATCGCTTTTAATAAGGTTGTCTTACCTGCCTTTGGTGGTGATACGATCATACCTCTCTGTCCTTTACCGATTGGTGAGAGTAAATCCACTATACGGATTGCAACCGGTGCTCCTGTTTCATCCAGTGAAATTCTCTGATTTGGAAAGATCGGTGTCAATTCTTCAAACGGCTTACGTTTCGCTGCAACCGATGGGAGCATACCATTCACATGGCGGATAAACAAAAGTGCCGAGAACTTCTCTCCCTGTGTCTTATTCCGAACCGGCCCTCCGATCACATCGCCCTTCTTCAGACAGAACTTGCGAATCTGTACCGGTGACACATAGATATCACGATCTCCCGGCAGATAATTTGCACTTCGAATAAATCCATACCCTTCTGCCATAACCTCAAGAATACCATTGGCTTCTGATCCACTATCCAGCTTCGGATTATATTCCTGCCCATCAAACACCTGAATCTCCGCTTCTGTCTCGCCTTCCTCCGGCTCGATATTCCGCAATTCCTGATAATTCTCTGCTGGATTTTTCATCCGGTTTGCCTGCCTTGTATCCGGGCGAACCTTTGCCATCTCCTGTGTTTTCCGTTCTGCCGTCTTTTTTTGTTCTGCCTCTTTTTTCTTTGCTGCCATCATCTTCTCCATGTTCTCAAGAAGCTCGGCAAGCTCCGCTTTTTTGAGTGTTGAAATATTTCGGATTCCCTTTTCCTTCGCATATTCCCGCAACTCAGCTAAAGACATTTTTCTAAATTCCATGCGTGTCTCCTTTTTCATATACTAATTACCAATATAACATCCATACTTATGAATTCAATTCTCTAGTTCTGGGGCATCTCACTGAAAAATGAAGTGATAGTTACTACCTTTAAGAAAGATTAAGCATATCTTAGCACACTTAACGTAACTCGTAAACCTTTATTTTTGCTTTTTTTCTTGATTTTTGCTTTCCCGTATCGTAAAGTAAGGAAGGACACATGAGGAGGATTTTATAATGGAAGGATTATTGCTTTATAAATTGATGATTTTATATATGTTAGACCGCACAGATTACACAATGACGAATTCTTTGATTTCTGATTTCATCGTTGGAAAAGAATATACCAGTGTTTTCAATCTTCACGAATCATTAAGTGAATTAATCAATGATGATTTTATTTCCACAGACACAATCCGTGACACGATTCATTACAAAATCACAAGTACTGGTGAAGAAGCACTCTCCTACTTTGAAAACCGTCTTCCTTACGCGATCAAAGAAGACATATTAGAGTATTTAAAAGCAGAACGTATCAACGTAAAAAAAGAGTCCGAGATTTATGCGGACTACTTTAATAATGATTCAAACTGGTACACCGTACAATGTATCATCAAGGACCGTAAAGAAACCCTGATGGATTTGAAATTTGATGTTCCAACAAAATCACAAGCCGAAACTATCTGCAACAACTGGCGTAGCAAAAGTTCCGGCATTTATGAATATTTGATTAATCAACTATGGATGTCTGAATAGAATCCTCAATAAGATTCCATATTTCCTCTTTTCCCTGTTTTGATACAGCGGAGAAGGGGATTATTTTTGTCTCTTTTCCACATCCAAGCGTCTCCCGAATCACTTTTATGTTCTTGTCTTTTTGACTCCGCTTGATCTTGTCGAGCTTCGTCGCGATAATAACCGGTTCATATCCGTTTGCCACAATCCAGTTATACATCGTTACATCATTTTCTCCCGGCGCATGCCTGATATCAATCAAAAGCAGCACTGCCTTTAACTGTGTTGACGCATGCAGATACCGTTCGATCATCCTGCCCCATTTGTTACGGATTTCCTGCGATACTTTCGCATAACCATACCCCGGCAGATCTACAAAGTATAAATCTTTATTGATATTGTAGAAATTAATCGTCTGTGTCTTTCCGGGCGATGCCGAAGTCCTCGCCAGTGATTTCCGGTTTAATAAACCATTGATCAGCGAAGACTTTCCAACATTTGATTTGCCCGCAAAAGCAATCTCCGGGAATGTATTCTCCGGCAATTTACTCGTAATGCCGCATACTGTTTCTAATTCTGCTGATTTAATAACCATTACGCAATTGAATCCTCTTGCTTTATCCGCTTACGAGAAGCGTTTTTCTTTGTTCTCGGTTCATCCGAACGCTCAATGACCGGACCCGCAATGCCATCCACCATATCTTTTGTAATACGACAGCTCACTACAGTATCATCGGAAGGAATCTCATACATCTGTTCCATAATTGTCTTCTCAATGATTGCACGTAATCCTCTTGCACCCGTCTTTCTTGTCATTGCTTCCTTCGCAATCTCACGAAGTGCTTCCTCATCAAAGATCAGTTCCACACCATCTAATTCAAACAATTTCTTGTACTGCTTACAGATAGAACTCTTCGGCTCTGACAAAATCCGTACCAATGCATCCTCATCCAATAAATCTAACGTCACACTTACCGGTACACGTCCGATAAACTCCGGAATCAGACCATATTTTACAAAATCCTCCGGCAATACCTGCTTTAAGATTTCACCAACCTTCTTGTCGGAAGATCGATCTGCGATTTCCGCATTAAATCCGATGGATTTCTTACCGATACGATTGTCGATAATCTTCTCCATACCTTCAAACGCACCACCACAGATAAAGAGAATATTCGTTGTATCAATCTGAATAAACTCCTGCTGCGGATGCTTTCTTCCACCCTGTGGCGGAACAGAAGCAACTGTACCCTCGATGATCTTCAAAAGTGCCTGCTGTACACCTTCTCCTGATACATCTCGTGTAATAGATACATTTTCTGACTTCTTCGTAATCTTATCAATCTCGTCTATATAGATAATACCGTGCTGTGCACGCTCAATATCATAATCAGCCGCCTGAATCAGCTTCAATAAGATATTCTCTACATCTTCGCCGACATAACCAGCCTCCGTCAACGCAGTCGCATCTGCGATTGCAAAAGGTACATTCAAAAGCTTTGCCAGTGTCTGCGCCAGATATGTCTTACCGGAACCCGTAGGTCCAATCATGATAATATTACTCTTCTGAAGCTCGACATCGAAATCCTTCTCTGCCAGTATACGCTTATAATGATTGTACACTGCTACAGAAAGAACCTTCTTTGCCTGTTCCTGTCCAATGACATAATCATCCAGGAATTCTTTGATTTCCTTCGGTTTCAAGAGATTGATCTCAGAATCGGAAGGTTCATTATCAAATTCATCCTGTATGATCTCAGAACAAATCTCAATACACTCATCACAGATATATACATTTGGTCCCGCAATCAGCTTACGAACCTGCTCCTGTGACTTGTTACAGAACGAACATCTTACTTTTTTCTTATCGTCTGAACGATTTGCCATTCTAATTATCTCCTAACTCATGCGAAGCTTTTTGATTAAACTTCCTTACAATTCTCGCCAAGGAACTCAAGCGCTTTTCTCGAAGCGATATCTTTCTTGATATTCTCTAACTCCGGAGCACCGATCATATCCTTTAATTCCTCTGGCTTCATCTGATACTGTGCAGCCATATCCTGAATCTCTGCATCTACATCGTCATCACTTGCTACGATATTCTCAGCGGCTGCAACTGCCTCAAGCACAAGGCTTGTCTTGATTCTTGCGATTGCATCCGGTTTTACACGCTCTAAGAACTCTTCCTTTGTTGTTCCCATAAGCTGGAGATACTGCTCCATCTGAAGTCCCTGATACATCATTCTCTGAGACATCTCATTGACGATTCTTTCCTGATTATACTTAATCATTGCTTCCGGAATCTCAACCTCTGCCGCCTCAGCAATCTTCTCAACTACCTTAGACTGCTTCTCACGCTTTGCCTGTTCTTCCTTCTTTACTTCCAATGTTTTCTTCTTGTCTTCCTTGTACTCAGCAAAAGTCTCGAAAGAAGAAACATCACTTGCAAACTCATCATCCAGTTCAGGAAGCTCTAATGCAGAAATTGCAAGAAGCTCTACCTTAAATACGGCTGGCTTGCCCTTCAGATCATCTACATGGTACTCTTCCGGGAATGTTACATTTACGTCAAACTTATCGCCAATATTCTTGCCAACGATCTGATCCTCGAATGTATCGATGAATGAGTGTGAACCAAGTGTAAGCTTGTAGTTCTCGCCCTTTCCACCTTCAAATGCAACATCGTCTACAAAGCCTTCGAAGTTGATTGTAACTTCATCGTCCATCTGTGCTGCTCTGTCTGTTACATCGATCTTTCTTCCGTTTTCTTTCTGATCCTTCAGAATCTCTGCCATAACATCTTCATCTGTTACAGTTGTATCAATCTTCTCAATCTCTACGCCCTTATAGTCACCGATTTTGATCTCCGGCTTAACAGCAACAGTTGCAGTAAAGATGAAATCCTTACCTTTCTCGATCTGTGTTACATCAATCTCCGGATTCGATGTAATCTCTTCCTCGCAGTTTTCGAGTTCCTTTGGATAATACTCATTTATAAGCTGATTTGCAGCATCTTCATAAAAGATAGCAGCACCGTACATTTTCTCGATAAATGCCTGTGGTACTTTTCCCTTACGGAATCCAGGAACAGAGAATTTACTCTTCTGCTTGTTGTATGCAGAAGTAATTGCCTTTGTAAACTCCTCGGCTGGTACTGTAATTGTTAATTTTGCCATGCTTCCGTCTAATTTTTCTACTGCTAAACTCATTTGTTTTTTTCCTCCTTAACTTGCAACGCCTACGTTCCATTGTAAGCACTATTCTCTGCATTATAACATAAGATTTTTTGCAAGTCTATATTTTTGCTCAAAAAAAGAGCTTGTTTCTATATCTTATGCAATAATGTTTTCCATTATCACTGATATAGAAACAAACTCCCTTACATGGTCTTACTTAAACAGCTTGACAAAAAGGTAAGATTACTTACCAGACATCTGCTGCTCCTGCTTTTTAATCATCTGTCTTACCATCTCGCCACCGATAGAACCGCTCTCACGGGAAGTAAGATCTCCGTTGTAACCCTGCTTCAGGTTTACACCAAGCTCATTTGCCACTTCCATCTTGAACTTGTTCATAGCTTCCTTAGCCTCTGGTACGCTTGTTGTGTTGTTTGAGTTCTTCATAATTATCTACCTCCATACTTTTGAATTAAGACATGTTTGTCTTACTCTTATTATGTTCGGTATGTGAAGAACTATAACTGTTAATTTTTAGAAACTTTTTCTCTTTTTTATTGTAAACACAATTCCCGCACCTGCGAATACCATCGCACACACAAGCAATACAATTGGTGCCGCATCCCCTGTTTTTGGAGATCCTGACGCTCCCATATACGTATACTTAACCGGATTCTTCGAAGTGTTCTGTCCACCGTTTGTTCCATTATCACCATGTGTCACATTTGCATCCGGTGCCTTTGGTCCTTCCGTTGTGCCCGGCTGTTCCGTTGTGCCCGGATTCTCAGTCGTACCCGGATCCTCTGTATCATTCTGCTTTGTCGAATAGAACCACGCAAGAATAACCATATCCTTCGTGACATTGCTGTAATCCTGATCCCAGCCCTCAAAAGTATATGTATAATCCTTTGTCGGTGTCTTCGTCGGTGTTCCTTCCGGTGGTGTCGCAGAAGTTCCTTCTTCTACTGTCTCAGTCTTCAAAACATTGCCATCGCCATCTTTCCATACAACCGTATAAGTATTTGGCTGCAATACCCGATACAACGCATAGGTTGAAAAACGGTTTGTCGTAATGATGACATAATCATGTGTCAAAACAGTACCTTCTGCGCCTGCCCAGTTTTCAAACATATAATCATTTGAACTCTGTCTGTGCAGAGAAGCCACCTGAATATTCTGCCCTGCCAGATCTTCCAATGGGAAAGAAATCGTAACCGGATCTGCAAGCTGCGTCAGATTATTCGACTGGTCAGGAATATAATTTCCGTTTTCGTCATAAACATTCTTTTCAATGTACAAATTAATATATCGAACAATCTCCGCTTTCTTTCCAAGTTTATCTGCAAAGATTCCCTGTTCTGCGGATGCTACATCACTTACCTTGATATAGCTTGCATGAAGCACAATATCAATCCTGCCTCCACGTTCTACGACTTCCATATCTGCATCTGTGATATTTCCCTTGTAGATGCTTCTGTCATAGATTTTCTCCAATCCGGATACTGCAACTTCTACATCCCCATCATCTAACACAACTCTTGTAGATAATCCGGTCAGTTCAAAGTTCACTCCACCTACAGTCATGTAATTCTCCGGATATGTCACCTTTCCATCTTCAATCGTAACGAATGCTTCCTGAGAAAGCGTTCCGTTCGTTGCAACAATACGATATGTTCCATTGGAAATACCGTTGAAGATATACTGCTGTTCTTCCATAGATTCCGTATCCGGTTTCACAACAGCTCCACCAATAATCGTATTTCCGCTGTAAAGATTTACATAAATTGGTTTTTTCTTCTGACCATCCGGAAGATCCTTATCATAGCTTGCATATCCGCAGATTGCTACCGATGAATCTCCTGCCAATGTCTTGAAACTTCCTTCTACGACACGCTCCTCGGATGAGTTTAATGTAGCCGCATGCACACGGTAATTGTATACCGTATCTGCCTTCAGTTTGCTGAAGTTGTAAATCATTTCAATGTTGCCATCCGCATCAACTTCTTTGTTTACAAGCACAGAACTGTATGTAGTATCTGTATCCTTCTTATATTCAATATAGCATAGACTTGCTGACAGTGCATTGGTTCCCTTTATAACATTCGCTTCAATATGTGCAGTGGAACCAGTGACTGACGTAATTGGTGAAACCTGCAATTCAAGCGGTTCAAAGCGTACTTCCTCAGACTGATTGCCTGCATTGTCATATGCAGCAATCGTATACGTTGCGCTTCCATCCGCCTTGAAGCTGCCTTTGGTAACGCCATCTGTATCTGTCACTGTAACCGCATTACCATTGACAAATACCTTTTCTGTATCCACGCCACTGACCAGATCAATTGCCTGGAAATTAATCGTCACGTCACCATCCGCATCCACAACAGACTCTGTAATCTGTACAACCGGACCATCGATATCTACCTTTGTCGATTCAGATGCTGTATCACTCCTGCAATCAGCTTCACTGACCGCCCACGCTTCCACTGTCACATCCCCCTGTGCATCAATCGGGAATGTTTTGCTTTCCTCTGAAAAACTATCGGAGAAATCATGTGTTCCGGAAGCATCCTTATAAGTAACCTTGTAGTAGGTCTTAACAGGCACATTGTCGCTCGTCTTTGTTGTTGAATTGATTGTAACATTCGGCTTATCCTTGATCAGCCAGCCTGCATTTCCAATCTCACCATTTTCGCCCTTTGTGATAGATACACTCGGCTTATCTGGTCTTGTTGAAGAAATATAACTGTATTTTACTGTCTTTTCTGCTACATTTCCTGCCACATCTGTTGCAACCAGGATATACGTTCCACTATCTGTCACATCATAAGTATCGGACCAATGCTTTTCTCCACCTACATTCCATGTCTTAAGTGGTTCTCCATCCGTATTATCTTTGTAAAGTGCAACACTGAAAATTCCACTTTCCTTTTCCTGCTCTGTAACTTCCATTGTAATCGTTACATCCGACTGAAATTTCGAATCACTCTTTCCGTCATCCTTCAAAGTGATTTCCGGCTTAATACCATCAAACAGGAACGGACCCTGTTTTTGCACATCAACAATATTTCCCGCATTATCTTTTACAACTGCCGAGAAATAATATTCACCCGGAACATAGCTGGCATTGTCATCTCCGCTGACTTCATATCTAAATGTATAATCCTTCGTCTTTGCATCCTTTGTGACATTGTCTCCATATACAGATGTAGTGCCATTCAGCGGTGTACTCGGCGTCCTAACTGTCCATTCTGCTTCATCCAGACCACTGTCTGCATCCGATGCTTTGATCTGTGCATCCAATACATGATACCACTTACCTGTCGATGCCTGTGTTCCATCATTGCCAAATACCGTCATCGTTGCAGAAGGAGGATTATCTTCGACCATCCACTCATAATACTTGTCTTTAAGCTCTGCATTTGTATTGGTTCCGTCGTAACATACCAGCTTTGTATGTATTGATTCTTTCTGTTTCGTATCTGTTGCCCATAATACGAGCTGTCCGGAATATCCACTTCCTACCAGAATGGATGCCTCATACAGATTATTTCCGATTGAACGCATATCCGTTTGCCATTTCGTCGCTGGCACTGTTTCTGCATTCTCTCCCGCAAAATAATAATTCAGATATTCACATGGACTTTCCTCTGAACGGTAAGTCACCGTCAAAGTCATTCCTGTTATATTATCCTGAGAATGATAGTACGAACCAAAGCCAAGCTGGTTTACATATTTGTTTGGCTCCACCGTATAGCTAAAATATTCAGGCACCTTATTATCAATCTTGATCTCTTCGGATATAGTATAAATCGTTGAGATTGCACCAGTCTTGGAATCCCGAAGCTGGAACTGAATGTTCTTATACGTTCCATCCTTCGTAATTGCAGCTTTTCCTGATGAGAAGAGCTTAACTGCATCTGCCTCGCTCATTGATTCATCGATATCACTCTCTCCTGCCCCAAGAATACGAACCATATCATATCCATTCTGGGCAACGATTGTATAGCTGGAATAATATCCCCCTGTCGGTGTCTCTTCCACCGCAAATTTTCCATTCGAAGTATCTCTCGTCACAGAAAATGTCGGTACTGTAAGAATCACTTCATAATTGCCGCCGGTTGCAAATACAGGTTGGGTTTCATAACCGGAACCCGGTCGACTGTATAATTTACGGGTTGATTTCCACTTTTTCTGATCCGGTTCCAATCCGGCATACGTTTCCAGAAATGCACTTGGATTTTCCGGATTGTAGGCATTTACCTCTTCTCCATTATTTCCATCCGCAATATTATTTGCATCTGTAATCGTCAATGTACAATTCGGTGACTGCTCGCCAAATCGAACCGATGTCTGATCGTAAGCAACCGAAACATGCAGTGTTCTCGGTGTTACACTTG
Source organism: Eubacterium sp. MSJ-33 (assembly GCF_022174665.1). Taxonomy (NCBI): domain Bacteria; kingdom Bacillati; phylum Bacillota; class Clostridia; order Eubacteriales; family Eubacteriaceae; genus Eubacterium; species Eubacterium sp. MSJ-33. The sequence continues at coordinate 947,587 of NZ_CP076562.1, forward strand.
CCGCATTTGGCACATCCAGACAACTTCCATCCTCCGATGTACCAACCAGTTCATAACAATCAACATGCTGATTACCGGTCAGCTTAGGATTTTTCAGTTGAATGGTCTTTCCTTCCCCTACATCTTCCCCGCTGCCGGATGCGTCTGAAAGTAAGGTTGCAGTCGGATCAAACGACACTTTAATTCCATCCTGCCCAATGCATGCCGGTGAAGTTTCATCGGCTGCCTTCACGTCTGCTGTCTCTTTGACAGAAATCGTATTGGAATTATCATATACCTTTGTCAAAGAACCACTCGTCGTTGAGCTCTTTACAACTCCGATCTTCACAGGAAGCGGTGTTACCTTGAATTCCAAAGTGAAATTCATCTGATAGGTTCCGTTTTTCCTGTTCGTATCTGTAACAGAAAATGTATACTGCTTCTCTGCAATATTATTTGGTGTTCCTAAAATTGAAAATGAATTTGCTGCCGGTGTTACCGCAAGTCCATACTGGCCCAGTCCGCCTTTCGCTGATGTAAGTTCATCCATGCCACTTAACTGAATTGTATCACTTGAAGTTGAATCCTTATATTTGGCAGTAATCGTATACTTCATTTCCTGTCCGTATGTGCCGGTAATCGGAATCGTTGTTCCATCCACTTTTGTATCATTTACATAGATGTCAATATTCTTATATTCCCACTGTCCAACCAGTGTCACACCCTGTACATTCGGATTTGCAGTCAGGCTGCCATCCTTCTTTGTTACAATTCCACTATCCAAATCTGCAACAACGGTAGAATCTGTTATGATTGTATCAGTACCTTCAATCTTCCATCCGGCAAATTGATATCCCTTATTTTCAATCAGGGACTCATCCAATGTCAAAAGATCAATCTCATCTCCATACCGGAAAGGGTCACTCGGCTTAGATGTGGCATCCGGATTAAGCGGTTTTAACTCATCTACAATTGAAGAATCGTAATATTTATAGGTAATATTCAAATCAGAAACCGGCGTCCATTTCACCGAAAGATTGAGCTCGTTCTGATTTACATTGTCAAATTTTATAGCAATATCTGAGTTGATTCCATACGCACCAAGGCCGTCATATACATAGCCCCATTTGTAAAATTTATACGCATCCGCTGTTTTAACAGAATACGTTACTTCCGGATTCAAAAGTCCGTTGCCACTCGGTACTTCTACTTTCTCGCTTATCTTTGCGTCCGGATCCACTCCTGTATTTTCAAAAGTCACTTTATATGCGGTTCTTACAATCTTCACATATACATCATAAACGATTGTGCCATCGATTGTCTGAATCGTTGTTATCGGATTCTGGCATTCCGGATCCGAATACAGAAAACCGTCTGTTTTAAAATAATCTTTATCCAGCTTGAAGGCTGTCACTATATCATCAGAGGTAGATGTAGGAGTAATCACACTTTGATCCGGAGTAAAAGGCAATGTAATATTATCCAAAACGCCTGCCGGATCCGTTACGGCATGGTATGTAACATTGACACTACCTGTCTGTGTGCTTCCATCTGCATTATCTGCCTGCATAAGATTCCCTTGCATATCTAACGTCTGAACCGCATACGCGCTGTCATCGTCTGCATTTACGGCGTCTGTCGCAGTGTTCGTAAGTGCTGCGTTGGGATCATCCCCATTGTTCACAGCCGATGATGTCAGGAACAACGACTGGGTAATAAGCAGCGCCACGACCATGATGGATGCCACCATCTTCTTGCCATTTCCCCGTCCCCAGCAAACCGCATGGGAGATTGCCGTCACAATCGCAACCAAGGCAAGCATCGGATAGATCAAAATCCGATGTTTCTTACCGATATCCAATAATTTACTTACCAACTTGTCCTTTAAGTTCATAGTTACACCTCTCTACCTTATAAACTTTTTATATTCGATACAACTTATATTTTCTTATGTCTAGCTATACTAATCCGCAATTATAATTTATTGTATCATACTGGTTTGCAAATTCAAATACTTTTTATGAAATTTCCACAAAATATTGGGGTTTGGTTAGAAATAATGACTTATTTTGTACTTTCAGATGCTGGCCAAAGCTTCCTAATGATACCACGTCTGCTTCCAGAGTGGTATATACGATCCATCATAGAACGATGGAAGATTCTGATTGAGATATGCAAGTTCCGCTTCATACTGGCTTCTGCTTATCCCCTTGTAATAAAATGGTTGTTCTTCCACAATCGAAGGATTACGGAATGAATCATACTCCACAAAACTCTCGTATTCGAGTTTTTTCGGGCTCTCTGGTTCCTCTCCCATACAACCCCTCCTTCCATACCTTATTATAATAAGATAATAAAGGGTTTGTATGGGATTTTCAAGACTTATTCCAAAGTGCAACAAATACGAGCATTTTGTGGATATTGTGGATATCTGTCCGCACGTTTTCATGATATCCGCATATACTCTATCTGCCGGATTTATTCCGGATAGATCAATCGGTCTTCCGAAATATTCTCCAACACATCGGTCAGATACTTTTTACTTAAATATTTCGCCATCGGCAGGTTCATATCAAGATAATTTCCGCAATCCCGTGCACACGCGCCCGGTACATCCCCCTCAAACTCACTCATAAATGTATAAAGTTCTTTCAACAGTGGCACGATATCTTTTGATTCATACTCGCCCGCCAGAATCAGATAAAAACCTGTCCGGCATCCCATCGGTCCAAAATAAATGATCTTATCTCCATATTCCTTATGATTCCGAAGAAATGTTGCTGCAAGATGCTCAATCGTATGCACCTCTGCCGTATTCATCACCGGTTCATAGTTCGGTCTTGTCATACGAAGATCGAATGTCGTAATTACATTTCCACCGACATTGTCCTTTCTTGACACATATACGCCTGGCAACAAATTCAAATGATTCACTGTAAAGCTTGCTATCTTTTTCATATTTTCTTCCTACTCTCCTATTGATTCTATATTACTATTTTCATGCTATATAATTGCCATCTTATATAATTCTTGTTCTTTGTGATTCTTACTCTATGTTTCTATCCATCAATATTTGACTTGTAATTTTTTACATTTTATCACATATAGGATTGGCTCTTATTATTTTATGAATTCACATATCCTGCAACAATCGCCTGCACAAGTTTCACGCTGTGTGCGATAGCTTTCGCCTCAAAGGTTGGATAATCTTCCGTTGCACTGTCATCCGCCTTGTCTGAAATCGCACGGATGATCAGAAATGGAATCTGATTCAAATAAGCGGCCTGTGCAATCGCAGCGCCTTCCATCTCGGTGCAATCACCTGCAAATGTATCTAAGATGAATTCCTTCTTCGCCTTATCGGAGATAAACTGATCACCGCTGACAACGCGTCCTTCAAATACATGAACATCCGGGTTCACACGCTCACAACATTCCTTCGCCAGCTTTCGAAGCTTCTCATCTGCGACAAAAGTCGATGTCTCCATCCGTGGAATCACACCCGGTGCATAACCAAATCCTGTTGCATCCATATCATGCTGCAGAGCGTCTGTCGAAAGTACGATATCGCCGATATCAATCTTTGCGTTCAAGCTTCCGGCGATTCCTGTGTTGATTACGGCATCAACATGATACCGGTCGCATAGAATCTGTGTGCAGATTCCCGCATTGACCTTTCCGATTCCGGAGCGGACAACGACAACATCCTTACCGCTCATCGTTCCCTTATAGAATTCCATAGATGCCTTTGTCTCGACTGTGACATCCTGCATTGTTTCCTTTAATTTTGCAACTTCTTCATCCATTGCGCCGATAATTCCAAGCATTTTTCTTTCCTCCTTAATAAATATAATTGCAAATTCAAGTATTTCTATCTTCCATATTTATAGTTTAAGCTTCAATCCTATGCGATGTATTGGAACTAAGAATTACTAAATGTTCCAATACACTCCATCACTTCGTACGAAACCGTCGCCAATTCGCCATCCATGGCTCAGTGGCGGCTTGATTGAACATCGTGTTCAATCATTTCTGTTTATGTCACAGAACATTAAGTAATTCTAAGTTCCAAACATATGCATATCCTTGAATTTCAAACTATAAATATGGAAATACACTTATCGCATTTTGCAATTATGCATTTACTTCATCATTTCAAAAATGTTCAAGAGATTCTCTTGCATTTTCTATCTTATTGCATAAGATTTCGTAAATGGTTGTGATTCCTGCATCGTCGTATGCAGCTTCCGGCAGGTCCGCAACATAGAATTCGTTCAGAATATACATCGCCAATTCCTGAAGCTTCTCACCGCGACCGCTCTGTTTATGCTCCACCATCTTCTGTCCGGCTGTGCGTATAAGCGCATGCCACTCCGTGACAAATTTGCGGTTCTTCTCCGGGCATCGCATGGATATCCACTTTTTGACCTTGATCTTTGCCAGATTATTTTTCGCGCACTCACCGGTCTGCAGGAAATAGGAAAATTTCCCTTTTTCATCATAGACTCTTCCAAGCGGGAACAACCGGCAGATGCCCGGTCGTATATCATGAATCCGGCATCGTCCCTCGTCGTTTAGATAAGCGCAGCTATCTTGTTCCTTTTTCATGCTGAGATTCGGCAGGATCAATCCATCTACGATATTCAACTCTACATTTCCGGTTGCAAGAAGCTGTTCAAAAGTGAGCTTCTTTTCTTCTGAGAAACTCTTCAAAAGCCAGATATCATAGGGATCTAAGATGATAGAATTTCCCATGCCTGTACAGCATTTGAAACAGCCATCACACCCAGCGGTATCCGCTTTTACCATATCATTTTCTCTGTATGTCCGTCCATCGGATATCTCTTCCAGACTACATTCGCGTATCATATGTAACTCCTTTTTCTGTAACTTTTCCACGTAACGATAATAGCACAATTTACAGACGATTTTCAATATAAAAGCAATTTTCAATAATTTGAAAGATACTGCTTTTCAATATCAATCATCCTCATGATATTGGATCACCTCCCATCTTTTCCATACATTGTATGTATATTCATCGCGTTTGTGCTTTTCAAAGCAACACCTCATCACAGCTACCACAATCATTTTTCTTATCTTTTTAATCATTTTTTCTCCTTTAAATAATGTTTTTATTTTTCTATTTGACCTCCTTATTTATAGAATGTATGATTTTTTTATTTTTCCCCACGCTTCATGAATTTTTTTATTTTTTTGTAAAAGAAAAAGTCGTTTTTCATCAAATTTGATAAATAACGACTTTTTCTTTTTCCTCTATAAAATTTAATTATTACTTTATTTCAGCATTCCCCAAATCAATATACACTTTTCACCATTACACATACCGACTAGCTTCCGGAGTGGGTTTTCTTGCTTGCTTTTCTCTTCCTACGCCCACGCCGTGGGTTTTTCCGCTTACTTCTTCCCTCCCACACCCAGTTTTCTCTCCTCAACATATCAATAAGCTTCCGGGATGGGTTTTCTTGCTTGCTTTTCTCTTCCTACGCCCACGCCGTGGGTTTTTCCGCTCGCCAATTTCTCTCCACGCCCACTTTTTCCTCCATAACCTAGCGACAAGCTTCCAGAGTGGGTTTTCTCGCTTGCTTCTCTCTTCCTACGCCCACGTCGTGGGTTTTTCCGCTTGCCACTTTCTCTCCACGCCCACTTTTCTCCCCGCAACCCAACAATAAGCTTCCAGGGTGGGCTTTCTCGCCTGCTTCTCTCTTCCTACGCCCACGTCGTGGGTTTTTCCGCTTGCCACTTTCTCACCACGCCCACTTTGAGTCAACAAGCTTGCACAGAGACAAGATGGCGCTCTGCACATCTTGTCTCTGATTAGCGGTCGTCAAATGCACCGCATAAATGCGTGCATTTTCCTCGTCGCTATAGCAAAAAACCACCGTATATCTTACGATACACGGTGGTTCTGAACTCTTATTTAGTATTTACTTTCGCAAATAATCAAATTACTTTGCAGCAAGCTCAGCTTTGATAGCCTCTGTCAGTGCCGGAACGATCTTGTTCAGATCACCAACAACACCATAATCAGCTACATCAAAGATTGGAGCGTCTGGATCCTTATTGATTGCAATAATGATATCAGACTCTTCCATACCGGCTACGTGCTGGATTGCTCCTGAGATACCGATTGCGAAGTAGAGCTGTGGACGTACAGTCTTACCTGTCTGACCAACCTGAAGCTCCTTTGGCTTCCAGCCTGAATCTACAACGGCACGTGAGCATGAAACCTGTCCGCCAAGTACGTCTGCAAGATCTTCCAAAAGCTTGAAGTTCTCAGCAGAACCAACACCACGACCACCAGATACAAGAATCTTTGCATCCATGATATCCTTGATGTCTGAAACAGCCTTAGAAATCTCAAGGATCTCTACATATCTGTTATTTGGTGTGAAACCTGGGTTGTAGTTGATAACCTCAGCCTTTGCGCCCTCAACCTTATCAAGCTTCTGCATAACACCCGGACGTACAGTAGCCATCTGAGGACGGTTGTCAGGACATGCGATTGTAGCGATTGTGTTACCACCAAATGCTGGACGAGTCATAAGCAGCTGATTGTGCTTCTGCTCTTTTCCAGGAATTGGATTAACAGGGAAATCACCGATCTCAAGTAATGTACAGTCTGCTGTAAGTCCTGTCTGAACTCTAGCTGAAACTGTAGGGCCAAGATCACGACCGATTGCTGTTGCACCAACCAACATGATTTCTGGCTTGAATTCATTGATAACTGAAGCAAGTGCGTGTGCATATGGCTCAGTTCTGTAATTCTTCAACTCTGGATCGTCTACTACGATTACCTTATCTGCACCGTAAGCAGCAAGCTCGTCTACAAGTCCTGAAACATCAGAACCAACCAATACTGCTGTTACTTCTGTGCCTAACTTCTCTGCAAGTCTCTTTCCTTCGCCAACAAGCTCGAAAGAGATTCCGCTTAATACATTATCTACCTGCTGTGCAAAGACGAATACGCCCTTGTACTTTGCTAATTCTTCTGCATTCATTGCTCCCATTTTATTCACCACTTTTCCTTTTTAATTAAATTACGTGCTTATCCTTCAGTTTACCAACAATATAGCTTACTGGATCTGCGTCTTCTGGAGCCATCTCGCCCTGACCCTTCTTAACCTTGTCAGAAGCTCTGGCGATCTTTGTTGGAGAACCATTCAAACCGATGTTTGAATCATCAACATCTACAAGATCTGCTCTACCAAGAGTTGTAATCTCTGCATTCACTGCATCGAAGATTCCGCCTGGTGTCATATATCTTGGATCATTTAATTCAGAAAGTGCTGTGATAAGACATGGCATCTGAGCCTTTACCATATGGTAACCATCGTCATACTGACGCTTAACGATTACGCTGTCTCCATCCACCTTGATCTCCTGTGCATAAGAGATAACTGGAAGTCCAAGGTGCTCAGCGATCTGAGGACCAACCTGAGCTGTATCACCATCGATAGCCTGACGGCCTGTAATGATCAGATCATAGTCAAGCTTTCTGATCGCACCAGCGATTGTTGTAGATGTTGCCCAAGTATCAGCACCACCAAGTACACGGTCTGTTACAAGAACACCCTTGTCAGCGCCCATAGCGATTGCTTCCTGAAGAACATCTGCAGCCTTTGGAAGTCCCATTGTAAGAACTGTAACCTCAGCGCCATACTGATCCTTCAGTCTAAGAGCTGCCTCAAGACCAGCCTTATCATCTGGGTTCATAATTGTGAGCATTGCTCCTCTATTCAATGTACCATCTGGGTTGAACTGTACGCCACCCTTTGTATCAGGTACCTGCTTAATACATACGATAATTTTCACGATAAGTACCTCCTTACTTTAACAAGTTTGCTGAGATAACCATACGCTGTACTTCTGAAGTACCTTCGTAGATCTCTGTGATCTTAGCATCTCTCATCATACGCTCAACGTCATACTCCTTGATGTAACCATAACCACCATGAAGCTGTACACACTTTGTTGTTACTTCCATAGCAACCTCAGCAGCATAAAGCTTAGCCATAGCAGCTTCTACAGAGTAAGAAACCTTAGCGCCACTCTGATACTCATCTTTCTTTCTTGCAGCCTTGTATACAAGAAGCTTAGCAGCCTCGATCTTTGTAGCAAGATCAGCAAGTACAAACTGTGTATTCTGGAACTGAGCAATTGATCTACCAAACTGCTTTCTTTCCTTTACATAGTTTACAGTTGTCTCAAGAGCGCCCTCAGCGATACCAAGTGCCTGAGCAGCGATACCGATACGACCACCATCGAGTGTGTGCATAGCGATATTGAAGCCCTTGCCCTTCTGTCCAAGAAGTGCATCCTTAGGGATACGGCAGTCTGTGAAGATCAACTCATATGTAGAAGAACCACAGATACCCATCTTGTTTTCCTTAGTACCGAATGTAAATCCAGGTGTTCCCTTCTCTACGATAAATGCAGAAATCTCTTTCATCTTTCTGCCACGCTTCTCAACGATACCTGTAACAGCGATAACGATATATACATCAGCTTCCTTACCATTTGTAATGAAGCACTTAGAACCGTTCAATACCCACTCATCACCATCGAGAACTGCCTTTGTCTGCTGACCCTGTGCATCTGTACCAGCACCTGGCTCTGTCAGACCGAACGCACCGAGCTTCTTACCAGATGCAAGATCTGGAACATACTTTTCCTTCTGTGCTGGTGTACCAAATGTTACGATAGGGTCTACACACAGAGATGTATGTGCAGATACGATAACACCTGTTGTACCACAAACCTTAGAAAGCTCTTCTACGCACATAGCATATGTGAGAATATCACAGCCCTGTCCGCCTAATTCCTTAGAAACTGGAATTCCTAAGAATCCATACTTTGCCATCTTGTCTACAGTCTCTCTTGGAAATCTGTGCTGCTCATCAATTTCCTGCGCAAGAGGCTTTACTTCGTTCTGCGCAAAATCCTTGAACAGAGTCTGCGCCATTTCATACTTCTTGTCTAAAGTGAAATCCATTCTTTCTATCCTCCATAATAGATTGTTTATTACACCCGCACGCGACTAACAGCCACGTGCGGAAATTGTACGCTTATTACTGAGCGTCAACAGGTGTCTTTGTACGATCTGCATTGTATACGTAGAATCCCTTGCCTGTCTTACAGCCGAGGTTTCCACCACGTACCATCTTACGAAGCAATGGACATGCACGATACTTGCTGTCACCTGTTTCCTTGTACAGAACATCCATGATTGCAAGGCAGATATCCAGACCTACGAAATCACCTAACTCAAGTGGTCCCATTGGGTGGTTTGCACCAAGCTTCATAGCTGCATCGATACCGGCGATATCAGAAACACCTTCCATCTTGATGAAAGCTGCTTCGTTAATCATTGGGATAAGGATACGGTTTACAACGAAACCAGCAGCCTCATTTACCTGTACAGGTGTCTTGCCAATCTCTTCAGAGATCTTGATGATCTTATCAACTGTCTCCTGTGGAGTATTTACACCGGCGATAACTTCAACAAGCTTCATTCTGTCAGCAGGATTGAAGAAATGCATACCGATCATAGGACGTGTAAGGCCATTTCCAATCTCTGTGATAGAAAGTGAAGATGTGTTAGAAGCGAAGATACACTCTGGCTTTGCAATCTTGTCAAGCTCTGAAAATGTTGTCTTCTTAACTCCCATATCCTCAAATGCAGCTTCCACAATCAGATCGCAGTCTGCACAGAGATCTTCCTTCAGACCAGGTGTGATGCTTGCAAGAATTGCATCTACCTTCTCCTGTGTCATCTTTCCTTTTTCTACAAGTCTTGCGTAGCCTTTCGCGATCTTATCCTTTCCGCCTTCAGCCCACTCCTGCTTGATGTCGCAAAGTGCAACTTCATAACCATCAACCATAGCAAATGCCTTTGCAATGCCCTGTCCCATGGTACCTGCACCAATAATGCCAACCTTCATGTTTATTTCCTCCTTAAATTTTAATTACTTATTTGTTTATTATTTGTTCTGGAATGGAACAACCTTTAACTTCTTCTCCTTATCTTTCTCAAGGAAGTTGCCCATACCAGCCTTCTGATCTTCTGTCTCGAAGCAGTTACCGAAGAGCTTCTCTTCGATCACGATTGCCTGATCCATATCTACCTGAAGTCCATCGTTGATTGCCTTCTTGCAGTTTCTGACAGCGATCGGAGCATTTGCTGCGATGCCTGCTGCCATCTTCTTTGCTGCCGGAAGAAGCTCTTCCAATGGATATACAGCGTTTACAAGGCCGATTCTGTATGCCTCATCCGCTTTAATATTTCTTGCTGTGTAGATCATCTGCTTTGCCATACCGGCACCTACCAGACGCGCAAGTCTCTGTGTTCCACCAAATCCAGGTGTGATACCAAGACCTGCCTCCGGCTGACCGAATACTGCATTCTCAGAACAGATACGGATGTCACAGCTCATAGAAATCTCACAGCCACCGCCAAGTGCAAATCCGTTGATTGCAGCGATTACCGGGATTGGGAATGTCTCGATCTTACGGAATACATCATTTCCCTTCTTACCAAACGCTTCGCCTTCAGCCTTTGTGAGTGTAGACATCTCGCCGATATCTGCACCTGCAACAAATGACTTCTCGCCAGCGCCTGTAAGAACTACGGCTCTTGTTGTATCCAGATCGATTGCATCAAATGTAGCTTCAAGCTCATCCAACACCTGACTATTCAACGCATTCAAAGCCTTTGGTCTGTTGATCGTTACAACGCCTACAAAGCCTTCCTGCTCATAAGTAATAAATTCCATGTTAATCTCCTTCAACTCTATCCAAGTATGTTACGCGGCTCAATTAGTCCTCAATCTTAACGATTGTAGAGCAGCCCATACCACCACCGATACACAGTGTAGCAAGACCTGTCTTAGCGCCTCTTGCCTGCATCTCATGAAGCAATGTAACAAGGATACGGCATCCGGAAGCTCCAACCGGATGACCAAGTGCGATTGCACCACCGTTTGGATTAAGCTGCTTTTCTGTGTCAATACCAAGATCCTTACCAACTGCGACTGACTGTGCAGCGAATGCCTCATTTGCCTCGATGATATCGAAATCTTCGATCTTCATGCCTGTCTTAGCCATAACCTTCTTTGTTGCAGCAACAGGTCCGATACCCATGATTGAAGGATCAACACCTGCAAGTGCACCTGCAACGAATGTAGCCATAGGCTTAACACCAAGCTCCTTCGCCTTCTCCTCAGACATAACAACGATTGCTGCTGCACCGTCGTTGATACCGGAAGCGTTACCAGCTGTAACAAATCCGCCTGGATTGATTGTACGAAGCTTAGCCAGAGTCTCAACAGTTGTTCCAGGACGAGGGCCCTCATCCTTCTTGAACTCGATTGTCTCTTTCTTCTTCTTAACCATAACTGGAACGATCTCTGCGTCAAATGCACCAGACTCCTGAGCTGCTGCTGCCTTCTGCTGGCTGTTTGCTGCAAATACATCAAGCTCTTCACGAGTCAGTCCCCACTGCTCACAGATGTTATCAGCTGTCTTGATCATGTGGTAATCGTTGAATGCATCCCAAAGAGCATCGTTTACCATTGTATCAACAAGCTTGCCGTTGTTCATTCTGTAACCAAAACGAGCGTTCATGGCTGCATAAGGAGCCATAGACATGTTCTCCATACCACCTGCTACAACGATGTCAGCATCGCCAGCCTGAATCATCTGAGCTGCCATGTTAACACAGTTCAAACCGGAACCACAAACTACGTTTACTGTAACAGCAGGTGTCTCGATTGGAAGGCCAGCCTTCAGAGATGCCTGACGAGCTACGTTCTGTCCAAGGCCTGCCTGGATAACGCAACCCATATATACATGATCGACCTGATCTGCAGGAACACCTGCTCTGTTCAGAGCCTCCTTGATTACGATAGAACCTAACACTGGTGCCGGTGTTGTCGAAAGTGCACCACCCATAGTACCGATTGCTGTACGACATGCGCCAGCCAAAACTACTTTCTTTGCCATGTTGAAATTTTCCTCCATTTCGTTTTATTGTTTCTATCTGTGCCGATCATGCATATGTCGACACGCCTAGATAGATAATATCATAATTTCTATGGTTTCGCAATAAAAGAAACCTTTACTTTTGTTTCTTTTTATGTACATTACGTATACTTTTTTTGTCTTTTGTATTCATTTGCAGCTTCTGATTTCCACCTTGTTTCTGCGCAGATTTTTTGTGTTGTGCACTGGAACAATTTGCAGATGTGTTATATTTTGTATTCTTTTGAGATTTTTTCTCATTTGCAGAATTTTTCATCTTCCTTGGCTTAATCAGGCAGTTCTTATCAAATCCAATCAAATCCGTCCGTCCTGCTTTCACAAGTGCCTCATGTACCAGATCATAATTATCCGGATTCCGATACTGGATCAGGGCACGCTGCATTGCCTTTTCATGCGGAGAATTCGGTACATACACCTTCTCCATTGTCCGCGGATCAACGCCCGTATAATACATGCAGGTCGATATCGTTGAAGGTGTTGGATAGAAATCCTGCACCTGCTCCGGCATATATCCTAAATCACGCAGATATTCCGCCAGTTCCACCGCTTCTTTCAGCGTAGAACCCGGATGCGATGACATGAGATACGGCACCATATACTGTTTTAAGCCAAGCTCCTCATTGATCCGTTTGTATTTCCTGCAAAATGCCTGAAAGACTGCATTTTCCGGCTTTCCAAGCTTCATCAGCACCTTGTCGGAGATATGCTCCGGTGCCACCTTCAGCTGTCCACTGACATGATATTTACAAAGTTCCCGGAAGAATGTGTCATCCTTATCCGCCATCAGATAATCAAACCGGATACCCGAACGGATAAATACCTTCTTCACCTTCGGCAGACTCCGAAGCTCCCGCAACAGCTTCAGATAATCCGAATGATCCACGATCAGGTTCGGACACGGTTTCGGGAATAAGCACTGCCGATTCGCACAGACACCGTATTTCTCCTGTTTTTTGCAGGCACGCTGCCGGAAATTTGCCGTTGGGCCACCCACATCATGGATATAGCCTTTAAAATCCGGATCTTTTGTCATCTCCTTCGCCTCTTCTATAATAGAAGCATGGCTGCGTGTCTGCAATGTACGTCCCTGATGGAAGGTAAGCGCGCAGAAGCTGCATCCGCCAAAGCACCCACGATTGCTGACAAGCGAGAATTTAATCTCTGATATTGCAGGAATCCCACCCTGCGCTTCATAGATCGGATGATATGTCTTCGTGTACGGAAGTGCATACACTTCATCCATCTCCGGTTCTGTCAACGGTTCCGCCGGCGGGTTCTGAATGACATACAAATAATCCTTATATTTTTCTACCAGAATCTTCGCTGTGATATGGTCCGTGTTGTCATATTGAATTTTGAAGCTTCGTGCATAATTGAGCTTATCTTCCTGTAATGCATCATACGACGGAAGTTCAATATAGTCCTCATACAGATGTTCCAGATTCCTTGCTTTATAAACCGTTCCATGGATAAAGCTTAAATCTTTGATGTCGATACCACTTTCCAGTGCATCGGCAATCTCCACGATTGCATGCTCTCCCATGCCATAGATTACAATATCCGCCTGTGCATCAACGAGAATCGAATGCTTCAGTTTATTTGACCAATAATCATAGTGTGCCAACCGACGCAGGCTCGCCTCAATACCGCCCGCCACAATTGCAGCATCCTTGTATTTCTTCCGAATTAAATTACAGTATACAATCGTCGCATAATCCGGTCGTTTTCCCATCTCACCGCCCGGTGTATATGCATCCGTATGCCGTCTCTTCTTGGAAACAGTATAATGATTCACCATAGAATCCATATTTCCCGCGCACACCAAAAAGGCAAGCCTTGGCCTACCATAAATTGCAATTGAATTTTCATTTTTCCAATCCGGTTGCGAAATAATTGCAACCTTATATCCATGTGCTTCTAAAACACGGCTGATGATAGCCGGTCCGAAAGAAGGATGATCCACATACGCATCTCCGATCACGTACACAAAATCCGGCTGTTCCCATCCTTTTAATTGCATTTCTTTCTGTGTGAGCGGAAGGAATCGATCATCATAGATGTATTCCTCTCCATTCTCACACAATATTTTCTTATTATTTTCCACTAATCTCTATCCTGTCTCTTACTCTTCCAAGGTTCTTCCATCCTTGATATAATAATGTGCTGTTCCGGCACCTGTTGCCACAACCTGATCCGGATTTTTGATATTCACTACCGGAACACCAATCTTGTCCATAATCAGTTTATCCATACCGAAAATCTTGCTCCCACCTCCGGCAAGAATAATCCCATGCTCAGAAATATCAGAAACCAATTCCGGCGGAGCCCCCTCCAGCATGACACGGATAGAATCCATGATCTGATCCGTCTCTTCCTGACACGCCTCAATCATCTCCGAAGATTTGACTGCCATTTTCGTTGGAAGTCCACGCACCAGTTCCTTTCCACGCGCATAACCGATCGCATCCTGTTCCCGCGGATACACAGAACCAATATCCTTCTTCAACTGCTCTGCAGAGCTCTCGCCAAGCAGCACATTATGACGTTTCCGCATATAGCGGATGATTGCCTCATCAAAATCATCACCGCCAATCTTGATGGAACTACTCTGTTGTACGCCTCCTCTTGCCACAATCGCAATATCTGTTGTCCCAGCTCCGATATCCACAACCATTGCACCGACTGCAGACTCAATATCTACGCCTGCACCGATAGCTGCCGCAAATGGTTCCTCAAGCACATACACATTCTTGGCTCCCGTCCGGTATACCGCATCGCACGCTGCACGGCGCTGTACATCTGTAACACCACTCGGCACACAGACACAAATGTTTGGTTTTCCCCATATCTTTCGTTTTGCAATCGCCGACTTTACATAGATTTTGAGCATACGCTCCGTCATAATATAATCCGAGATAACCCCATTCCGAATCGGGCGTGTCACCTCGATATCTTCCGGCGTCTTGCCAAGCATCTTTTTTGCTTTATTTCCAACTGCAATGATCTTTTTGCTCTTCGCCTCATACGCGACCACAGACGGCTGGTTGACTACGATTCCTTTGTCTTTTATGTATATGACCGTATTCGATGTTCCAAGGTCTATACCAATATCTATATTTACCACGTTTCATACCTCTTATCTTCTGGTTTCTTATTTATCTTCTTGTCTGTCAGCTTATTACACAAAAAGCCGATGCTTAAATTATAAGCATCGGCTCTTATTTTTTCAACGATTATTTAAAATCTTCACTTAGTAAATATTTCCGAACGGAACCTTTCGTCTTCTCACGGTCATCACACTTAAGCATTGCATCATCGCAAGCCTTAAGCATACGATCGATATTTCCGGACTCCATTGCCATCAGGAGATTTTTCACAGTACCCTCTACAGAATCATCTGTCTTAAAGCCCTGCTGTTTGAAATAACCTTTTGCAATCGCAAGCATATCCTGTGTAGAAATGCCTTCCATATTGATCTGATGTGTAAACTTGTCCTTTGCGTCTCCAGCCGCGCCAAACAAACGATTAATTGACTCAGTTGCTCCAGTCAGGATAACTACAACATCGTTTGCATCCTTGGCTGTAAGCTTCATCAGTTCTGTCATCTTATCCGGTGCGATCAGACCTGCATTTTCAACAACCATACATCCACCGGCAAGTTTTGACATTGCATCCGCAAGTTTTACCTTGTTCAATGCCTGCGCCTTAATCTTCGCGATTGTTTTTGCCTTGCAGATTCCCATATCATAAAAACTTCTTGCAAAATCTTCTCCGATGCTGGTCAGTCCAAATCCATGATCACCCATCATACATACATTGCGGTTTTCCGGATTGACCGTAATTGCATTAAATGTATCAACGAGATTCTTTCCGGATTTCTCCATCTTTGTATACTTTTCAAGGTAAGATGCAGCAAGTGGAAGTTTTCCTTCCTCTGCCGGCTGTGTCAGGTCGATCTGAATGCTATCTGCCTGTTCCGCAGCCTTCAACGCTTCCTCTTCTGCTTTCTTTGCAGCCTCTAAAATCTTACGAGCTTCCTCAGCCTTTGCTTTTGCTTCTGCTTCCGCCTTTGCAGCTTCTTCAGCAGCTTTCTTACGAGCCTCTTCTTCTGCCTTCGCAGCAAGTTCTTCCGCCGCTTTCTTCTTGGCTTCCTCTTCCGCTTTCTTACGAGCTTCTGCTTCAGCCTTCTTCTTGGCTTCTTCTTCGGCTTTCTTACGCTTCTCTTCCTCAGCCTTTGCCTTTGCAGCTTCCTCTGCGGCCTTCTTTGCATCTGCCTCGGCTTTCTTACGAGCTTCCTCTGCGGCCTTTAACGCTGCCTCTTCGGCCTTCTTTGCTTCCTCCAAGATGCGCATAGCCTCTTCCGCTTTCTTACGAGCTTCCTCTGCGGCTTTCTTTGCCTCTTCCTCAGCTTTTTTACGGGCTTTTTCTTCCGCTTTCTTCTTGGCTTCTGCTTCCGCCTTCTTCTTGGCTTCTTCTTCGGCTTTCTTACGAGCTTCCGCTTCTGCCTTCTTCTTAGCCTCTTCCTCAGCCTTCTTCTTAGCCTCTTCCTCGGCTTTCTTCTTTGCTTCTGTTTCGGCCTTCTTCTTAGCTTCTTCCTCCGCGCGCTTCCGGTTCTCTTCTGCACGTTTCGTAGCTTCTTCTTCTGCCTTCTGAGCCTGCTCTAAGATACGCTTTGCTTCTTCGGCTTTCTTCTTTGCCTCTTCGGCCTTCTTCAAAGCCTCCTGTTTCGCCTTTGCTCTCGCTTCTTCTTCCGCCTTCTTACGAGCTTCCTCTGCAGCTTTCAGGCGAGCTTCCTCTGCCTTCTTACGTTTCTCTTCCTCTTCTGCCTTAATACGGGCTTCCTCAGCCGCTCGTTTCTCAGCTGCTGCCGCTGCACGCTGTCTGGCTGCCGCTTCTGCAATTCTGCGTTCCTGTGCAGCCGCCTTTTCCTCAGCTTCCTTCAGTTTCTTTCTTCTTGCTTCTTCCTTCCGTTCAGCTTCCTCAATAGCCGCCTTCTTCTTTGCCGCTTCTGCCTCTGCTGCCTTCTTTGCCTTCTCTTCCTGTACCTTTTTCTTTTCTTCCTCTGCCTTATTCTCAGCATCGCCATACCGTGCAAGCTTCGATATTTCTGCGCCCAGAGCATCCTCATCCTCATCGCCAAGATCATACATACTCTTCACATCGTTGGTCGGAGTACTCCGATTTGGCACAATACTGATGATGTCATCCCCATCATCCTTAGATGTTTTCTTCTCCTGCGCCTTCCACTCTACACCATCAGAAATAATAGTTGTATTTCCCTGTTTTGTAAATGATTCGTCTTCTGCGTCATCTTCTCCGATTACCTTGACATCGCCACTGCCACCGGATAACTTTGTAGGGCGTAATTTTGCTTTCTCATCATTCTGAGGATTTTTCTTCTCAGGAGCTTTTACTTTTTCATCCTGCTTTTTACCCATGTCAATATTGAGTCCAAGACCTCCAGATGGTTCTGCAGCTCCAAGGCCACCGCCCAATCCTCCAAGTCCTTTGCTCTCTGTCTTGCTTCCGGATAATCCACCTTCCACCGGTGCACCAAGACCACCGCCAGCCGGCTTATCCAAAGATTTACCAGACTTATCTGCCTGAATGCCAACACTCATGCCAAGCCCTTCATCGCTTGTCTTCTTCGATTCTTCTTTGCCGGTTTTTTCTTTGACAGCTTCTTCTTTTGCAGATGCCTGTTCCGGTTCCTCATCCTCCAATTTAATACCAAGTTCTGCAGCTCTCTTACGACGTTTCTTCTCTTCAATTTTCGCAAGCTCCTCCGCTGACAGAGTTTTGTATTTTGGCTTATTGTGGTCCGCAGCAGTTTCTCCAGCCTCTGCAGCCCCAGACAATTGCATTGCTTCCTGCTCTTTTTTCAATTTTGCAGCCTTGGCAGCTTTTTCCTTTTCCACCTGTGCTCTTACCGCAGCAATCAACGCTTCTCTTTGATCAATAGCCACTCCCATTGCCTCCTTTCAGTCATACCTTCTCGTCAAGAATTATCTGTATTCTTTCACATGCTTCAGCAAATTCTTCTTAACAGTATCTATCTTCAAAGATGCTTTTAACTCATCTCGTGAAGGTCCTTTTTGTACCGGTTGTTCCTCTTTTTCCGCAGTCTTGGGTGTTGCCGGTATTGAATCCATGCTGATTCCAAGAGTGGCAAGCAGCGCTTCCGCTTCTCTCTGCATCTGCTCCTCTTTACGCATGTTTTCTGTTATCTTATCCCGCGCTTCTTCCATAATCTCATTGAAATTGTTCTCAACGACTTTCGTTTCCTTATGATAATCCGGGAATAACGATGATTTGAATACCGGGAAGTCGAGCTTCTTTTTTTCCGGTTTTGTTGTAAATGGAGCTACGCGAAATTCTGTTTTTTCTTCCGCCTCTTCCATTTCCGGTTTCTCAACCTCCGCTTTTTCGACTTCTTCCACAGTCTCTTCGGTCTCTTCAACCACCAGTTCTTCGACTTCTTCCACAGTCTCTTCGGTCTCTTCAGCCGCCGGTTCTTCGACTTCTTCCACAGTCTCTTCAACCGCCGATTCTTCGACTTCTTCCACTGTCTCTTTGGTCTCTTCAACCACCGGTTCTTCGACTTCTTCCACAGTCTCTTCGGTCTCTTCAACTGCTTCCATAATCTCTTCGGTCTCTTCAGCCTCCGGTTCTTCGACTTCTTCCACAGTCTCTTCGATTTCTTCAACCGCCGGCTCTTCGACCTCTTCCACAGTTTCTTCGGTCTCTTCAACTGCTTCCATAATCTCTTCAGTCTCTTCAGCCTCTGGTTCTTCGACTTCTTCCACAGTCTCCTCAACCACCGGTTCTTCGACTTCTTCCACTGTCTCTTCGGTCTCTTCAGCCGCCGGTTCTTCGACTTCTTCCACAGTCTCTTCAGTCTCTTCAACCGCCGGTTCTTCGACTTCCTCCACAGTCTCTACGGTCTCTTCAACCGCCGGTTCTTCGACTTCCTCCACAGTTTCTTCGTTCTCTTCAACTGCTTCCACTGTCTCTTCAACCTTATCACTCTTTGGTTTTTCAGGTATCAGTTCTCCGATATCAAACGGTTTTTCCGCTTCAACCGTCTTCATCTCACCAAACTCTTCATCGATTTTTTCTGAGAAATCATCCACTTGATATTCATCATCAAAATCTTCCGGTGCCAGATCCACCATCTGAAATTCAAAAGCCGGTTTTGAAACAGTTGTTGCAGTATCCAAACTCGCATTTTTGATTTTTGACTGTTCTTGAGCTTCCAGTTCTTCCACCGTCTCTGCTTCTGCTTCAAATCCATCATCTTCATCGACTACAACTACATCTTTTGAAATTATATTCTTTCTATGTATCATATCATCCGCCTGCCCTGTTGTCTCTATATTTTCTGATGAACTTTCAATATTTGATTCTTCTGATTTTATTTCACTCGTAGTATCTTCGGTATTCTTTACCTCTTTCTGTTCAGCTGTATTTTCTTCATCCGCAGTCTCTATCTTCTCAGACGTATCCTTCTGTCCGTCCTCCTGTTCAGTTTCCCTTTTTTCTATATCTTCTGTCTCTCCCCGAGCGGATTTTTTCTTTCTTCTAAACTTATCAAAAAAACTCTTTCTCTCTTTTGTTTTTTCCGTTTCGTCATCTTCCGCATTCCAAAACTCATCGAAGGCAGCCTCTTTTTCTTCCTCCGGCTGTTTTTCTGAATTCTGCGTATTTTCTGTCTTTACTGCTTTTGCCTGCACATCTTCGTTATCTTTTTTTTCTTCAGTTCCCATCTGTTCCGGTTCAGTCAATTTCTTTTCTGTTTCATCATTCTGTTGTTTTTCCTCTGTAGCCGTTTCATTCACTTCCATACCCGACCCTGCCACAGTAGTCGTTGAGTCTTTTTCTGTTTTAGCCTCAATTCCAACAGTCGTTGTTTCCTCTTCTGTGTTCGACTCTGTCACAGCAGACACGTTTTCCTCTTCCGTGCTTATCTCTGCCGCAGCATTCTCTGCTTCCGCCTTCTCCTGCTGTTTTAATTTCTTCTGCAGTTTCTTTTCCTTACGTTGTTCTTCCCGTTCCTGCTTTTTCAGCATCTTCTGCACTTTTTTCTCCGAACCCGCAGGAGTATAGGAATCCTCATACATAACCGTTATTTCTGCTTCCTTCGGATGCATCCGAAGGTCATCTGCCTCTAACAGTTCTTTTTCTTCCATACGCAGTGATTCCAGATCCGGATCATCGTCCGGTTGTTCTTCTGCCGCATATACGTCAAAATAAGCATCTACCGTTGTCTTTCCGGATTCTATGTCCGCAATTATCTGACTGTTCTCTGAATTCTGATATGATGCATGATACAGTTCTGCCAAAGTATCCGCTTCTTTCTGCTTGCCTTCTTTTTTATAAAGCAAATACAATTCAAAGCTCCACTCATAATCCAGATTATGCATATATCCATCCAACAGAACATCAAGCGAACCGTATTCCTCCGGATGTTCATGTTTATTCCAGATATACTCAATCTCCCTGCTATCATACGCCGAAGCATCAAACATATACATATCATAATAAGTCTTTGCTAACCGGAAATATCCCATCCGCAAATACAGCTCTACAAATGTATATATAATTCTTTTGGACTCAGGTGCAAGACGATGTGCCATAAGCAGGCAACGTCTTGCATCTGCGTACCGGTTATTTTTTATGTATATCTCACCGCACAGTCTTAAAAACTGTGGATTCAAAGATTTCGTCAGATCCTGATGTTCCACTAACTCAAGCGCCAGACTGTACTCTCTGGAATTCGCCAACTCTTTAATTTTATTTACACTCGTCATACTGAGTCCTGCGCCCATTTTTCTGCCACCTCTGTCAGTTTGCTTTCTACCTAGCGTCCTTCAAAAACCTTTTCAACCTTCTCAATCACCGTGTCTTTCATATTGCCACGTGTCTTCTCATACTGTAATCCGGACTCCATAATCTCCAGCAATTCCATTCGATACTCTGTATCGATCTCCTTAATATATTCCATCAACACATCTTTAAGTTCTATTACATATTCCTTCGTCTGCATCTTTGCAAGCATTTCATCCGGATTGAACTTGGATGTACTCTTCATATCTTCCTGCTTACGTCCACAAATCAAACACTCATCTGCGCCCGCTTCGTTCACATAACCACAGTTACATGTCCAGATCATACCATCTGTACGATATTTCTCTACTGCATCAATACCACGCTTCTCTTTGAGTGCAGCCAGCCTATGCAACGGCATATTGACATCAATCGGCTGATCGTTGCATGCAAATACACCACGGCTTGTCACATATTTGGAAATACGAACTTTTGCATCCTTCAACAGTAAAATATCCTTAGCCGGAAGCTTACACTCCATCGGATTCGCTTCAATCAGAGAAACATTTCCCTTTTCAAACACAAAATCCAGATCTTTCAGCAGCAATCTCTCCTCATACAAATTGGTGAATTCTACATCCGCACGAATGGCTTTGATATCATCTTTGTTATAATTAAAGAAGTCTGTTGAGATTGTAACTCCCCTTTTGGATCCCTTCAGATTCACACGTACCGGTCTTGGAACCAAACGGTTATAATAATTACTTACATACAGTGATTTTTCCGTTACCGGATCTTCTTCTGCTTTCTTTTTCAGACGGACTGCTGTTCCCGAAGCAATCGTTCCTACCGAATAGCTGGCGAACTGTGTATAATTCAGTTCCACACCTATCACCGCATCTGCTTTCTTTTTGGATGCAATCTTCTGCAAACGCTTCAAAGCAGTTTCATTTACCTGTTCCAGCTTACCTGTCAGTTTTTCACTCTCCGAATCTGACATTTCACTTACACCTGCCGCGAAGCCTTTAAAGAAATTAGAACTAAGTACAGATTGTACATTCAAAAAGCCCAAATACTCTACGATTTCGTAACCCTCAAAGCCCTGTCCGGACGTCAACATTACATCTGCCATTTTTTACCCTCCCAAATAAAAATAATCGCTCAAATATACATAAAATAATACCATACTTCTCTCATATTTGAAAGACTTTTTGTATGATTTATAACATTTTTATCAATTATTTTGTGCATTTTATGCAAAAATCACTAATTTTTTCAAAAGGATAATGGATTTTTATTCTCATACTTATAAAAGTAAAACTCCAAATCAAAATAAGTATGCTCGTCACTATCCCCAATCAGCTCCCAATTCTCCATCTCGTCCAGATTCGGGAAATGTGTATCTGCTGCATAATCATAATTAATTTTCGTCACATGCGCATACTTACAATACGGCAACAGCATATTGTAGATTTGTCCGCCACCAATCACAAAAATTTCTTTATCTTCATACTGTTTCAGCACCTCAAACAGTTCTTCTTTTGAATGCACAACTACGCCCCCACGCACCGTATAATCCGGGTCTGTCGATAAAATAATATTATCTCGTCCCGCAAGAGGCAGTCCATTTGGAAATCCTGCAAGCGTCTTTCTTCCAAGAATAACAACATTCCCCATCGTTGTCTGCCGGAAAAACTTGTGATCCTCCGGTATAGAAACAAGCAAATCCCCTTTGTTTCCAATCGCCCAGTTATTATCCACTGCTACTATTAAGTCCATGTCACCCTCCTTGTATTCATCTTAAATCGCTATCGGTATATTCTTGATCTGTGGTCCGGTCTGGTAATCCTCAATCGTAAAATCATCAACTGTAAAGTCATAAAAATCCTTGATGTCCGGGTTTATCTTAAATTTCGGTGCCGGATACGTCGGTCGACTGATCAGTTCCTGTACGATCGGAACATGACGATCGTAAATATGAGCATCCGCAATTACATGTACCAATTCTCCGGGTTCAAATCCGGTCACCTGCGCCAGCATGTAAACAAGAACTGCATACTGTACAACATTCCAGTTATTTGCTGCAAGTACATCCTGGGAACGCTGATTCAAAATTGCATTCAGCTTATTGCCAGTAACATTAAAAGTTACACTATATGCGCACGGATACAGGTTCATCTCCGACAAATCCTGATGTACGTAGATGTTCGTCATGATCCGGCGGCTATATGGATTATTCTTCAAATCATAGATTACACGGTCTACCTGATCCATCATACCCTCTTTGTATTTGTGTTTCACGCCCAGCTGATAGCCATACGCCTTTCCGATTGATCCATCCTCATCTGCCCATGCATCCCAGATATGGCTATGCAGATCATGCACATTATTTGATTTCTTCTGCCAGATCCAGAGCAGCTCATCAATCGCTGACTTCACATAGGTTTTGCGAAGTGTGATTGCCGGAAATTCTTCCGCAAGATTGTAACGGTTTACAACACCGAACCTCTTGATCGTATACGCGGATGTTCCATCCTCCCATTTCGGGCGGACCTTCTCTCCTTTTGTATCGTAGCCATTCTCTATGATATCCTTGCACATCGCAATAAATAAATCATCCGCTTTACTCATTTCCTATCTCCTTCTCTTTTGTGCAGTATTCACAGTTTTGACTGTGAATATGTGCCAATCTTACTTTTTTTGCTTGTATTATTTTCTTTTTCTGATAACATAATGCCCATGGAGGTACATTCTATGATTCCAAAAGAATTCGGGCCTCGTCTAAAGATCTCGCGTCGTAAAAAACATCTGAATCAAATCGACATTTCCACACGACTCAATATTTCAAGACAAGCCTACAGTAACTACGAAACGGGAAGATGTATTCCGCCGGTCGACGTTCTGGCTGAATTAACTATTCTTCTCGAATATGATTTCTTTTCTATTTTTCTGGAAGCAGCCGCTTCCAAATTATTCCATTCTAATTTTCAATCAATCCCAGAAAGTGAGGTTTCATCATGTCAGATTCTAACAAATTCGGAGACACCCTCATCAAACTACGTCTCCAGTCCGGTTACACCCAAAATGAAATAGCCAGCTTCACAGGCATATCACGTTCCTGTTACTGCCACTTCGAGTCAAACTACAGAATGCCCAAAATTGATTTTCTGATCAGGCTTTGCATTCTATACAAAGCCAATCCTGTCCAGTTACTTCTTCCGATATTCCCGGATGAATGTACAGATTCTCAAAAAAGCTATCTGCAATACCTGAAATCGCTATGCACCATCAAATATAAACCTGACACAAAACGCAGCCGTAAACGCAAGTCCAAGTGCTGGTCTAAGAAATAGCATCAAAATTATTCCCGATCAGAAATCCCGCTTCTGCCTGTTTCCGGTTTTTCTCATATGGATTACTCTCTGAATACTGAATCTGTGTGGTCGTCTCGCCGCCAGCGACATATGTTCTGCCGCATTCCGGACAAACGCCCATCTTCAATGTCACATTTGCAGATATCAGTTTTGCGCCCGGCTTGCTGCTCTTCTGAATCGCATTTGCCACGTGCTCGCGTTCATGTGCACTCACCTTCGCATATGACTCACCTGCCGCAATCTTCCCCGGTGTCTTGAATGACACATCCGGTTCATTCGAACCATCCACATACTCCCGGTTCTTACACGTCTGACACTCAACAGGTTTCACCTTCGAAGATGTATCAACCGTATTGTCTGCATTGACCGGAGTGACTCTGCCGACATTGCTGTACGGAATTATATAATTGTTGCTCATAGATCCAATATTCATTCCATCACCTCAAAAAATAAGGTAACCAAGCAGGTTATCTGCATGGTTACCTTTATTTTACTATATTTCACTTATATCTACAAGAGAAAGATTATGTCTGTCAGATGACTCCAAGCTTGTCAGAAGCGCATGCGCGGTATCTAAACTTGTAAGTACCGTCACGCCTGTCTCGATTGCATTTCGGCGAATCACAAAGCCGTCCTTGCTATGTTCTACACCCTGTGATGGTGTATCGATAACAAGATCAATCTCATGCGACAAAATCAGATCCAACAAGTTCGGAGAAGGTTCCTCCACCTTGTTGATCGGTTTTGCCGGAACACCGTTTTCATTTAAAACACGGCAGGTACTTCTTGTGGAGTAAATCTCATAGCCAAGTGCTGTAAACCGCTGTCCGATCTCTACGGCATCTAATTTATCCGAATCCTTTACTGTCAGAATCATCTTCTTGTACTTCGGCAGGTTCACGCCATTTCCAAGGAACGCCTTGAATAACGCTTCATTGTAATTCTTAGAAATACCCAGGCACTCACCCGTCGATTTCATCTCCGGTCCAAGGCTGATCTCAGCACCACGAATCTTCTCAAAGGAGAATACCGGCATCTTGATTGCGAAGTATTCAGATTCTGGCTGTAATCCCGGTGTATAACCCATATCCTTGATCTTCTCGCCTGTGATAACTCTCGTTGCAAGATCAACAATCGGAATGCCGGTCACCTTGCTGATATATGGCACGGTACGGCTCGAACGTGGGTTAACCTCGATGACATATACCTCATCCTGATATACAATGAACTGAATATTGATCAATCCGATGACATGCAGGCTGTTCGCAAGCTTCTTCGTGTAGCCTTCCAGTACACGTTTGATCTTCGGCGTAATGGTCTGTGCCGGATATACGGAAATACTATCACCGGAATGGATACCTGCACGCTCAATATGCTCCATGATACCCGGAATCAGAATATCGTCGCCGTCACATACAGCATCGACCTCGATTTCCTTACCCATCAGATATTTGTCAACCAGAACCGGATGTTCCTGTTCATGGCGATTGATAATCTCCATAAATTCGATGATGTCTTTATCAGAGATTGCAATCTGCATGCCCTGTCCACCCAATACATAAGAAGGACGGACAAGAACCGGATAGCCAAGCTCATTGGCTGCTTCCAGTGCTTCCTTTACTGTAAATACCGTCTTGCCGGCTGCTCTTGGAATACAGCACTTCTCCAGAATCTCATCGAACAGCTCACGGTCTTCAGCCGCATCGACATTCTCAGCACTTGTACCAAGGATTGGTACACCCATCTCTAAAAGGGCTTCCGTCAATTTGATAGCAGTCTGTCCACCGAACTGTACAACTGCGCCATCCGGCTTCTCGATATTCACGATAGATTCTACATCCTCTGCCGTAAGCGGCTCAAAATACAGACGATCTGCGATATCAAAGTCCGTACTTACCGTCTCAGGGTTATTATTTACAATAATTGTCTCATAGCCCTTGTTCTTCAATGTCCATGTGCTGTGTACGGAGCAGTAATCGAACTCAATACCCTGACCGATACGGATTGGTCCGGAACCAAGTACCATGATCTTCTTCTTATTCTCATCCACTTCGACTTCCGATTCTCCATCGTAGCAGGAATAGTAATATGGTGTCTCCGCCTCAAACTCCGCCGCACAGGTATCTACGATCTTGTAGGATGCATGGATGCCATAGCCATAACGAAGCTCCTTGATTTCCTTTTCCTTCTTGCCTGTAATCTGTGCGATCACCTTGTCCGGGAACTCCATGCGCTTTGCTTCCTGCATCATTTCCTTTGTGATCTCAGGTGTCTCACGCAGTAATTTTTCTTCCTGTACGATATTATTGATCTTGTCAATAAACCAGATATCGACCTTTGTGATATCATGAATTTCCTCTGCTGAGATACCACGGCGCAGCGCTTCTGCGATAACGAAGATTCGACGGTCATCAACGCGGTGAAGCATCTCATGAATCTCCTCTGTCGGAAGATCGTTGTAGTTCTCATAGATCAAACTGTCCACATGCTGTTCAAGGGAACGGAGCGCCTTCATCAGCGCGCCCTCAAAGTTCGTACAGATACTCATGACCTCACCGGTTGCTTTCATCTGCGTCGTCAGTTTCCGGCTTGCCTTGATAAACTTGTCAAATGGCAGTCTCGGCATCTTGACTACAACATAATCAAGTGCCGGTTCAAAACTCGCATATGTCTTACCTGTGATAGCATTCTTGATTTCATCAAGATTATATCCAAGCGCAATTTTTGCAGCTACCTTTGCAATCGGATAACCGGTTGCCTTAGAAGCAAGTGCAGAAGAACGGCTCACTCGCGGGTTTACCTCGATAACACAATATTCAAATGTCGTCGGATGCAATGCGAACTGTACGTTACATCCGCCCTGAATACCAAGCTCTGTAATGATATTTAATGCTGCACTACGAAGCATCTGATATTCCTTATCTGCCAGTGTCTGTGATGGCGCAACAACGATAGAATCTCCTGTATGGACACCAACCGGATCCAGATTCTCCATATTACATACGGTAATACAGGTACCGTTCGCATCACGCATAACCTCGTACTCAATCTCTTTCCAGCCCGCGATACAACGCTCAACCAATACCTGACCGACACGTGACAGACGCAGTCCGTTCATCAGTATCTCTACGAATTCTTCTTCGTTGTGCGCGATACCGCCGCCGCTTCCGCCAAGCGTATATGCCGGTCGCAATACGATTGGATATCCGATTTTTTCAACAAACGCCAGACCATCCTTAATGTTCGTTACGACTTCGGATGGTGCACATGGCTCATGGATCTTCTCCATAGTCTTCTTGAATTCCAGACGATCCTCTGCTTTCTTGATCGTCTTAGAAGATGTACCAAGCAGCCTTACATTATGTTCCTTCAGGAAACCGGACTCTTCCAGTTCCATCGCGATATTTAACGCTGCCTGACCACCCAGTGTCGGAAGCACGCTATCCGGCTTTTCCTTCTTGATAACTGCCTTCACAACCTCCGGTGTCAAAGGCTCAATATATACCTTATCTGCAATATCCTTATCTGTCATGATGGTGGCAGGATTTGAGTTAATCAACACAACGCAGATGCCCTCTTCCTTCAGAGAACGACATGCCTGTGTACCGGCATAATCAAACTCTGCCGCCTGTCCGATGACAATCGGACCGGATCCAATAACTACAACCTTTTTTACGTGTGGATTCTTTGGCATTATTTAGACACCTCCATCATATTCATAAACTCATCAAACAAAAATCCGGTATCAAGCGGGCCTGCACAGGCTTCCGGATGGAACTGTACCGTCTGTACATTCTTTCCAAGGTAATGAACACCCTCAATTGTCTTATCATTTACATTGATAAAGCTTGGCTCTGCAATATCACGATCCAAAGATTCTTCTTTTACCACATAGCCATGATTTTGTGTAGAAATATATACTTTTCCTGTCTTCAAATCCTTTACCGGATGATTTGCTCCACGATGTCCATATTTCATCTTCTGTGTATCTGCACCGTTTGCAAGCGCCAGAAGCTGATGTCCAAGACAGATTGCGAAGATTGGAATCTTCGTAGCAAAAAGCTTCTTGATTTCTTCGATCGTCTTCACGTTATCCTTCGGATCTCCGGGGCCGTTCGTCAGCATAATTCCATCCGGTGCATCCGCGATAATCTCCTCTGCAGGAGTCTCCGCCGGATATACAGTCACTGAACAACCACGCTCCAACAGACAACGCACAATGTTCTTCTTCACACCAAGGTCGATGACCGCAACCTTATAACCATCGCCTGGGAAGCTCATCTTCTCCTTGCATGTGACATCCAGCACAACATGTCCCATGCTCCATGCCTTGATCCTTTTGATACAATCGTCCTTATCAAAATTCTCATCCGTTGTAATCATGCCCTTCATCGTACCTTTGTCCCGCAGAATCTTCGTTAATGCACGTGTATCAATTGCCTCAATTCCGGTAATATCATTTTCTATAAGAAATGACTCGACACTTTCCTCGCTTCGGAAGTTGCTTGGCCGCTTCGCCAGTTCTCTGACAATAAAGCCAGACTGCCATGGGCGCTCCGCCTCCATATCTTCCTTACAAATACCATAGTTACCAATCAACGGATACGTCATACACACAGACTGTCCTGCATAAGAAGGATCCGTCAGTACTTCCAGATAACCAGTCATCGATGTGTTAAATACGATCTCACTGATAATTTCCTTGGTTGAACCGACGCTTTTCCCCTCGAATACATGGCCATCTTCCAGTATCAGAAATGCTTTCATAGTCTTTGTCCTTTCTTCTTAGATTTACTTGCAAAACAAGAAATTTGCTCAAAAAAAAAGAGTGAAACGGAAAAATTGCATAGTTATCCGAAGCTCTTTTTTCTCAAATTGCAAAAATTATACATCAATTTTCGTCATAGCACAACCCCTTTTGTCAGATTCTTTTATTCTTCTTTTGTTCTTCCCTTTCCAAGCGGCTGTATATACATCCGCAATAGTCCTGCCGGTACAGGTGATACTCCCGTGACAACTCGATGGAATGAGCATATCCATTCTTTTTCTTGAAATCACTGTACAGATAAGAAACACCATATTTTTCTGCCATCCTCTCACCAATCTCATTTAACCATGCTGCGTTTTTGTGTGGACTGATTGACAGTGTCGTTGTGAAAATATCGAATCCATGTGCCTTCGCATACCGGGCTGTCTCCTCCAGCCGGAGTTCATAACATTTGTAACATCGGCGTCCGCGCTCCGGTTCCTTCTCCAAGCCTCTCGCAATCTCGTAGAATTTCTCCGGTTCGTATTCGCCGTCACACACAGACACATCCCTCGCAAACTCTGCTTCCTGTGTAAACCGCTTCAGTTCCTCTATGCGTTTTTCATACTCTTCTTTTTCTGTAATATTCGGATTGTAAAAAAAAGCCGTAATATCATATTCTTCATATAATACACTCAGCACATGAGAACTACACGGCGCACAGCACACATGTAATAGCATTTTTTTTGTTTTTTTTGCATATTGTTTTATTCCCTCGTTCATTTTTATCCTTTCCTTGTCACTTCGCCGAAAAAAGGCGTCCATTCAGCCTATAAAAATAACGTTTTTTGTGCAATATTCACAGTTGACTTTAGCAATAATATACAATATACTAAAGTCAATGAAAGAACTATAATATAATTAGTTATGATTATATAATTTTACAGCTTGAAGGGCAAGAGTAAAAGACTATGGAATTGCTATATGGGAGGTAAGGAACTATGACAGTGGATCAGGCAGTTAAGAAATTCAAATTAGAGCCACTTAACGTATATACGGCAAAGGCAAAAGCAAAGGAATTGAACGTGGATGAAGTATTGTACATGAATGTTCAAAAGAACAAATATGCCTATGTTGTAAAAGACGGCGCACGCGGATATGTGCTTTATCAGGATGAGAAAAGCATCTACACCAAGATGTACAAAGGTCTTAAGATGACTCCTCTCGAGCCGTAATCATACATATTCTTAATAAAAAACGGAGCTTTTCAAAGCTCCGTTTTTTATTATTCCATATATTTGTTTTTATAGAAAAGTTTGACATGTTCTATAGATTTGTCATTCAATTCCAACACAACTGCTTCTGTACGATTCTTTCCATTGTTAAAAAAAGCATACCAATCAGCTTTCTTATCTGCATGACCGGATGTAAAATCCCGAATCAAAAGCATCGGATCTGCCTGACAAGCATTATCAAACAAGATAGATTCATAAGGAACCACCTTTTGTATCTTTCCCATTTCGAATTCATATATTTTCTTTCTAGTAGAACGTTTCACGATTTTGGATATCTCGCAATCTCCGTTTACAAAAATATATTCATACTCTATTTCCTGTCTGGATACAGTAATTACAGTACAGACTATACCCGCCAAAATAACAAGCGGTCCAACCGGTCCGGATACAAACATCCATATTACAAATCCAACAACAGCAGCTAAGACCGATGCCACAACAGGCATCCGGTCCTTTGCTTTTAATTTCTTTTGTACTGCGTATTCCGCATAACCTTCCAAGTTATTTACCATATTTACATTTCCTTTAACGACTCATCAATTGCCTTCGCTGCTTTCTTGCCGGCACCCATTGCAAGGATAACGGTTGCTGCACCTGTAACAACATCACCGCCGGCATACACATGCTCGCGTGTACTCTCACCGGTCTCTTCATTGACAATGATACCGCCCCACTTCTGTGTCTCTAAACCTTCTGTTGTCTGGCGGATCAGAGGATTTGGAGACTGACCGATTGCGATAACAACTGTCTCTACCGGAATAACCGTATTTGAACCTTCGATTGGCTGTGGACGTCTACGTCCGGAAGCGTCCGGTTCACCAAGCTCCTGTGCTACGACTTCAATACCGGTTACCCATCCATCTTCTCCATGGATTTCTACAGGGTTGTTAAGTAACTTGAAGATTACGCCCTCTTCCTTTGCATGCTCGACTTCTTCCTTACGGGCAGGTACTTCTTCTGCTCCACGACGATATACAATATAAACTTCCTCTGCGCCAAGTCTCTTTGCGGTTCTTGCTGCATCCATCGCTACATTACCGGCACCGACAACAGCTACACGCTTACCTACCTTGACAGGTGTTGGAACTTCGCCCTTCTTATAACCCTTCATCAGGTTGACACGTGTTAAGAACTCATTTGCGGAATATACACCAAGCAGGTTCTCACCCGGAATCCGAAGGAAGTTCGGAAGTCCGGCACCGGTTCCAAGGAATACAGCGTCAAACCCACGTGCAAACAGATCATCCACAGTCAGAGAACGTCCGATTACAACATTTGTTTCAAGATCTACACCAAGATCTGTAATATTTTCAAGTTCCTTTGCAACCAGAGACTTTGGAAGACGGAACTCAGGAATACCATAGCTCAACACGCCGCCAGCTTTATGTAATGCCTCGAAGATTGTTACATCATACCCCTTCTTTGCAAGCTCGCCTGCACAAGTAATACCGGCAGGACCAGAACCAACAACCGCTACACGCTTGCCGTTTTTCTCGATGTTCAGCTCCGCCTTCTCACCGTGCGCCATATGATAATCTGCCACAAAACGTTCCAGACGCCCGATAGATACAGACTCCCCTTTGATACCACGGATACATTTACCTTCACACTGGTTTTCCTGTGGGCAGACACGTCCGCAAATAGCAGGAAGTGCATTCTCACTTGTAATTATCTCGTATGCTTTCTCAAAATTACCTGCAGCTACCTGCTCGATAAATCCGGGAATCGGTACATTAACCGGGCATCCTGTCATACAAGGTCTGTTCTTACAATTAATACATCTGGTTGCTTCCTCCATTGCCATCTCGGCTGTATAACCGGTTGCAACCTCTTCAAAATTCTTATTTCGTACATTCGGATCCTGCTGTGGCATAGGAACCTTTGTTGGACTCATATTTGGCATCTTTCGTTCCCTCCTAATTCTGCATCTGATCTGCCTGAAGCTTCATCATACATTCATGTTCTTCTTCCTTAAAGAACGTCTGGCGCTTCATACACTGATCGAAATCAACTTCAAATCCATCGAAGTCCGGTCCATCTACACAGGCAAACTTTGTCTCGCCACCAACTGTGACACGACATCCACCGCACATACCTGTACCATCGATCATGATCGGATTCAAAGAAACGGCTGTCGGAAGGTTGTATTCCGGCTTCTTCGTAAGTGCTACTACAAACTTCATCATGATAAGCGGGCCTATCGCAATCGCATGATCATACTGCACACCGGCATCTAAAAGTTCCTGCAATTTCTTCGTAACAACACCCTGCTCGCCAAGAGAGCCATCATCCGTCATAATATATACATTATCACAGAACTTCTCGAACTTCTCCTTGAGAAGCACAAGCTCTGCGGTACGTCCACCGATAATCACATCTACCTTTGTACCCTGCTCTGCAAGTTTCTTTGCCTGTGGGTAAAGCGGAGCTGCTCCAACACCACCTGCAATACCAATTACACGCTTCCATTCTTTGTTGAGTGGTGCCGGCTGTCCAAGCGGACCTACAAAATCCTGAAGATAATCGCCTTCATTCAGCTTTGCCATTAATGTTGTAGAATATCCAACCACCTGGAAAATAATCTCAACCGTATTGCGCTCACGGTCAAAATCTGCAATCGTAAGAGGAATACGTTCACCGTCCTCATCCACTCTGACAATGACAAACTGTCCCGCCTCACAACGTGCAGCTACATAAGGAGCTTCAATCTCCATCATGACAACAACCGAATTTAAGACTTCTTTTTTTACAATCTTATACATGGTCTACCCCTATCTCTTAAAAATATACTTTATACATACGCATCACTTATCATGCGCCATTATCTGATAAATTATATCACATATACTTTCATAATCAAAGTTTTTCTTAAAAAATCTTATTTTTTTATACAATTTCATCAAAAAAGCTTCCA
The DNA here is from genome assembly GCF_022174665.1 of Eubacterium sp. MSJ-33. Taxonomy (NCBI): domain Bacteria; kingdom Bacillati; phylum Bacillota; class Clostridia; order Eubacteriales; family Eubacteriaceae; genus Eubacterium; species Eubacterium sp. MSJ-33. Next base: position 980,785 of record NZ_CP076562.1, read on the forward strand.
TCATGCAGCATTGGCATCAACACATCCCTGTCCTTCAGGGTAAGTGCCATAAATCCGTGCCCTTCGTTCATCCGCACAGACACACCCAGCATATTCACGATATCATCACAGAAATGTTTCTCCGACATCGTCACAACCAGTCTTCTGCAAAATGCTTGTTCTGCCAGACGCACCGCTGCATCCAGGACATACCGCACATGCTCATCAAAGCTTTCAAAACGTTCCACATACATCGTATCATCATAGATATCATATGAGAACAATCCTGCCAAGCGCTCTTCTACCTGACCGTCATCCATCCGCATGCCATCCTCATAGACAGCCACCACATCACCATTCTGACAGCGATGTTCCTTGCACATTTCTTCCAGATACTGTGGTGTCCGATATGCATAAATCTGATATTTCTTTGCGAGAGCCGCATTTACCTCGCCAGATAAATGCTCCAGTATATCTGTGCGTTCCTCATGCAAATCCCTCAGATTCCTCGTATAATACCCTTCCTCACCGGACAGATCATCCGGTACGACATCTTCATCTTCCAGTTCTTCAATATCAATATCCAGTTCCAATGTATGAAACACCTTTTCAAATCCAAGGCTTTCATAATACTCTTCCCGTTCCGGCATCAAAAAAGTAAATTTTCTGCCTTCCTGTTTCATATCCGCAAGCACACGATGCATCATACTACGCATGATACCCTGCTCCCGATATTCTGGTTTCACAGCCACTCCGACTATGTAATAACACAGTTCCTTCTTCCCATCTATCTGCATCTCATACGGGTTCAGATGGATCATGCCGGCAAGCACACCATCCTTATATGCAAGAAGAATCTTATTTTTCCTGCATATCTCTGTAAAATAATAATCCGCAAACTCCTCTGGATCGTCAAATATTTCATCCCACATCTGCCGAACCTGCGCGAGCACCTCCGGTTCACCTTCAAAATATTTGAGCCTGCAACTGTCTCCGTCACTCATGAAACTAAAATATCCTCCTATTACTCTTTGTTTTCTTTATCTCTTCGCACAGCCCATACATCCCATACACGGACTTGTGGCATTTTGAGCATCATCGTCCACTACCCTTGAACTGCGGTAATCAAAATTATCGATTGTCTCCAGCAGACAGATCGCCTGTGCGCTGATTCCCTGTCCCTGACCGGTAAATCCCAGACCTTCCTCTGTGGTTGCCTTGACATTCACCTGATTCTTATCAATCTGCAAACGCGCCGCAATATTCTCCCGCATCGTCTCAATATACGGTGCAAGCTTCGGTCTTTGTGCAATCACTGTCGCATCCACATTTCCTATCATAAAATTATGCGCGTCCAAAAGCTTGTGCACTTCCTCCAAAAGCTTCATACTGTCCGCCCCTTCATATGCAGGATCTGTATCCGGAAAATGTTTTCCGATATCGCCAAGTGCCGCCGCACCGAGCAATGCATCCATAATCGCATGCACAAGTACATCTGCATCCGAATGTCCAAGCAGGCCTTTTTCATACGGAATCTCTACACCGCCCAGAATCAGCCGGCGTCCTTCCGTCAATTTATGCACATCATACCCCATGCCAACTCTCATGGTTATCCGCTCCTTCATATCTTCAAATATTAAAGTATCGTATCTTAATTTATCATATTTATTCCGCAGATGCAAACCATTCCTGCCAGAAGTTTTTCATAATTTTCTCCTTTTTTATATATACAAAACCGGCTTTTCATTGTAAAATATTGCCATGGTGTGTATTTACACAATACACCATGCAAATTTATACATAACGAGGAGGATTTTTATATGGGAAGATCTATGGGCGGCGGTGGCAGCCGCGGAGGTGGAGCCAGCCGTGGCGGTGGCCGAAGCAGCGGTTCACATTCCATGGGTGGAAGCCGAAGCGGAACCAGCCGTGCGTTTGGATCCGGACATTCCGGCGGCAACTCACTTCGTGGATCCGGCCGGAGTTATAGCGGTCAGTCATCCAGCGGTAATCCAATGATGGGAGGGTTCAACAACAGCTCTCACAGACCGGGTGGACCAGGATTCGGTGGTCCGGGATACGGCGGTCCGGGGCATATGCCACCACCACCTCCACCACCACATCATCATCACCATCACTACTATGGCAGAAGAAGATATTACGATGATTCACATGTCTATGTACATACCGGACCAAGCTCACCGTTATCTTCTATCCTTGCATTTTTAATCTTGCTGATTGCTGTTGTTTTATCATTCTTTACATATCGTCAAAACAACCGCATGTACTATGATTACAGTGCACCAAGCTATCAGGACAGCTATTCCAAAGAACCGAGAGACAAATTCACCGGTACAGTAAACCTGAATGGTTTCTACAGCGATCCGGATGGTCTGTTGTACAACGATGAGATTCCGGTTTTAGAAAAAGGTCTGGAGCATTTCTATAAGACAACCGGTGTATGCGCTTATGTATATCTTGTGAATGAACTGGACGAAGGCGTTGACGGTAACAAATATGCATCTGATTTATATGATGAATTATTCAACGATGAAGGTCATATTCTTCTGGTATACGATTATACGAATGCCTATATGTATGATGCTGAAGGCTATGCGATTCAGACAACGATTGACTCTGAAGCACTTGATATGATTTACGATTATGTTGAAGCCGAATGGGCAAATGACAGCGAAAACCTTGGTGCAATCTTTGGAAACGGGTGTGCCAAGGCCGCAGATCGTATGATGTACAAGGAAAAGACATTTGTTCAGAAATATCAGACGATCATCATTATCATCATTGTTGCAGTCGCTCTTATTATCGTTGTAAATGTATTATTCAAATGGTGGAAGAAACGTACCGCACAGAAAAACAAAGAACAGGAAGACCTTGAACGTACACTTAATACCCCACTTGAGACATTCGGTACAACGCCTATGAATGATCTAAAGGCAAAATATGATAATCAGGATGAAAAGTAATGTCCCATTACTCTTCTCCTTATAAGCAATGACATGCAAAAAGAGCTGCGCACTAATTAGTGCGCAGCTCTTTTTTCTCTTACCATGAAGTAGCAATATCCAACTGATTTGGGTTAGAAGCAGCAAAGCTTCCCGTATCTACGACAATTGCAGTTCCAAGACTGCTCTCTACCAGGGTTCCTCTCGGATATGTATTCAGATCTGCAGCAACCATAACATAGTCGCCATACATCTTCACACCATCTTCACGAACCCAATACTCTGCATTGTACCCCAGGTTCTGCATCGTATCTATGACACCACTCATATTCAGGTTGTAATATGTCTCTTTCCCTGTCGGTCCGTAATTTACACCCTTTGACGCTGTCAGTTTGCCATCCCCAGTTATATTCTCATATGTATATGTCTGTGCCGTCTGTGTTGTATTCGTTGTCTCTTTTTCAGCTTTACACTGCTCAACCTTCTGCACAAACGCTTCCTGATTCTCCTGAACAGCCAACGCTTTTTCCCGTTCAACCTCCGGCATCAATGTCGGATTTGCAACCTTTGTTACCTGAACATTGTGTTCTATTATTTGTTCGGATACCGGATCTACCGATGCAGGTGCCTCGGCAAGTACCTCTGTTACCTTCTCTTCTGCAGCTTTTGAGGACTTATTATCCTCTAACATTGTCGGTGCGTATAAACATACGGCTAAGATCATCACAAATCCAATCATTAGCTTATCGATGCTTCGTCTCATCCAATCACTCCTTTTCGAAAATGTGTTTGTACGCAACAAACTTCCCCTATTTAACCCCATGTTTGTTAAATTGTCAATACATTTTTGAAATTTTTTTGAAATATTTGAAACATTTTTGTAACATTTTTCGTCTTTTTGTTACATTTTGATATCTGAGTCAACAGGAAAAATACGCATTCTCCGGGAAAAAACAAAAAACGTCATTTCATTTCGACAAAAAATACCGGGAATAAAAAAAGACGCGCACAGGCATCTTAGAAAATTGTTGCTGAAAAAACAAATAAAAAAATAGCGGAAGGGGGATTTGAACCCTCGACACCACGGGTATGAACCGTGTGCTCTAGCCAACTGAGCTATTCCGCCATAAAAATGGGACCTATAGGGCTCGAACCTATGACCCTCTGCTTGTAAGGCAGATGCTCTCCCAGCTGAGCTAAGATCCCATTCGTTTGTGTGTTGTATGCTCAACACTCTTGCTATTTTACATACCTTGCTATCATTTGTCAAGCATTTTTTGAAATTTTTTACATCATTTTTTTCAATTCTTTTTTTACGTCCGGATTGCCATATATCTACATGCGGTTCATCATATATCACGCTTAGATACATCCGAGAGATCGCAGAACGAATATCCATAATGTAAGTGTCACAGAGGATAATAATGTCGTAAGCACAATCACATTGGATGTCAAAATTTCATCATTATCCATATTCTTCGCCATAACATAACAACTTACCGTTGTCGGGGATGCCAGCATGATCAGGATTGCTACCATCTCACTCGGTCCAAATCCCAGCTTATATGCAAACGGAAGGAATACCAACGGTAATCCGATCAGCTTGATAAAGGTTGCCCCTAACGCAGGCTTTAATCTCGCAATTGCTTGTTTCGTATCAAATCCGGCACCAACTGCAAGCAAAGCAATCGGTGTCGCGGTCTGTGCAATATAATTGAATGTCCGTGCCGGAATCGTCGGGATCGGCAGATGTATCACAGATGCAATCAATCCGAGTACAATTCCTATGATAATCGGGTTCTTCGCTATGTTGATACAGGCATTCTTTATCTTTCCATAATCTTTGTCCGCCTCCGTATTGGCATTAAACACAAGAATAATAACAGACAATATATTAAAGAACGGAACGGCGGCAACGATCATCAGCGGCGTCATACCTATCTCACCGCAGATATTCTCCACAAAAGCCACACCCAATATTGCTGCACTTCCTCTTGCTCCTGCCTGCGCAAATGCCCCTACCATCGTCTTGTCCTTCATCGTAATCTTCGCGATTCCCCAGACTCCAAAAAACATAATGATCGTTACGAACATACAGAATAAGAAGAATTTGATATTCATATCCTTTTTCACATCAGAACCCGCGATATCCCGGAACAACATAACCGGGAGTGCTACTACAAATACATATTTATTGGCAACACGTACAAACTCATCTGTCAGAAAATGAATTCTTCTTAATATATATCCTAATAAAATAATCAAAAAAATCGGTATCGTTACATTTACGCTAAATATAAAATTATCCATCATTTTATCCTTTCCGGGCAGATTACAATGCTTAGTGTATCACACCCACCGTCAATTTCCAACAAAGGATATCAGATTCCCATCTTTTTCGTCTGAAAAATACTGTCGGAATTTTTTGAAATTTTTTTCAAAAAAGGTGTTGACAACCCTCCCTGCTTTATGTATAATAGCACTTGCGTTGAGACGAGGCAAACAAAACAAATGCCTTATCGGGGTGTGGCTCAGTTTGGCTAGAGCGCCTGATTTGGGATCAGGAGGTCGCAGGTTCGAGTCCTGTCACCCCGACTAATACTTCTCTTCGCCAAGCTCAGATTAAGCGGGTGTAGTTCAATGGTAGAACACTAGCCTTCCAAGCTAGATACGTGGGTTCGATTCCCATCACCCGCTCTTTATTTTGCAAATACATCCCATGTATGCAAGATATTATGTGTCCGTAGCTCAGCTGGATAGAGCAACGGCCTTCTAAGCCGTGGGTCGGGGGTTCGAATCCCTTCGGGCACATTTTTATATTATATGGTGGGTATGGCGCAGTTGGCTAGCGCGCCAGATTGTGGCTCTGGAGGCCGAGGGTTCGAGTCCCTCTATCCACCCTTTTTCTTTTTAGATTGCAGGCTTTGCAAGAGCAGGTTTTTATTGGGCTATCGCCAAGCGGTAAGGCACAGGACTTTGACTCCTGCATTCGTTGGTTCGAATCCAACTAGCCCAGCTTTTTATTTTTATATGGGCCACTAGCTCAGTCGGTAGAGCACTTGACTTTTAATCAAGTTGTCGGGGGTTCGATTCCCCCGTGGCTCACTTTTGGCAGATGAGATCATCTGCTAATTTTTTACTCCAATACATGGATATGGACGCTATATCACCGCTCCTCTTCCATCGTATATATAATTTTATACATGCGGGTGTGGCGGAATTGGCAGACGCGCTAGATTTAGGTTCTAGTGGGCACCCCCGTGCAGGTTCAAGTCCTGTCACCCGCACTCCACAAAAAAAGCAATCAATTGATTGCTTTTTTTATCCCCGAAATATACTTCTCACCGCAGCCAGATACTCCTCCGGTCTGTCCGCCTTCTTCACCTTCTTAAGCTCACGCTCTGCATCCGGGAACATCTTCCCAAGATAGAACCACACTTCCTTCATCTTGAATAATGCATCCCGCTCACAGTCCATCTCTTCCCGGTAACCGGCATACAACCGATCATGGTACTCCCTTAACTCTGCCATTGTTACAGACTGTCCTGTCCGTATCTCACGTACCAGTCCCGGATTCGCGATAACACCTCTGCCAAGCATGATTCGGTCTACCTGCGGGAACTTTTCACGGAACACATAGTAATCTTCCACTGTAAATATATCTCCATTGTAACACACCGGATGTACACACTGTTCCAGTGCTTCCGCAAATACCGCAAGATTCGGATGATTGTTGTAAAAATCCTTCTGCAGACGTGGATGGATGATCAGTTCGGAGATCGGATACCGATTATAGATCTGCAGGATATCCTCAAACTCTTCCGGGAATTCCATCCCGATCCGTGTCTTCACTGAGATACTGCATCTGCGATCCTCCGGCAGTCCGGACATCCCCTCAAACACCGCATCAAAGAACCGGTCTAACCGCTCCGGATCTTCTAGGAATCCACTTCCCTTTTTCTTCGATACGACCGTCGCCATCGGACAGCCCAGATTTAGATTCACTTCGCGATAGCCAAGCTCCGACAGCACATTACACGCCGTAAGAAACTGTTCTGCATCATTTGTCAGAATCTGCGGCACAACATACATGCCTTGGTTATTCTCCGGTGCTACATCCTTCCGTTCTCTTGTCTTCAATACTTTCTTCTTCGATGGCGCAATGAACGGCGTCACGTATTTATCCATATCTCCAAACATCGCATGATATACATTTCGATACACATACCCTGTCACGGATTCCATCGGTGCCAGATAAAATTGTATCGGATCAGATTCCATAATATTCACCGTAATTCTCCTTTATCACTTGCATTTATTCCACATGTTTCGGTCGAAATATATACAGCAAAACAGCCTTGCATATATTATCTGCTATCATACAAAGCCAGACTGCTTTTAATCCCAATCCAAATACATTTACACATAAAAATGTTCCTAATATCCGAATACCCCACATACTGAACGCCTCACAGGCAAAAACATGTTTTGTGCGCCCCATACCGTAGGAAATACCCTCCAAGACAATCATAAGACCAAAAAACGGCTCCGAGAACGATACCAGTCGCAGCATCTCGCTTCCGATCCTTGCTGCATGGACAGAATTCGTAAATAGACGCATAAACGGATAGGCAAATAGGTAAAGTCCGATTCCGTTTACTGCCATAATCAATAACGTGATCAGGATTGACACCTTCTCTGTTGCTTTTAACTTCGGAGTATCCTTCTCTCCAAGTGCATTTCCAACCAATGTGCTTGTTGCCACACGGAGTCCATACCCCGGAATATAGACAATCTGCTCCGCTGTAATGGCAATCGAATGCGCTGCAAATATCGTTGTTCCCATCCCGGATACCATCCGCGCAAATGCAATATAGCCAAAGCAGCTTACAAAGGTTGTTCCAAGTGCCGGCAGTCCGATTGTAAATGTCTCAGATAGGATCTCCCGGTCAAGTCTCATATCTTTTCCCGACGGATGCAGCTTTGTCTTACTGAGCATCAACAGAAACATGGCGATACCACCAATTCCAAAGCTGATGCAGGACGCGATTGCCGCACCTGCCACACCCAGGTCCAATCCATATATAAATACCATGTTCAACAAAATATTCAACACATTTTCACCCACACTGATAAACATCGGCGATTTCGTGTCCTTGATAGACCGTATCATAGCAGAAAAAATTCGGGAAGATGCCCGAAAGACAAGCGAAATACTTGTAATCATAAAATACACACCTGCCGGTCTGACAATATCCGGTTCCACTCCCATCCAGACCGGAATATATGGAGACAATATAAGCGCGATTACTTCCAGCAATGCACCAATTGTAAATGCATATAATATTGATTGTCCCGCCAATCTTTTCAGTTTCGTTTCATCCCCGGCTCCATTTGCTTTCGATGCAATTGCCAGCACAGCTACAGCAATTGCACTCGGAATTGAATGAAGCAGCCAGCCGACGGTTGTCGTCGCGCTGACTGCTGCTGTCGCTTTCTCGCCCAGATGTCCAACCATCGCTGTATCCACATATTGAAGCAAGGTTGAGAGGATTTCTTCCAACACTGTCGGAATTGATAATGTGATCAGCGACTGAAACGCTTCCTTATAATATGTTTGTTTCATCTATCATAAATCCTTCTGTTTCCTTTTGTCTCATATGCACAATTTCTATTTATTACAAATTGCACATACAAATCATGTTGTTATATTTATTTCTATTATACCTGCAAATATCACAGCCAGCAACCATACATTTTCCGTCCGTTATTTTGTATAAAAAGAAGGGCTTATAAAAAGCCCTTCTTCGAAACACTCATTTACTTATCATGTCTCTTCTTTCTGGAAACACCCAGAATCATAATTCCTGCCGCTGCCACAAGCATTATCACCGTAATCGGTGCAACCGGTGTTGCATCGCCAGTCTTTGTTGCTGTGTTCGTTGATGTTGATGTCGTTGTCTCCGTCGTCGTAGCGGTTGTAACTTCTGTGGTCGTAATCTCTGTGGTTGTAACTTCTGTGGTTGTATCAGTTGTCTCTGTCGATTCAGAAGTTTCTGACGAAGTAATATCTTCGCGCGCATCCTTCATTACAATCAAACGCTGATTTATATCACTTCCATATGCAAACTGAACATCAACCAGATTTCCATTTTTATCAATCTTAAATAAAATATCTCGAGCCAACTCATATCCTTCCGGAGCCAGTTTCTCATGAATTCGATAACTTGTTCCAATCTTAAGCGTTTTACCGGAGATAACTTCCGCGTTACTCGTTGATATCCACATCTTTATTGGTGACATATTATTTTCTTCATACAACTCCATGCTTGCGCCAGGAAGTTCATTTGCACTACCATTAGATATCTCAACCTTACTAATAGTTATAGACGAAATTACAGCATCTTTAATCGTAATCTCATTATCAACAGAATTAGCCATTGCCGTTCCTGTGGTAATTGCACTATTTGCATCACTTGCCAGAACTTCTATTGTTCCATCATCTTTAATTTTAAATGAAATATTTTTGGAACACAGATATCCATCTGGTGCTATCGTTTCAACCAACACATAAGTCTCTCCAAGTTTGATTTTCGAGCTAATATCGTAGGAGGCGTTCGTTGATACCCAGCTATCCAATGCAACGGCACCGGATTTTACATTTCCACTTCCATCAATATCCGTATTCCGATAAAGAGCAATCTTTGCACCAGGAAGGAAATTATCATCCAAATCCGTCTTATTAACCAGAACTTTAAATTTCTTATCTGTCATAGTCACCGTTTTGGATATATTATCCACATTTCCATCATTTCCCGACTTGGTTATGGATCCATCCACTGCAATCGTAAAAGCTATACTGTTCGCCTTCGTATATCCTGTTGGTGCCTCTGCTTCATCCAAGCGGTATTCCCCTGCTTCCAACGTAATGGACTTTTCATTTGCAGAGGATGTCCATTCTGATTTTAAAATAGCATTTGTTCCTTCTATTTTATATAATCGAAGCAAAGCCCCCGGCAACTCTGTCAAAGATGTTATATCCTTTTTACTGATTTTTACCGTTGTTCCAGAAGTATACGTATTTGTATATGCAATTTCTGAAAGTGCTCCATCTCTGACAGAAATCTCTGCACTTACTCCATCTTTTGCTGTCACTCCAAAACTATAAGAAGTTTTCACCGCCGCGCTGGTCAGAGTATTTTTCTCCGTAACAATATAATCGCCAATTGGAACATCAGCATCCAATTCCTTATAATATCGCCCATCTGCCAACTGGCTCATAGCAGCACCATCAATTGACCATAGAACCGTTTCAGGATTTGTTTTTTTAGCAATCTCAAATTTTAAATTCCGAACCGCATTTTCTTTCGTCAATCCTGTTATACCTGTCACATCAATTGTCTTATAGACAGCAATTCTTCCAGTTTTTACTTCATACTTATTTGTATATGTAATTGTAGAATCTGCATCATTGGCTATAGTTATGACACCACTGTCACCCGCAGTCTCTGCATTCGTTCCTACGTGATATGTCGTTTTCCTTGTGTAATTTGCACGATCAACATCACTTTCTATTACCGTATAATCACCGGCCTCCAAATTAGAAAGAACACACTCATATTTTCCACCATTATTAAGAGAAAAATCATTTGCTGTATATTCTCCAACAACCGTTGTCCCCTTCTTTACAGTGAATTTGATTGTATCTTTTATATCGTTCCAGCCAAGTGCAGAATCCGTTGGTATTTCCTTGACAATTTTCAGGCTTCCAAGCTTCTCATCAGTCATGATCAGAGTTTTTTGATCTGGTGATACCTGCCCGTTGCTTCCTGTTAATGTGATTTTTCCATCTGCACTCACATCAAAAGTTATCGCATTCGCTTTATCATAACCTGCCGGAGCAATCTTTTCTTTCAATGTATATCTGCCAGGGTTAATTGTTATTACTTTTGTTGCTGCATCCTGTGCAGGAGTTGTCACAGAATCATCCACTGCAATCTGTTGCGTTGCAGACTGGGAAGTCCACGACGCAAATGCGCTTCCAGTTGTTCCATCTCCTTTATATAACTCCAAAGAAGCCCCTGTCAGATTTGCACCAGCCGTCGTCCTCTTACTAATCGCAATAGTGGAAACTGTTGTATAGGTATTTTTAAACTCAACATTAGTTGTAGTTTCTTTTACAACATCAATATCCAGACTTTTTCCAGCAATCCACGTGGTTCCCGCATCTGTTGAATATTCTACTTTCTGTGCAATTTTAGATGTCGTATTTGATACAGTTTCTTCAACAGTGTAATTTCCCGCTTTCAGATTATCTAATGTTAATGTCCAGGTTTGCGTAGTCGGATCATATAGGAAGTTCGCATCGCCCAGCTTGTATGTTCCAATCAAATTTCCTGTTGTCTTATCCTTGACCTGAAACTCTACAACACCTTCCACCTCTGCCTTCGTTATAGAACCTGCGACTGATTTTTTGACAACCAATATTCCGGCTTTTTCATTTTCATAACCTAACACCGTGTTATTTTCATCGAATTTCTTAGTATTTGCTGGCACATCGAATGTACTATTTGTATCTCCTACATAGAAATAATAAGGTTCACGGTTCAATGCAAAACTGTCATCTGCATCAATTTCATATAATGCATACAACTGATTAACAAGTAAATTATCAATCACTACTTTTCCATCGTTTCCAAGCGTTATATTATCACGAACAATCGAATTACTATTTCCAGACAAAGTCACCGGTGATACAACATTTGTTAACTTATCATACTTAACAGACTCTAATCTGAATTTTGAACCGTGCAGTGCAAGCTGCTGATTTCCATCTGTCCAGAATTTTCGTATTGTAATACTACTGATATTACTTTCCGCTGTTCCAGTCGGTGTAAATGACATCTGATTAAAGGAAAATGAATCCTCCATATAATTATTGGAAAATCCACTCAATGTGAATTTATTTGTCGAATTTTCCGTGGTAAGCTGGGTTTTCTTCGGAGCAATCGCACTATACTTTATAATTACACATTTTCCGTCTGGTATAGTAAATGTAATCGTATGTTTATCTGAACTAATAACATAACTAGCACCTAATGGAGTCCCATTTTTATCTGTAACCACAATCGGGCACTTATCCTTATCAAACTGACTTTCATAATCATCCGGACTTGTAAATGTAAGCGCACTTCCAATCGTATCAACCGCTGTTAATGGATTTCCATTATTAAGCGTCAATCCATTCTCGTTCACCTTAATCGTATAATGGATAAACGGAGCTGAAATCTGCGTATACTCTGCGCTTTTAGAAACTATTTTCTTCGGTGTTAATGTCTTCTTATCCGAGGCAGTTCCTATTGATTTACTATCATAAGTTGCAGATGCAGTATTTGTAAATTCCTTTGCCTGTCCACCTTTTACAAAAGCTGCTTCATCCGAAATTTTAGCACTATATTGCAAATATACATATATCTTCTGATTTGCCGCTGCATTTTTCATTGCTTCCGTATATGGGACCGTAATAGAAAAGTCCTTATCGCCAGCCTTTGTTGTATTCGAACCAGTACCTGTCAAATCAGTAATAGAATACGTATATGGTCCATATCCTACTTTCACTGCATCGGTCAATTCCATGCCCTCCGGCAAAGTATCCTTAAATTCAAAATTCTTTCCAGATTCAAGTACATTTACCAGCGACGAAACAGTATAGTTTATAGTATTGCCACTATCATTTACCTCACCTGTCTTCGTAAGCAAATTAGATGAATCTTCAAAATCTGCTGTAACTTCACCAATTGTTTGTGTTTTATTTCCTGATGTATACTCAAGCGTAGCTCCATTTCTATATACTCGTCCCGATGTACTTGTATCAGTTATCTTCGTTGTTACAGTTGCCACAAAAGATTTTACATCTGAATTAGTAAGTACATATCTTCCGTTTGCAAATACGCCATTCTCCGTAAAGTCATTTTCCAAATAATTTTTTCCATTCAAGGTAATCGAAGATTCCAAACTGTGTTTTCCAACAGTTGCCCCTTGAATCCAATAATATACTGTATTTTCAACTAATGTTATGTTTGTTACACCTTGTGGTATATCCTTAGCAGTTATTTCCCAGGTGATTGTTTTTGTATTCGGATCATAAGACTTGAAAGTTTTTTCAATTGATGCTTTTGTTGCACTTATTGTATAGGTTGCATCTTTGGATAGTTGATCTCCATTTTTCAGAGTAGTTTTTACTGTATTTTTTACAGTTTGATCCACCAAAGAATTTTTTACATCATCTGTAACTGTAGTTGTATATGTATAAGTAAATGTTCCGTTTCCATCTGATATCCAATTTGGGTCATTTACACCAATGGTCGGTGCCGGATCTTTTAATCCTTCTCCTAATATATCTTCTATGTTAGTCACATAATTAGACAAGACAGGTTTTGAACTATCATACATATCTCCCACTTTAATCTCAATCTTCCACGTCACGTTTCCTGTAGACGAATCATAACTGAGCGCGCTCTTATTTACCTCCGGTTTTGTTAAATTCAATGTAACTTCAGACGGGTTTGTATTTTTTGTCTCATCTGAACGATTACTTGTATATGTACCACTTAATGTGTTTTTATAATTACTGCTTGATAATATAGCATCATCTGATACTGTGACCTTATACTCTATCGTTACATAGCCGTCTTTATAGAATGTTGCCCCCTTCACTGCATCCACTGCTTCACCCCAGGAATTATAATCGGTATTATTGTTTAATGTGTTTCCTGATGATTCTACAATTTTTACATCTGTAACAGCGCCAAATTTCCCAGCAGGTGTTGGTGTATCTTTCAAATTGATATTTGTTACAGTTCCGTTTGATGCTGAAACCCTTGCCCGATATGTTATTTGATATCCTGCATCCGTCCTTTTCTTTGCAGACTGATATTTTTGTACGCTTGCGCTGCTCTCCGTATCAGAAACATAATATTTCGGAGAAGAACTATACTCTCCAAAAATTAAATTTTGTTTTGTATTATCCTTCTTACTATCATTCAGGTTTTCTATTGTTCCTGAAAAAGATACCGTTCCTATTCGTCCATCTTTTGATGTAAGATATTCGGCGTCCGTAAATGTAATTGTAATACTTCCATCATTATTTACAACATAATATCCAACACTCTTTCCTTGCTGTGTATTTCTCGAATCATACAATCCGCCCGTTGCATTTGGTGGAATGTTTATACCACTTTTGTTTGTTGTCGCTGAAATTGTATACTGACTGTTTGCAGGAATTGCACCATTCTCCAATTTCCAGTTAAAAGTTAATTGAATGTCTTGTCCGGCATAAATACTATCTGAATCTTTAATCGACTCATACTTATTTCCTTTTTTTACTTGTATATCATATCCAGTTACCGAAAATTTATTTTCTCCGGATGTCATATTATTACCGGTTCCCTGCAATTCAATATCATTTGATTGCACAGCAATCACTGAATCTTCCTGCAATAACTGTAATGTTTCTGCATCGCTCTCCGATGCAACACTCTCTGTCTCCCCACCTTCCGCAACCGGTGTGTAGCTGATGTTCTGGAATAATGAAATTAACATCAACATCGAAAGCAGAAATGCGATTACTTTTTTCTTGTTTTTTTGCTTGTTCATAAACTCCATCCTCCATTTTTTTATTTTCAAATGCATCCTCGCATTTATGCATTTGAACGATTTATGATAAACTCTGACATCCCACTGTGCAGAGAAAAATTAAGAATAATTACCATCTGATATCTATATCGACAGTAACCCATTATTAACATAATATTTTACATGATATAGTCTGTTTTTTCAATATTTCGTACCTATAAAAGAATGCTTTTTTTGACTGTTTAAACGCAAAAAACCTGCCACACCGTTTCTGGCGTAACAGGTTTTTGTAACCATCTTTACGAAGTATGTTTTATTCTTCGTCCTTCTTCTCCTCTGTGGATGCCTCTGCATCGTCATCATCAAAGAAGCTATCATCAAAGTCATCATCGTAATCATCGAAATCATCTAAGTAATCCGGTGTCAGATACTTATAAACTGCTACGCAGATACCTACGATAATTGTCAGAATACCAACGATCAATGCAACAGAGAAAAACGCATTTTTAGCTTCTGTTACGCACTCGTCTTCTTTTACAACTTTTACTTCGTCACAACACTTTCTCATAGTTTTCTACCTTCCTTTCATCGCTACTGATAAATTAATTTTACCACAGCTTATCTGATATTTCTACCGTGATTTACAACTTTTTCATTTTTACAAGAGATGCAAATAAATGTTTTGCACCGACACGGTCAAAATTCACGACAATTTCCTGATCGCTGCCGGATGGGATTACATCGATAACTTCACCATTGCCAAATTTGATATGGCGCACTTTGTCACCTACCTCATAGCTTGTCGGAGCAGACGCTGTAGATCCGCCCATCGGAAATGCTTTGCCAAATCCCGGATTAGCACTCGGGTTCGCATTTGCTGTGGCAGATCGTGTATACGGATTATTCTTTCCATATGCTTTCAGTTGAATCACCTGTTCTGCCGGTTTCTTTGATGGAATCCGATCCATATTCGACGGTGCATAGCCAAAAGCCTTCTCTTCGTACTCCAGATAATGTTTCGGAATCTCCTTGACAAAGCGCGATACCTCTTCAAAATTCGTCGAACCATGTACCATACGCTGTCCGGCAGCCGTCATATACAGCTTCTCCATCGCACGTGTGATTCCGACATAACACAGTCTTCGTTCCTCTTCTAATGCATCCGGATCATCGGAATCAAGTGCCATTCCGCTCGGGAATAACCGTTCTTCCATACCTGTCATAAATACATACGGAAACTCCAATCCCTTTGCACTATGCAACGTCATCAACGTCACCTTCGCGGTTGGCACACCATCTTCGTCTTCCTCCTCAGTGTCTGCCACAAGTGCAATATCTTCAAGAAGACCGGTCAGCGTCGGCGCTTCTGCGCTCTCCTCGTAAGTTACAATCTTATTTTTAAGTTCTTCTAAGTTATCTAATCGGGTACGTGCTTCATCCGTTGCCTCAGCGGTAAGAGCTTCACGATATCCACTTTCATCCATGATTGCATCGAATACTTCACTGATGAATTCACCCTGCACCAGACGCGCCTTAAAGCCTTCTATCATGTCCGTAAACTTGCGGATCTTCTCCACGTTTCGTGTCATGCCCGGTACTTCTTCGATATCTAACAGTGCATCATACAGATTATATCCATTTGTCTGCGCATACATATCAAGCTTATCCACGGTTGTCGCACCAATCCCCCGCTTCGGCACATTGATAATACGCTTGATTGCCTGATCGTCAATCGGATTTGCAAGCACCTTCAGATAGCTTACCAGATCCATAATTTCTTTTCTGCCATAGAAATTCTGTCCACCATAGATCTTATATGGAAGATTCTCATACAGAAGCTTTTCCTCAAGCACACGCGACTGTACATTTGTACGATATAAGATTGCGATATCATCCAGCGATACCCCTTGATTCTTCAAGGTTTTGATTCGGGATGCAACACCATTTGCCTCCTCGTACTCCGTACCATAGCGCGTAAATGTTACCTTCTCGCCATCCTCCTGCTCTGTCCAGAGGCGTTTATCCTTTCTGCCCTCATTGTTCGCGATCACCGCATTCGCAGAATTTAAGATATTTGCCTTGGAACGATAATTCTGCTCCAGCTTTACGACCTTGGCGTCCGGATATTCTTCCTCAAAATTCAGGATATTGTAGATGTTCGCACCCCGGAACTTATAGATACTCTGGTCGTCATCACCCACGACACATAAGTTCCGGTATTTCGCTGCCAGCATCTTCACCAATATAAACTGTGTATGGTTCGTATCCTGATACTCGTCAACCATGATGTACTGAAACCGTGTCTGATATTCGTCAAGCACATCCGGATTCGTCTCAAAAAGAAAGATTGTCTTAAAGATCAGATCATCAAAATCAAGCGCATTGTTGCTCTGCAGACGCTTCTGATACTCCCGGTAAACCTCTGCAATCTTCTGATCCCGGAAACTTGCCGCATGTTCCTTCTCGTAATCGTCCGGTGTCATGTACCCTTCTTTTGCCTTCGATATAGCTGAAAGCATCGCCCGCTCCGGATATAACTTCGGATCTAATTGCAGATACTTCAACACTTCTTTTACAACCGTCTTCTGTTCGCTTGCATCATAGATTGTGAAACTGCTTGTTCCACCGATCTTGTCAATATGTTTTCGTAAGATTCGAACACACATCGAATGGAATGTCGATACCCATACACTCTCTGCGCCAAACCCTACCAGATTGTCTACTCGTTCCCGCATCTCTGCCGCAGCCTTGTTTGTAAATGTGATTGCCAGTATATTGTATGGATTGACTGACATCTCATCAATCAGATATGCGATCCGGTGCGTGATCACTCTGGTTTTTCCGGAGCCCGCACCAGCTAAAATAAGTAAAGGCCCGTCGGTTGTACAACAGGCCTCTAACTGTTTGTCATTTAATCCCGGCATCGGTTTACTGTAAACCTAACTTTGCCTTCATCGCTGCCAGTTCATCCTGTACAGCTGCATTTGGAGCTGCATCATACTTGGCTGCTAAACTGTCGATGCCACTCTCCTGTGTTGTCTGATTTAATTCAGTCATAGCATTTGCCTGATCAAGCATTGCATTTGCCTTTGCTTCCATACGATCAAAAGCTGCCATGCTACTTGCAGAATCTGACAGATTGTTTGTCATCTTGTTCAGACGATCCTGAGTCTTAGCAACTTTCATCTTTGCCTTGATTGCATCACGGCGGGAATCAAGCTGATTGATATCTGTCACAAGTTTGTCATGCATCTGACGCATCTTCATTGCATTTGCGGCAGCAACATCATATGTCTGCTGTAAACTTGCCTGCTTCGCTGTAAGCTGGTTCTTCTGCTCTAAGAACTTCATAGCATCTGCTTCATTACCCGCAAGAAGCGCCTTCTCTGCATATGCCTGCATCTTTGCAATCTCTGAATTCACTTCATCAAGCTCACGCTTACATCTCTGCTCGTCTGCCATAACAGCTGCAGTCTCTTTCTTAACCTCTGCAAGATCCTTTGTCAGGTTGCGGAGTGTCTGATCAATCATCTTCTCCGGATCTTCTGCCTTATCGAGAAGTGCATTGATATTTGAAGCCATAATGTCTTTAAATCTCTGTAAAATTCCCATTGTAATAAAACCCTCCTATAATTCTCATCTTCATACCGTGAAATCCACGTTGCTTTTATTATACTTGATAAAGATAGTAAAGTAAAATGGATTTTTGTTAAAAATTGGTATTATCACTGCAAGTTACCGGTTCCTAGTTATATTTCGCGATAACCTCTTCGTTTGCCTTCAAAGCATTTTCTTCCATCTGTTTTCTCTCTGCCAGAAGCTTTTCCTGTACCTCCTTATGCTGCACACCGATAATCTGCAATGCGAGATATGCAGCATTCTTTGCACCGTTGATAGCTACGGTTGCAACCGGAATTCCGGATGGCATCTGCACGATAGAGTAAAGCGCATCCTGTCCATCAAGTACGGAACCGGAGATTGGTACGCCAATGACAGGAAGTACGGTCTGGCTTGCAACAACGCCCGGAAGTGCGGCTGCCATACCTGCGGCTGTAATAAACACTTCTGTGCCGTTTCCGTTTGCTTCCTCGATAAATGCGGAAAGTCCTGCATGTGCACGGTGTGCTGACAGGCACCGCACATCAACCTGTACGCCATAATCCTTCAGAATCTTGATTGCCGGTTCTACTTTCGGAAGATCACTTGTGGATCCCATAATCACTGCTACTCTCATTTTGTTCTGCCTCCTTGATGTTAAATATATTGTATTGTATCACTATCTCCCGATAAAGGAAACAGTATTTGTTGCTGTTATGTTATCGTATGTTCCTTACATCACTACATCTTTCACAAGTTTCTCTGGTTTTATTTGTTTTTGCTCCACCGTATATGCACCGAGAAGCCGATTCTTCGCTTCTTCCGATACACCCATGTCATCAATATACATATAGGCAAGCACGTCACCCTTTCGCACCGCATCCCCCAGATGCTTTCTGATATCAAGCCCGACACCTAAGTTGATCGTGCTGTCCTTCGTCGCACGTCCACCGCCCAAAATCAGATTCACCATTCCAACCTCACTTGTGTTACAGGCTGCCAGATATCCATCCGCTTCGCAGATGATCGGCACACAGTTTGCAGCAAGCCGGAATTTGTTCACATCGTCGATGTATGTGCCATCACCGCCCTGTGCTTCCACGAACTCTTTGAACTTGGCAAGTGCCGCACCGCTCTCGATTGCTTTTTCACACTGTGCCTTCGCATCTTCAAAATCATCGGATTTTCCTGCTGCCATATACATATATGCCGCCAACGTGAGTGACACGGTAAGCAGGCGGTGAATCCCATGCATGTCGTAGCCTGCACGATTTTCCATGCACGCACAATCTGCCATGTCTGTGCGGTCCGCACCACATCCCTGTTGCGCTATATTTTCGCTTGTACTATAGGTATCACACCAGCTCTGCACGTCTGTATCCCCGCTTGTGCCATGCGTGTCATATGTGAGATAAGGTTTCACATTCTTCATCGACAACACCTGCACCGCTTCGATTACTTCAAGTGCATTGCCAACCTTGCAGCCAAGAGGTTCGTTCATATCGGTGATCACACCGTAACACGTTCTGCCTGCGGTTTTACCGATATCGACCATGATCTGTGCCAGCGCATTTGCATCTGCTTCATTCTTCATAAATGCCCCGCTGCCACATTTCACGTCCAGCACGATTGCATCCGCACCTGCTGCAAGCTTCTTGCTCATAATCGAAGATGCAATGAGCGGCAGACTGTCAACCGTCGCTGTCACATCACGCAGCGCATAGATCTTCTTATCTGCCGGTGCCAGATCACCAGTCTGTCCGACAAGTGCCAGCTTCATGGAATTGACGTGTTCAATAAATTCTGCCTCCGGGATACTCACGCAGAAACCCGGAATTGACTCTAGCTTATCTATCGTACCGCCCGTGTGTCCGAGTCCTCTGCCGCTCATCTTTGCAACCGGCACACCCAGACTTGCAAGGATCGGTGCCACGATAAATGTTGTCTTGTCCCCGACCCCTCCGGTACTATGTTTATCCACCTTCACACCGTGGATGGCTGCAAGACTGAGCTGGTCGCCGCTTTGTGCCATCGCATGTGTCAGCGCGCAGGTCTCGTTGTGCGTCATGCCTTTGTAGTAGACACACATCAGCCACGCACTCATCTGATAATCCGGGATTTCTCCCTTCGTAAACCCTTCCACGATAAAACGGATTTCATCTGCAGTATGCTCTGCACCGCTCCGTTTCTTCATGATCATATCGTACATTCGATACATCCAACGTCACCCCCTGTGTCGTAGCTACCTGATATCCTGCAGAAAACTCTTCCCAATTGCCTCCGCATCATCCACGCAGCTTCCAAGCAGATACTCTTCTACCGTCTTTCCAATATCCGCAAAGGTCGGTCTCGTGCCAAGATCCGTTCCCTGCTTCAATCCCTTTCCATACATCAAAACCGGAATATATTCCCGTGTGTGGTCGGTTCCCTTGAAAGTTGGATCACAGCCATGATCGGCATCCACAATCAAAATATCCTCGTCCGTCATCTGCGCATACAGCTTCGGCAGCCATGCATCGAATTCTTCAAGTGCATTCTTATAGCCAAGCGTATCCCGGCGGTGTCCGTATTTCATATCAAAATCAACCAGATTCGTAAAAATCAACCCTTCCGGTTCTGTCTGCATATAGTCAAGCGTCTTCTTCATGCCATCGGTATTCCCGGTCGTATGCACCGAAGCGCAGATACCGCTGCCATGGAAGATATCGTTAATCTTACCGACTCCGCATACCCGCACGCCCGCATCTGCCAGATGTACCAGCACGTTGTGCTTCGATGGCTCTAACGCATAATCACGCCGGTTGCTCGTACGCTCGAAGCCATCGCCTTTTCGTACAAATGGTCTTGCAATCACGCGTCCGACACCATGCTTGCCAACTAAAATCCTTCTTGCAATCTCACACATCTCATACAATCGTGGAAGTCCGACCTTCTCCTCGGACGCCGCGATCTGGAATACCGAATCCGCCGACGTATAGACGATCGGATATCCGGTCTTCATGTGCTCCTCTCCATATTCCGCGATAATCGGGATACCGGAAGCGACTTTATTTCCATAGATGGCTCCACAATCGGTCTGCTCGATAAATGCATCGATAATCTCCTGCGGAAATCCATTTGGATATGTCGGAAATGCGTGCTTCGTATAAATCCCAATCATCTCCCAGTGTCCGGTTGTCGTATCCTTTCCGTTGGATAGTTCCCGTGCCTTTCCATACACACCAATCACATCGCTCTTTGTTGCTTCATCATAAAACGATGTCTTCTCAATCGCCCGAAGTCCAAGCTTCGTCAGATTATCGAATTTTGCATCCGGATATGTCTCTAATATATGTCCGAATGTGTCAGAACCTACATCACCGAACTTGTCTGCGTCCGGCTCCGCTCCGATTCCTGCACTGTCAAGTACGATCCATATTACACGTTTTGCCATATTTCACGTCCTTTCTGCAGAAGATTTATGCTTCTGCCTTGTTTTTATTTCTGTAAATCAGGTACAGCGGTAACGCTACAAATACAACGCCACCGACGATATTTCCAAGTGTGACCGGAAGCAGGTTGTTCAGGAAGAACTTACCAACCGTCATAGAGTCAAGCTGTTCCACTGTCATACCTGCGGAAATTGCCGCATCATAATATGCCTCACCGTGCTTTGCAAGAAGTCCTGCAGGAATATAATACATATTTGCCACACAGTGCTCATAGCCTGCAATCACAAACGCCCAGATTGGGAAGAAGCATGCAAAAATCTTTCCGATTGCATCCTGACACACACCTGCCAGAAGCACTGCCAGACATACAAGGATGTTACACATGATTCCGGATGTAAATGCTTTCATGAAGCTTAAATTCATCTTATTATAAGCGGTCTTAATCGTTGCTGCTGCAAGCGCGCCGTTTCCATAATCAAGCTGCCCACAGCGGTTCACCAGCACAACCACGATACACGCACCAATCAGATTCGTGATAAATACAACTACCAATACACGAATCATATCGAGAAGCTTGATCCGCTTATCAAATACAGCAAATGACATCAGGCAGTCACCTGTGAAAAGCTCTGCACCGATCAGCACAACAAACATCAATCCCACCGGGAAGATTGCACCTGCTAATGACTTCGCAAGTCCTGTATTGCTAATTCCGTAAACTGCCGCACTACTGCTCGATGCACCAATCGCAATAAAAGCACCTGCAAGCATACCGAGCAATACCAGCTTTCCGAACGAAAGCTTTGTTTTTCCCTCATATACCCCCATATTATCTGTAATCAGATCACCGATCTTTTTCGTACTCATTTTTTCTTCCTTCCTGTATCTTTTATTTTTGTAATTTTTCTATAACTTCCATCAGGAATCCATGACTGATTCCTGACAAATTTCCTATCATAAAGCACTTACCGCAATGCTTCATTCAACGCTTCCGTACCCGGGAGCACGAATCTTCCGTCTTCAATAATTGCCGTCTTCGTGCCATCCGATTTTACTGCATAGATTCCGCCGATCTCCTCATATGGAATCGTGATATCGGTATGGCAGTTGAAATACGCGCCCGCCCGTGCCTCTTTGTCCCCGGAATTTCGGAGTGCGGAGCATTCATTTTCTTTGGCTACGATCTCCCTGCCATCCGGATTATACAGGCGGCTGTCCTCGCTGTAGCTGTAGCAGGTATCACCGACTGCAAAATGCGGTCCCATTTTCTCTACGATGAGAATCGGAAGCTTATATAAGATATCGTATTTTCTTGCCATCGCATATGCTGTCG
Organism: Eubacterium sp. MSJ-33; assembly: GCF_022174665.1. Taxonomy (NCBI): domain Bacteria; kingdom Bacillati; phylum Bacillota; class Clostridia; order Eubacteriales; family Eubacteriaceae; genus Eubacterium; species Eubacterium sp. MSJ-33. Next base: position 1,003,722 of record NZ_CP076562.1, read on the forward strand.
TATTCGTACCGATCGCAAATTCTCCGATCGGGAGCGTCTCATGATGGAACAGCAGATTCTCCTTGATAAACCGTTTATTTTCTGTCTCATCCGCGAAGTTCTTACATGTATAATCCACGACCTTTCCGTTCTTGAAGATGAGTTTCAGGTCTGTGTATTTTAATTCATTCAGATATACCCGGCTCACATGCAGCGTTCCCTCCGTACCGTTGAGTACCGGAGAAGTAAATACCTCTCCGAGCGGGATATTCACATCTGCCAGACAGTTCTCGAAGTTTGTCTGTGTTCTGCGGTTGATCTTGTGCAGCATCACCTTCATGTCCGTCTGATTTCCACCCTTGCCGAACACCTGCACATATTGTGCGTCATCTAGGCAGTCAATCATGGTCTGCTGGATGGATTTGTATTTCTCATTATCAAGCGTATTGACTTCCACAACAGCATCGAAGATTTCCTCGAAATCCGCACCAATCTCCGGGATTGGATATGCGATGATCGTGAAGCTATACTGATCGTGCGGAATGTAGCGGTTTGTGATCTCCGCTACCTTCGACCCATATTCCACAGACATCTTCTGCTGCTTGTCGGATAATTTCCATACTGTTGATTTTGTCTGTGGGCTGAATGGTTCTTCACCGAACACTTCAATGACCGCAGGTCCTGCATAGACACGGGCAGCTTCTTTCTCCTGCTCATAGGTCTGCTGCATGACTTCAAGCTTGCGCTCCATATATGCACGGTCGAAGAATACCGCATCATCCCCTGCATGGTCATACTCATACTGCTTGTTCGCCGGTGTCGCAGCGTATCCGGTGCGGATCGTTCCCTTCCGGTTCATACGGCTGACCGGATACCTGAATAAAATCGCAGACAATCCTTCCTGCTCGAACATGCGGATTGCCGCTTTCACCATACGCTCCTGTCCAATTGCATAACGGATATTCACAGACTTCTTCGGGCTGATATCAATTCGCATCGTCTCAAAGCCCTTGATAAAGCCCTGCACGTACGTGTGTGCCAGACTTTCGATTTTTTCCTCCGGAAGCTTCGCTAAATACTGCGCCATTCGAAGCTCATTTTCACCGATATATTCACCATAAGCATACAGATAATCCGGTGTCATAAGATCACTCTGCATGACGATGTCATATGCAAATGGGTTCACGCATGTAACCGTCTCACGGATCCTTCTTGATACAAGCACATCAGCATAATCATACATATAGTAATAGATAGCTTCCTTGATTTCCTTCTCGTCCGGAAGCTTCTCATCCCCGGATGCGGTAAAGATTCCATACACCTCTAAGAAAAGCTCCATCAGGGAAACCATCGCCTGCATCTCATTCTCATATGCGTACACAATCATAGCGCGGATTTCCGCGTATAACATGCATAAATATTGACCATATACACCAAGTTTTTCCACCGCATAATCCGGATTTGCAAAGCTTATGTCATAATGCTCCGGCAAAATATCCGCATATAAATTGTGATTGATCTCCTGTAATTTTGAAAGCGGAAGGTCGATCCTGCCCGGCTGTGACACAATCTCATACACATCATACACATACAGAATAAATTCCGCCACACTGTCAAAATACATTTTAAGATCCTTCACGCCTGCATCCATCTTGGCAAGTGTGTCCCAGATTGGCTGATCCTCTTCCTTTATTTCACTGATTCGTTCTATCGCAAGCTGCATGCGCTCCTGCAAATCTGCATCGTTCATAGTTTCCTCCTACCTCGTCCGAAGACTTAAAATCTGGCTAATAAAATGATTATGATCGGAACAACAAAGGATACAATGTTTAACCAGATGGAGATCCGCTTGCCACGCACGCCACCCTTCTGGGACTGCAGACCCATACGGGCAAAGATTCCGCCCACGATTGACAACAGCATGGCGATGATGTAAAGCATCCCGAACACCTCGGGTACATGTCCCGCAGTCGCAATGGATACGATCACACTGACAACCTCAATCGCAAGCGCGATGCCACCCATGCAGTCTGCGATGATCGTGTCACCTGCAAACGATGAATCTGTAAAATAATATCTTCGTTTTTTGAACAAACCCATAATCATTTATTTTACACAGCCAATCAGGGTGTTGATATCTTCTACCCCATTTGCCTGCATATATTCCTCAATTCCTTTTATAATCTCAACGGTTGCATATGGATTGTGGAAATTCGCTGTTCCAACCGCAACGGCAGTCGCACCGGCCATAATCATCTCCAGTGCATCCTCGGTATTCATTACACCGCCCATACCGATAATCGGCAGTTTCACGGCATTTGCCACCTGATATACCATACGCACCGCAATCGGATGGATCGCCGGACCGGACACACCAGCCGTCTTGTTTGCCACTGCAAATGCACGGCGTTTTATATCAATCTTCATACCGGTCAAGGTGTTGATCAGGGAAAGTGCATCACTTCCGGCTGCCTCGGCTGCCTTCGCCATCTCTGTAATATCTGTGACATTCGGAGAAAGCTTCATGATGATTGGCTGTTTTGCCTTCGCCTTGATTGCCTTCGTGATATCATACAGTGCTTTTGGATCCTGTCCAAATGCGATACCTCCCTCTTTCACGTTCGGACACGATACGTTGATCTCCAGAAGGTCAACCGGCTCATCGCCAAGTCGCTCTACAACGTCCAGATAATCTTCGGTGCTTTTCCCGCACACATTGACGATAATCTTCGTATCCTTCTCCTTCAAGAATGGGATATCCCGCTTCACAAATGTATCAATTCCCGGATTCTGCAATCCGATTGCATTCATCATGCCACCATAGGTCTCTGCAACACGCGGTGTCGGGTTGCCCGGCCACGGAATATTTGCTACGCCCTTTGTCGTTACCGCTCCAAGGAGATTTAAATCTACGAACTCATCGTATTCCATACCGGAGCCAAATGTGCCGGATGCAACAGTGATCGGATTCTTAAGCTCCACACCTGCAATACTTACCTTTGTATTCATCAAAGCTCCACCTCCTCAGCATAAAATACCGGACCATCCTTGCATACGCGTTTGTTCTTTACCTGCGAATGGTCATCTATTTCCTTCGATTTGCACACACAGGCAAGACAGGCACCCACGCCGCATGCCATGCGCTCTTCTAAAGATAACTGTGCTTCGATGCCATGTTCTAGTGCATAGCTCTGGATCGCACGGAGCATCGGTGTTGGTCCACAGGCATAGATTTCTGTGCCTTCGATGCCGTACTCACGAATCGCATCCATAACCGTTCCTTTGACTCCGATGGCACCATTGTCGCTGGATTTGTAAACTGTACCATATGGTTCAAATTCTTCTGATAAGAATTCCTCATCGCGGAATCCTAGCACGATTGACTTCTCGCATGTAAGTTCCTTCGCAAGCTGCAGCATCGGTGGAATACCGATTCCGCCGCCGATCAGGATTGCCTTCTTATCCTTCTTTGTAAATCCGTTTCCAAGTGGTCCGAGTATCGTGATCGTGTGATCGGATGTGAGCATCGAGAATTCCTTTGTGCCTTTTCCTGCAATACGATATACAATTCGGAGTGTGCCTGCTGCACGGTCAATCTCACACAGACTGATCGGTCGTGGAAGCAATTTGCTTCCATCTGCAGAATACACATCGATAAATTGTCCCGGTATTGCCTGACTGGCAATCTCCGGTGCCTGTATCACCATTGAGTATATATCTGTGGCGATCTCATCCTGACGGACGATCTTCGCCTCCATCTTTATCTTTCCCATTTTCGACTCCTCTTATCTTCTAAATGCATCGATAAATCTGCTGCCTTGTATTTATTAGTGGCCTGCTCTTGCTCCATTGATGTCGGCAATCATGTTCTTGACTGCCTGACGGCTTGCATCTGCATATCCGGTCTCACCGAACGATGCATACTTATCCTGCTTATAAGCAGCGATGATGCCGCGGGAAGAGTTGACGATTGCACCAAGTCCGTCTGGATTGAAATAATGTACAAGATCTGCGGCCTTACCACCCTGTGCACCATAACCCGGTACAAGGATATATGTCTTCGGCATCAGCTTACGAAGTACCTTACCCATTTCCGGGTATGTAGCACCAACAACACAGCCGACATTGCTATAGGTATCACCCATGCAGGCTTCGCCCCACTCAACGACCTTCTCAGCGACAAGCTCATACAATGGACGGCCACCCACAAGCTGATCCTGAAACTCACCGGAAGATGGATTGGATGTCTTTACAAGTACGAAGATCCCCTTATTGTACTGCTTACATACATCAACAAACGGCTTCACACCGTCTGTTCCAAGATATGGATTGACTGTTACGAAATCCTCATCAAAACCAGCGTATTCCTTGCTTCCAACCTGCACCTTGCCGAGATGTCCGACTGCATATGCAGTTGATGTAGAACCGATGTCGCCACGCTTGATATCACCGATGATCACAAGCCCTTTCTCCTTTGCATATGCACACGTCTTATGGAATGCAATCAGTCCTTCAATTCCAAACTGCTCATACATCGCAATCTGTGGCTTCACTGCCGGAATCAGATCATAAGTTGCATCGATAATTCCTTTATTATATTCCCAGATTGCCTCGGCTGCACCCTTCAAAGTCTCGCCATACTCAGAAAATGCTTTCTTACGGATGTACTCCGGTACATAGGAAAGCATTGGGTCTAACCCAACAACAATCGGCGCGTCCTTCTTCTCAATCTGTGCTACTAACTCGTTAATCATTTATTTGTCCTCCTAATAATAATCTAATATTCGGTGTCATTCTAATTATGTGCTATACACATATGCATGATCCTACTGATCCTCTATAATTGCTCCATTATAACGAAGCTCACCATCTACGATTGTTGTCATAACCTTTCCAACCAATGTCTGACCGGTATATGGGGTATTGTGTCCCTTCGATTCAAACTTGACCGGATCGACAACCCATGTCTCTTCCGGATCAAAAATCACGATATCCGCCTTTGCACCCGGTGTCAATCTGCCATACTTATCATCGATGCCGATAATCTTCGCCGGGTTGTAACTCATCTTCGTTGCCATATCCATGATATCCATCAGCCCCGGTGCAACAAGCGCTGTATATGTAAGTGCAGCTGATGTCTCCAGACCCACGATTCCAAATGGTGCTTTGTCGAAGAACTGACTCTTCTCCTCGTCAGAATGTGGTGCATGATCGGTCGAGATCGCCGGCATTGTTCCGTCTACCAGGCCTTCCACCAACGCCTTTACATCCTTCTCCGTACGGAGTGGAGGATTCATCTTATAATTGCTGTCTGCTTCCTTGATATCTGCATCTGTCAATGTGAAATGGTGTGGGCATACCTCTGCAGTAACATTCGCCCCAAGCCGCTTTGCCATCCTCATGAGTTCCACCGTTCCAATTGTGGAACAATGACAGATATGAAGCTTTGCTCCTGTCTCATGTGCAAGGAAAATATCACGCGCTGTGATGACATCCTCCACTGAATTCGGAATGCCCGGCACACCAAACTTCTCGGATGCAACACCTTCATTTAATACGCCTTTTCCAACGAGATCCTTATCCTCGCAGTGTGCCATAATCACTGCTCCAAGCTCGGCTGCTTTCTTCATTGCCGCGCGATAAACACGGATATCCATGACACTCTTACCATCCTCGGAAAATGCAACCGCACCTGCCTTTAACATTGCTTCCATATCGACAAGTTCTTTTCCCTCCATGCCTTTCGTGATAGAGGAAAGCTGCTTCACATGCACATAGGCATGCTCTGCCCTCTGTAAGATATCCTGCAGTACTTCCACATTATCGACAACCGGTTTTGTGTTTGGCATCGCACATACAGTTGTCACACCACCGGCTGCCGCTGCACGCGAACCTGTGATGATATCTTCCTTGTATGTCAGTCCCGGATCCCGGAAATGTACATGCAGATCGATAAATCCCGGCATCACATATTTGCCCTTTGCGTCGATCACAAGATGTCCATTTTCCTGGGCTTCGTTGTAATCCGCCTGCTCGCCGCGGCTTCGCACATAAATTTTCTTTATACAATCCTGTTCAATCAATACGTCTGCAATCTCATGCAATCCGGTTGCAGGATCAACGACGTGTCCATCAGTAATGAGCATTGTGTTCCTCCTAATATGTTAAATAATCGTCCTCTTAATGCATCTTATATTTTATACATATTATACGTTACACTTTCTTTGTATAACATGTAAAATAACCTTCGTTGTGATTCAAGAGTTTCCGGTCCGCGAATACGGAATGTCACACACATCTTTTCTTCTTCGTGCTGTAGGGCAGTTACTTCGGTTCCAAAGTCTCCAAGCAGGGAAAGCATATCCTGCACAGACATTCCCTGTTCCGTCTGCGCATCCGGTGTCATCTCAATCCTTATAAATACCTCTGCATGGCCGGCTTCCTTCACATCTGCTGCCACAGCATCATATTGTGTCTCAAATTCTTCGTCTGCAATTCCTTTTTCAAGAAAGATCCCATATTGGTGATACCGCGATAACTGCATGACTTTCCGCACATACAACCGATACAGTTTTTCTTCATCCCGGTCTCCCGGAAATCGTGCATACACCTGTTTCTCCCGCTCCGGCTTATAGACACTGTCTCCGGTTTTCAGCTTCGCCTCCGCCACGTCTTCTGAATATCCCAACCGATCTGCGAAATAATGGTGCATATCGTCATCTACCATATTAATCCGTTTTCGTATCTGCTCTAATTCCATATTCTGATTCGTTTCCCTTCATGATTCCTGTTTCTAAACATAATCATTGTTTATTTTACCATAACTCGACAAAAAATGAAATGTTCTTGCTAGAATTTAACAGGATATACCTGCAAAAAATTCTCATACTATCCATATATATCAAATAAACAAAAAAGAAGGGAAACAAGCCATGAATCATACAGGAGCGCCTGAAATAACGGTTTATATTTCTCTGGATGCAAGCACTATGGTTTCATCTAAACTGGTTCACATTGAAGATATTTCTTCTGTGTTTTGCAGTTCACCCGACATTGCGCATGCTGTCAAAAATATAAAGCTATTTTCTTTCTCAGACAATGAGCAGGGACAGTTAGTTGTAAATGCACTTGCCGTTATTGGTGAAATACTGAAATACAACAAACAGCTCACCGTGCAAAATGTCGGGAGTCCGGAATGCGTTGTCTACTACCGCAACTTAAGCGATGGTCATAAAAGAACCGGAAAAATAAAAGCATTCTTCTTATTGCTGCTCGCCTTTTTTGGCACCGCCTTTTCCATCATGTCCTACAACGGAGATGTCGGAGCCATCGGCCTGCTGCAGGATCTGTATCAGATGTTTACCGGAACGGAAGCAGTCACAACAAACGCGGGATATAAATTCGGGATTCTCTTTTACTGTGTTGGTTTATTCTTTGGCATGCTTTTATTCTTCAACCACGGACTAAACCACAAAAAAGTCGATGACCCTACCCCTTTGCAGGTACAAATGCGATTATACGAGCGGGATGTGAACGACACGATTGTCGTGGACAGCGCAAGGGAAGGGACGAGTCTGGATGTTGATTAAAACCTTCGCTTACTGCCTTTTCTGTATCTGTGCCGGAAGTGCGGTTTCTGCCGGTTTTGTCGCTTTTATCACCATGCTTGGTATCTTTGATAAGCTTGGCGAACAAACCAAGTCCGGCAGACAGATTCACATAATTGAATCCATGATCATATCTGGTGTGACTGTCGGAAATGCGGCGTATCTGTTCGGGCTTCGGGTTCCGGTGGGACTTGCCGGTTTTTGTATCTTCAACCTGTTCGGCGGACTATTCATCGGTTGTCTGGCAGGTGCCCTGGCAGAGACACTGCAGGTTATGCCGATTCTGTCACGGAGGCTAAATATAAGAACCTGGTTACCTTATGTGATTGCAGCAGCCGCACTTGGAAAAGCACTTGGCTGTGCCTGGCAGATTTTATTTTTCCCTTCTTAAAATCATAGAAAAAGGAGTCGATTATTATGAAAGTAAAACAAAACGACCAAGACTACAACCGTTATGTGGACGCCATCACGCCCAAACATAGTTGTTTTAAAAACTGTCTTCACGCCTTCCTCGTAGGTGGTTGTATCTGTCTTCTCGGACAGGTAATCTTCAATATCTGCACCATGCAGTTTCATTACGAAGAAGCAGATGCCATGAGTATCTGCTCCATCATTTTAGTATTTTTGTCGGTTCTGTTCACCGGATTTAATCTCTATAAACCACTAGCGAAATACGGTGGTGCCGGTGCACTGGTTCCGATTACCGGTTTTGCAAATTCCGTTGCTTCTCCGACCATTGAGTACAAAAAAGAAGGAGAAGTGTTCGGAAAAGGTGTAAAAGTATTCACCATTGCAGGTCCGGTCATCCTGTTCGGTATTGTCGTAAGTTTTGTTGCCGGTTTTATCTATTGGATTTTCAAATTATTATAAGCAAATTTATAGAAAGGAGTTCCTATGAAATCAATCGAACAAGAAAAAACAAATCAAGCCATCGGAAAACAGACAATCCGCTTTGACTGTCCGCCGGCTATCCTGAGCTGCGCGTCCATCGTAGGAGAAATGGAAGGTCAGGGCCCACTCGCCTCTTATTTTGACCAGATTGAGCCGGATCCTGCCTTTGGTATGGATTCCTGGGAAGAAGGCGAGTCTGAAATGGTCCGGCGCGCCGTCCAGACAGCTATCACAAAATCCGGTATTGACAAAGAAAAAATACGTTATATCTTCGGTGGAGATCTTCTCGGACAGTTGATCGGCTCCACTTTCGGTCTCAAAGATTTTCAGATTCCGATCTTCGGTCTGTATGGTGCCTGTTCGACCTGCGGAGAGGCGCTCTCCCTGGCAGCCATGACTGTAAACGCCGGTTATGCGTCCCATGTCATCGCCGTCACAAGCAGTCATTTCGGCGGTGCGGAAAAGCAGTTCCGTTTTCCTCTGGAATATGGCAACCAGCGTCCACTCTCCGCCACCTGGACGGTCACAGGCAGTGGTGCATTTCTTGTATCTGCTACAACAAAGGACCAGCCGATGAAAGAATATCCTCGCATCACTTCCGTTACAACCGGGAAAATTGTAGACTACGGTGTGCGGGACAATATGAATATGGGCGCCTGCATGGCACCGGCCGCAGCCGATGTCATCTACCAATGTCTCGAAGATCTCGGTGTCAAGCCAGCTTATTTTGATAAGATCATCACCGGTGATCTCGGAAAAGTCGGCAGTGAAATTCTGATCAAACTGCTTCGGGATAACGACTATGATATCGAACCCCAACACATGGACTGTGGTGTGGAAATCTTCTATAACGAAGAACAGGACACGCACAGTGGAGGAAGCGGCTGTGGCTGTGCGGCTGTAACACTTGCCGGCTATATCCTGCACCAACTGGATCAGTCTGAATGGAAACGTATCTTATTCGTTCCTACCGGTGCTCTGCTATCCACCGTCAGTTTTAACGAAGGACAGACGATCCCCGGTGTTGCCCATGCTGTTGTGATCGAACATCTTTCATAATCTTATCAGAGAGGAGATTTTTATATGGATTATATTCTTGCTTTTGTGATTGGCGGCATCATCTGTGTCCTGTCTCAGATTCTGATGGATACAACAAAGCTTATGCCGGGAAGAGTCATGGTAATTCTGGTCTGTACCGGTGTCATCCTTGGAGCCATCGGTGTCTATGAACCGTTCTTAAAATTTGCCGGTGCAGGTGCATTCGTTCCGCTTACCGGCTTTGGATACAATCTGTGGAACGGGATCAAGGATGCTGTCAACGAAGATGGTTTTCTCGGATTGTTCCGGGGTGGTTTCACCATGGCAGCGGTCGGAACATCCGCAGCGCTTATATTTTCTTATTTTGCATCCCTTATTTTCTCACCCAAAATGCCAAAGAACTAAAAAACCGCAATCTTTATATCCGCTGGATACACGAAAAAAGAAGTACCGGAATCATCTTCCGATACTTCTTTTTTATATTTTTATTGTTGTGGTGGCGGTGCTTGTGTCGTCTCCGATGCCGGAGGTGGTGCCTGCGTCGTCGCCTGGGTTGTATCCTGTGTGGTTGGTATCGGTGCCTGTGTTGTATTCTCCGGCGGTGGCGTTATATTTCCCCCCGTGCTTTCAAACGTAACACTGATACTTCCATTTTCCTGTACATTGTTGAATGTATAGCTTGATATCGCTCCCTGACTCTGTCCGTTCACGATAACATCCTTAATCCGGTATCCATTATGAGGGGTGATATAGAATGTAACATTCGCACCCTTTGCTACATTTACGGAAGGTGAAATCGTTCCACCTTCACCTGCCGAAGAAGAAAGTGAAATTTCTCCCTCCTCCAACGGTGTATGAATATCACAGATTTCATCGGTATATACATAGCCATCTGCATCCTGACCCTCAGAGCCAACCAATACCTGGTTTCCATTCTCATCTGTCTCAATCATAAATGAAACGGTCTCCGGACAGCCGCTGTTTGCACGCTTCTTGGATTCCGTACAGAACTCAATTGCCTCATGTCCATTACATCTCTTCGTCGGTACATCTGCCGTTGCGTAATAATCCGTTGCTGTCGGGCATCCTTCTCCAGGAAGAAGTCCCGTAATCTGACATAAGGAAACGGTAGTCAGTCCATCCGGCTTATCGAAATCAGCCGATGTATCCTGTCCCTCGAGTTCTACAACCTGATCCATAATATCTCTCCACATATATTTATGTGTATTCGATCCACCCATATCGACATTCATATCATATCCCATCCAGATAGATGCAGTATAATATGGTGTCATACCACAGAACCAAAGATCATATGTGGATGATGTTGTACCGGTCTTACCGGCAGCTGTCATACCTGTCTGCAGGCTTGCAGCACCACCGGTACCGCTTGTGATAACAGACTTCATCGCGTCAATCAACTGCCATGCAGTTGTCGGACGGATAACTTCATGAGAAGTTGGTGTCGTATTGTCAATGATTACATTTCCATCATGGTCAATTACTTTGGAATATAATACCGGTTCGTTATAAACACCGCCATTTGCAATGGATGCATATGCGGCTGTCATCTCATAATTTGTAACACCATGGCTCAGACCACCAAGTGCACATGCCTGTGTCTTATCTGTCAGAATCGTACCGTTGCTGTCCACCTTCTGATCAACCAGTGTCGTATATCCAAACTTCAGCAGATATTCAAATGCTGCATCCGGTGTCTCCTCTGTGATTGCCTTTACCGCACAGACATTGATGGAACTCTGAATACTTTTACGTATCGTACAATATCCACTGTGTCCGCCACCGGCGTTACGCACATCGTTACCATTCGCATACTGGTATGGCTCATCATTGAAAGACTTTGCCAGACCTCCCTTTCCGCTATCAATCAGCGGTGCATACGCAGCCACGATCTTAAATGTGGAACCCGGCTGTCTCGTTGCATCTGTCGCACGGTTAAATGAACGGTTTACTTCCTTTTCTCCACGTCCACCAACCATAGCCTTCACATACCCGGTGTGCTGATCCATAATCGTAAAAGAAAACTGTGGCTGTGGTGAAACTTCAAATGCTTCTGCCACATATGTTCCACCTGTTTCCTCGAGCATAGCTTCTTTAAACTCATCAGCAGCCGCCCGCGCAGCATCTTCACTACTATAAATATTGTTGTACTTGGAATTACCCGTCTGTGCTACATAATAATTAATCAGATCTCCAATTCCATAATTATGGTTTGTCTCCTTATCCGGATCTAATATTGTTAATTTATAGCTTAGTCCAACCTTCGTACTGTTACTTACATAATCCGGATTGTTGATTACATCATCACAAATCTTCTGGATTGCCTTATCCTGTACAGAATAGATGCTATATCCACCTGTATAAATCATCGTCTCAGCTTCTGCCTTCGTGCAACCATACATGTCCATAAATTGACTTGTAAGTTTATTCAGGATTGCATCCTCATAGTACGTATTTACATCTGATTCTGCAAGCTGCACTTCATGTTCTTCGCTGATTCTCGCATATACATCGTCTGCAAGTGCTTCATCATACTGCTGCTGTGTGATATATTCCAGCTCCAGCATCTTCTTTAAGACTTCTTTTCGACGGTCTGCGTTCTCATCCGGATTGGCAACCGGATCATACCGGCTTGGGTTCTGCGTGATTCCGGCGATAACCGCAATCTCAGAAACCGTAAGTTCTTTCATATCCTTGCCGAAATATTTTTCTGAAGCAGCCTGAATTCCGCTGACGCCCCGTCCAAGATAAATTGTATTTAGATAATACTCTACAATCTCTTCCTTTGTATATTTCTTTTCCAGTTCAATCGCAAGGTACTGTTCCTGAATCTTTCGCTCTAACTTATCCATAAAAGTCGTCTCACCAAGACCGACATTAAAGACCTGGTTTTTGATCAGCTGCTGCGTCAGAGTGGAAGCACCTTCGTTAAAATGTCCGCTTGCCGCACCCTTGGCAAACGCACGGAAGATTCCTCGTACATCAATACCATTATGTGTCCAGAATCGCTGATCCTCGATTGCAACAAAAGCATTGACATAATCCTTCGGAATCTCATCGTAATATACGTAGACGCGGTTTGAATTGATCGTGGAAATCTCTCTATCCGAATTCCCATCTTTGTCATAGATTGTTGACCTGAATCCTTTCGGAACGATGCTGATGTTCGATACATCCGGTGCATTATCCAGAATACCTTTCATCATACCGAATCCGGCTCCGGCTCCGGCTATGATCACGGCAATAATCCCAACCAGAATGACTTTAAAAAATATAACCAAAACTTTTCTCGTATTTCGCTGTGTTTTGGAAACAAGCTTTCTTTGTTTTTTCTCTGTTTCTGCTTTTGAATAGCCCATCGAGCTACCTCCCTTTGTTCGTGCATATAAATATCCAGATAAACGTGATTATAGCAAACTTTTACCACAAATACAAGATATTACCTATTCTAAACATTTTTCTTTTTCTCTATTCTTTTTCTCTATTCTTTTTCTCCATTTTTTGGTAGAATAGATTTAGGTGCCGCGGAATTGTCCGCGTGTAAATTCACTGCGCAATTTACATGCCCTACAAGTATAGTCGCAGTTGGAGGCTTAAGATGAAAGGTTTTGTAGGCATCGGTCGCTCAGACCAGGTAGAAACCGCTATCAACGAAGCAACCGAAGGATTAAAGAAAGCAGACTTTCTGATCCTCGTTGCCCCTTTTTCAAAATTAGAAACGGCTGCCGACCTGCTCGGTGAAAAATATCCGGGAACCCCGATGATTGGCACCAGCGGTGAAAGCATCGCCAGACAACTTGTTTTAAATCATGCGATTCTTGTAATTGGATTTGCCGGTGTGGAGGTATGTACCGGAGTCATATCCGATGTACGCACAGTTCCCGTCAGATCCATGCGCAGCTTCCATGCAGATATGGAAGCTATTGATGCCGGCGACTCTGACACGATCTGTCTGGAGTTCATGACCGGGTCGGAAGAACGTGTCCTGTCCACAGTCCATGATTCCTTAAAAGAAGCTGGAATTCCACTGATCGGAGCCAGTGCTTACGGTGTACTTCTCGGAGAAAAACACTGCGTCATTGTGGACGGAAAACTATATAACCGAAGCTGTGCTTATGCATTCGTAAAGAACAAGCATGGCAAGATCCATCTTTTCAAAGAGAATATTTACAAACGCCAGAGCCGGCGTGCCCATTTTGCAAATCTGGTAGAACCCGGAACGAAAACCCTGTTCCAGTTAGACGGAGTTCCGGCGCTCGAATTATATCAGGAAGAAACCGGAACTGCATTGGAAGATATTATCGCTGCTATGCCAAGACACCCGCTTGGACGTGCACTTGGCGATGACACCTGTATCATCCAGACGATGTCTGTCGATCGAAACGGTGTCATGTTCAACGGCAAATCGATTTACGAAAACGACAGCATCTATATTATGGATGTCGATGATTACAGACAGATTCACACCGATCTGTTGGAAGAACTCCAAAACCTTCCTATCTCATTTATACTTGGTTTTGACAGTGCAAACCGATTACGTTTATTTGCGGAGGATGATTATTTGACAGACTATGCTGCATCCTTTGATACTGTTGCGAATTCTGCCCTGTTTGTCGGAGACGGTCAGCAATACAACAACCAGCATATGAATCAGACACTTGTCATCGCAGCATTCGAATAATCTATACACGCAGGAGGTATTACTATTATGTTCAAAAAGAAAAACGAAGTACACGCAGTCCCGACCGAAACAGCAACCGGGCGTGCGTTAAAAGAAAGCCTGGAGCCAATCACCCAGATTACGAAGAGTTTAAAAGAAAACCGTAAATCGCTGATTGAAGAAGAAATGCAGACCGCAAGCCAGATCTCTGATATTCAGGGTTCGTTCGACACAATCCTGGCACAATCCGATCAGGTTGCATCCGGTATGGATGCTATCAAGCAGGAATTCTCGAATATCGTAGATGTCTCATCCCAGATTGAAACGAGTGTCAGCGGTGTTTTGTCTGCGACCGATCAGGCAAATGAAAATGTAGACAGCCTGCAGGAAAGTTCTTCCAATGTACTTAAGGATTTCCAGCATGTCGTCGAAGTCTTAAACAAATTTCAAAGCAGTTTTGATGAGATTCAGGAGACCATGTCCGGCATCATCGGCATTGCCAACCAGACCAATATGCTTTCCTTAAATGCGTCTATTGAAGCTGCACGCGCCGGCGAACACGGTCTTGGCTTCGCAGTCGTTGCAACCGAGGTCAGCACGCTTTCCGCAGAGATCAAAAAGCTTGTCGATACGGTCAACGCCAACATGGCACTGCTTCGCGAAGATGCTTCGAATCTGAATGCATCAATGGAAACAGCCAACAAGATGCTCTCTCACGAACAGGAGCAGGTAAAAAAGACGACCGAGCTTTTCGGCAATATCAAAGAATCCGTCAACGGTGTGATCGAGGTACAGCAGCAGATTGCCGCAGCCGTAGACACCTGTAACGAAACCGCAGATCAGATTCAGGAAGATATCTTAAATGCCAAAGATGGCTATATCGGTGTATCTGAGACAGTCAACCAGTTATCCGGTGATATCACACGAAAGAATCAATTATACGAGAATATGATCAATCTTTTAGAGCAGGTTGACCCGATTGTTGAAGATATCCAGCATACCCATATCAATATCTGATTTTTATATCCAATCAATCAAAAAGGTGGCAGAAATCATCTGACTTCTGCCACCTTTTTAGCGGTTTCTTTCATCAATGTATCTAATTCTTCCAGATCAAAAACCTGCAACTGTGGTTTTGTATCCATATGATTTTTTTCTGCCGCAGCGACGCTTACGTCAAGCAGATTTTTCGTCCGATTCATCGCCTCCGGTGCGTAGGACCAGTCAATCTCCGTGATACGATGTACCTGCTTCCACTCTGCATCACCGAATTCTAATCCCGGGAATTGAATTTTATATTTTCTCGCAAAATATGCATTCATCCGGTCATAATCGCCATAATACCATTTCTTAGAGAAAAAATCATAACGATCATAGAGTCTCTGCTGTTCAAGCACCTCCACGTATTTTACTTCGTCATACAGAATGTTCGGTTCCCGATTGGCTCCATAGAACCGGAAATGTTTCTCCCAATATACATCTAAAAACCGGTAATCCAATAACAGATGTGCATAATATCCAAGCACATAAGGTTCGTGCAGTGCATCTCCATACTTTTTCAAAAACCAATTCAGATCCGGCCTTCTCACCAGCATCGGATACGTTTCATCGTTCCAGAAATGTGTGTAATGCTTATCCGCACTCATATCAGCAATCATATTCCCAAGAAAAAATAGATTCCTCTGCGCATCGTCCATCGGCGCTAACAGCTCACAGGCACATTGCGCGCAGGACAAATGAATCACATAGCTCGGCATATACGAACCTCCGACAACAGATCATCATCCAAAAATACATTCTTAATATTCGGCATCGGCAAGATTTTCGCCTGTACATCCTGCTTCTGCTTCTTCTCATCCACTTCCTTCGGAATCTCCACACGTGTGCTTCGCTCTGTCACAACCTGCAGTTTCTGTTCCTTAACCGCTTTCACACTGTAAAACAAAAGTCCTTCCATCACATCAGCTATACATTCGGAGATTGATACCGAACGAAGAAGCTTCTCTTCCGTCGTAGTAAAAGCACGCTTGTAATCAATACAGCGAATATAAATATCAGAGATACTACCCAGCTTCCGCCGTTCAAAAATATCCTGAAACTGTCCCAGCGTCTGCATCCGCACATCCGCAGTTCCATTCACCTCCGCAGACAGCACTTCTCCCATCGCGACTGCATATACATATGTATCCGAAGAGACTTTCAGATTCTGCAAAAATGCATACACCGCCAGAGAGATGCCCCACATTTTAGATGGGAACAAAATTCCCACACTGTCCGCATGCAGGCGTTCTCCATGATACTCCGTATATTTCATCACTTTGCATCCCGGCAAAATAGTCTCCATCTGTTCTGTCATCGCCTGCCGGCAATCCATCTTCCATGCATGTCCCGCAGAGACATCAACATAATCGGACACATAGAATATATAATTCTGTGTCTCCTCTGTTTCATTCTTAAATTCCATACCCCTCTTCATTCGTATCCTCCCTCTACTTTACAAAAGCTTTTTTCGCACAAGTGAATCATACAGCGTATGAAACGCAAAGCTCCGATATTCTTCCATCGTCATCCCGGTACTTTTCTGAATTTCTTTCTTCTTCCGTTCGGAAATCTGGATGATGCCACTTAGCGATGACCAAAGATATAAGACTGTCGGTTTCGTATCCAGTTTTTCCTGTAATACCTTACTTTTCTTTCCTTTCTGGATCAGCGATTCCATGAGTCCATATAAATCCTGCAGAATCTCTGGCAGGATATTCGCACCGGGTTTCCGGCTGTTCGTCGCCTTCTCCTCAATCATCAAGGACGCATAATACTTTGGATATCGTTCACAAAATGCAACCAACCGATCACACAGCTTATAATAGCTGTCCTCAAAAGACGTATCTCCTTCGATGTAGACCGTCATCTCGCCAATCAGTACATCCAGATAATCAACTACGATGGAATTATAGATATCTTCCTTGCTCCGAAAATACACGTAAATCGTCGACTTACTGTAGTCTGCCTGCAGGGCAATATCATCCATCGTTGTGTCCTGAACACCCTTGGTCTCGAATAATTCTCTTGCCGCAGTCAAAATATTGTCGCGATTAAACTGTTCCAGTGCAAGCTTCTTGCGTGCTCCCATATACTCTCCCGCCAAATACAACTATTGTTGACATTATACAACGCAGAGTTTGTTTTTTCAACTATAAGTTTATTTATTACACTTTTATTTCTATCTTTATACTTTTTATCTGTTTATCATACTTTTAGTTCGATTTAGAAAAATCGAGATTTTGACGCATTCGAACCAGTATTTTCTTCTCCAGCCTGCTTACCTGCACCTGACTGATTCCAAGTACTCCGGCGACCTCCGTCTGTGTCTTATCTTCAAAAAACCTGAGCCGTATCAGCTCCTGCTCCATCTCATCAAGCTTCTCCATCGCCTGCCCGACTAAAATCCGATTCATGATATTTTCCGCTGCGACCTCCGACTCCGCCTCATCAACCAGCCGGTCAACCAGACTTACCTGTGTTCCATCCTTCCCACATATCGTCTGTTGAATAGATTCCACTTCCCGGTTTGCTTCCGTTGCCATCACGATATCTTCTACGCAGATACCCGTATATTCTGCCAGCTCATCCAAAGTTGCTTCTCTTCCATATTTATGAAGCAGTGCTTCTTTCGCCTTACTGATCTGATAACCATTCTGTTTCAGAATCCGCGAGACCTTAATCGCTCCGTTATCACGCAAAAACCGCTTGATTTCCCCCGATATCAGTGGAACTGCATATGTAGAAAACTGAACTCCATAGCGGCTTTCGAACCGGTCACAGGCTTTCAGCAGACCTATACAACCAATCTGATACAGCTCCTCCAGATCATATCCACGGTTTGTAAACCTCCTTGCAATACTCCAAACCAATCCGGTGTTGTCCGAAACTATTTTTTCCTTTGCAGCCTTACTTCCCATCTGTGCCTGTTGAAATAGTTCCCATTCATTCATTTAATCATAATGGGGTGCCGGTGCACCGATCTCCTTCCACATTTTTACAACTGTTCCTTTACCCATCTCAGATTCCACTTCCAGCCGGTCCATAAATGCTTCCATAAACGAAAACCCCATTCCAGACCGTTCTTCCTCCGGTTTTGTTGTAAAAAGTGGTTCCATTGCCTGTTTGATATCTCTGATTCCAACTCCCCGATCAATCACCTCTATGTATACCGAACGGTCTTTTACGACTGTCCGAATACAGATTTTCCCCTGCTTGTTTTCATATCCATGGATAATCGCATTTGTAACCGCCTCAGAGACCGCCGTTTTGATATCTGACACTTCCTCCAATGTTGGATTCGTTGATGTGATAAACGATGCCACTATCACACGGGCAAAGCTTTCATTTTTTGCAATACTGTCAAATTCCACATTCATTTCGTTTGCGCTATTCATAATATCCTCCCTTTACCATCTCCTTTTTTATCGCATCCAGTGAATCCATCTTTTTTAAGATTCGATAGATTCCAGACATCAAAAGCACCCGGTCAATCGTCTCATTTACATGTACAGCAAACACGCACCCTCCCTTGTCATGTACCATCCGAAATCTCCCGGTGATAAGTCCGATTCCGGAACTATCCATAAACTGTGTTTTGGAAAAATCAAAGATCAGATATCGAATTTCTTCCTCTGCAAATACATGTGCCGTCTTTCGCTTCAGCATATCCGCCGCATAATGATCCAATTCTTCAGGCAGATAATAGATCAGCACCCCATTTTCCACTTCATACAACATAAACTGCCTCCTGTTCCCAAATACTCTGAAAAAATGCAAACAAAAAAAGAAAGTGAATATCATTCACTTTCTTTCGTAATTTTGAATAACCAGTGATTACTCTTTGTCTATCATAT
The DNA here is from genome assembly GCF_022174665.1 of Eubacterium sp. MSJ-33. Taxonomy (NCBI): domain Bacteria; kingdom Bacillati; phylum Bacillota; class Clostridia; order Eubacteriales; family Eubacteriaceae; genus Eubacterium; species Eubacterium sp. MSJ-33. Next base: position 1,022,813 of record NZ_CP076562.1, read on the forward strand.
TTTGTAGATCTGTATCTGACATTCCGGATACAACATTGGAATAATCCGGCAGATTTTCTCCGGCTTGCGCCGCTCCATTCTCCAATGTTTCAATCTGCTTGTTCAGACTGTCCACTTCTGCACTCAGACTGTCTATCGTTGAATTCTTGCCAGCCAGTTCTTCACTGTAGGTTTTGATCAGTTGTTCATTCTCCACTCGAAGCTTCTTTTTCTGTCCCGGTAAAATAAAGAAACAGAACAAAAGCACACCGAACACCAGTCCAAGCAGCATATACAATCCCGAATACTTCGCCAGACTGACCTGTCCGAACTGACCTGTCCGAACAACACTCGTATCCTTCTTTGCCTTGATCTCCTGAAATACATTTTTCTTCTCTATCTTCTTTGGAGCCCTGCCATCTTCCGTCACAACGATCTCTTCCAGATAGTCGTCATCTAACAGTCCGTCATTATCGACATTCTGTTTGCGCATCTCGATAATATTTTCCTCTGTATCTCCCATCTCCCGCAGATAATGTACTGCCAGAGAATTTGCCTTGTCAATCTTCAAAACACGCCGCAGTGTCACTCTCGCCTTCTCATAATTATCCGTTCCGATATAAAGCAGTGCTAAAAGCAGATAGCCTTTCACGAAATGCGGATTATCAGAAAGAGCACTTTTTAACTGCAGGATTGCAAGATCATAATCTTCGCTGTGTGCATACTGGATTGCCATGTTAAATTTTCTGGCAAGCTGATCCACACTCTCCAGACGTGCAGGGTCTTTTTTCAGTTCCTTCAGATACTTTGCCGCAAGGTTGTTCTCCGGCTGATAGTTGATACTCATAACCCATTCAGCCATCGCCTGTACCGCTTCTCCCATCTCATAATAGATCAGTCCCAGGAGATTTCTCGCCTGCACATTCCGCTTGTTGTACCGAAGTGCCTGCAGCAGAGATTCGATTGCACCGGACAGATCTCTGGCAGATGCCCGGTCATATCCAATATTATAATAATAATTGGATGTATTCTGTGCCTTCTTCAACATCGACAACGGAAGGTAACATTCCGAACAATATCCATTTTTCCGAACCTGTGCACCACAATGTGGGCATAACACCGGTCGCATTGTTGTTGCCATCTTATCTTCTCCTTGTCCGAACCGCTACGGCATTATCCAAAATACTGCCTGTATTTCTCAAATCCTGTGTCATCTGCAATACAATATCACTGATGTCCTTCAAATCATTGCTGTAAATTGCTTCCTCCGCCTGATTCACTTCCGGAATCGGCGAGAAACGCTTCAATTCTTCTTCGAAATTTATCATACGGTTTCCTCCCATATGTCTTTTATCTTTCCAATCAAATACAACGAACCAACGCAGAGCAGCATGCTGTTTTCTGTTTCCAGTGACTGATACGCCTGTGTAAAACAGGTCCTGATATCGTCCTCCGCATACACATGAATCGCACGTTGCGACTTCTTCGCATACTGTCGGAACAATGCGGCAATATACTCTGCCGAGATTGCCCGGTCGGAGTCAAGGGATGTCACATACACCGATCCAACCTCTAAGTTCTGCACCAGATACGCGATCATAGGTTCATAGTCTTTGTCACCGGCAACAGCAAATAACAGTGTCTTCTTCCGATCCGGGTATCCTGCGTTTACACTCTCCACGAATCGTTCCATTGCACTCTCATTGTGTGCGCCATCAATTACCAGATTATCTGCCAGCAGTTCCATGCGCCCAGGCCAGACGAACGCATCTAATGCAAGCTGTATATTCTCCTGCGCAAGCTCCGTGCCGAGCAGTATATGACACGCAGTAATTGCAGTCACAGCATTGTCTACCTGATAGGCAGCTACGCCGGATAGCCGCAAACCATTGTAACTATAATAGCGGCTGTGCATAGAAAAATCAATGGTTTTATCTGTAAATCCATCGATATTATACTCCACATTTGCGACATTAATTGCTTCTGCCGCAAGCGACTCTGCCCGATTTTTTACAACCGCATCCGCCTCCAGACTTCCCGTATGATACACTACTGGAACACCGGTTTTTATGATTCCTGCTTTTTCTCCGGCAATCGACTCTATGGTATTGCCCAGATATTTCATATGGTCAAATCCAATCTGCGTAATCACAGTCAGCACCGGAACAAGCACATTGGTTGCATCCAGTCTGCCTCCAAGCCCGGTCTCATAGATTACAAAATCCAGCGGGAGACTTGAAAAATATACAGCGGCCATAGCAAACAAAAATTCAAAATACGATAAATGCTGCAGGTTCTGCTGCACAGCTTCCTCGCATGCATTTCGCACGATCTGATAGCTTTCCACGAATTCCTCATCTGTGATTCCCTCGATCCGCTCTGTAATCGAAACAAGATGTGGCGATGTAAAGGTTCGAACACGATATCCCTCCTGCGTCAGAATAGATCGGACAAACTGCACGGTAGAACCTTTCCCGTTCGTTCCTGCAACATGAATTGCCTTGTGTTTTAAATGTGGATTGCCAAGCAACGCAAGCACGGCCTCCAAATTTTCATTTCCTGATTTATTTCTCCCCTCTGTATGCGGTCCAAACAGCGGGATCTGGTTAATATATGCTTCTGCCTCTTTTAATCTGCTCTTCATAACCAATTACTTCCTTTTATAACCTTATACCCTTGATGTCTTAACGATTGTCTACCTTTTCCGGATACAGATCATGATGCACCAGACGGTCATATGCGACCTGTTCCCAATTTGTACCCAGACGTCCATAATTACAATATGGATCAATAGAGATTCCTCCACGTGGTGTAAATTTACCCCAGACTTCAATATACTTCGGATCCATCGCCTTAATCAGATCTTTCATGATTGTATTTACACAGTCCTCATGAAAATCTCCATGATTCCGAAAGCTGAACAGATACAGCTTCAATGATTTACTCTCCACCATGCGCACATCCGGCACATAAGAAATATAAATCGTTGCAAAATCCGGCTGTCCAGTAATCGGACAAAGACTTGTAAATTCCGGACAATTGAACTTTACAAAATAGTCATTGTCCGGATGCTTGTTCACAAATGTTTCCAAAATATCTGCCGAATAATCCGATGGATATGCGACATGCTGATTCCCGAGAAGGGAGATTCCATTTTTTTCGTCTTCTGTTCTAGACATTTCTATCACCTCATAATCGTATCATTTTATTCAGGTGAAACGAATAAAGTATCTGCTCTTTCACCTTTTTTCCTGTCAATTGTTCTATCACTTCTGCATAAGAAGCAAGCTGTGCCTTATAACGCCCAATCAGTGTTTCTTCATCTGCTGCATCGGTCTTATAATCCATCACGACAGCCTCTTCGTCCTCATAAAAATACGCATCAATAATACCCTGCACTATAAGCATATCGTCTTCGTCTACATTATAAACCTCTGATACTGGAATTCCTGCCGAAAACTGCCGTTCCTTGTACAGATTCCCAAGACGCGCAGCCTCTATCATACGGCATCCAAGCTCAGATTGCAACATCTTCGTGACTTTGCTCTCCGAGATTGCCCGAATCTCCCATGCATCCATAATTTCTTTTTTTAGCAATTCTTCTTTTAACCGCGCAATATATGCAATCAGATCCATATCCGGTTCCACTGTCTCAAAGGGAAACAGTTCCATGAATTTATGAACGATTGTTCCCCGTTCTGCACCAGATAATGGCATGTCCTTATCTGGAATCTGCTGTTGTTTCTCTTTTCGCATTTGTTTTCTTTTTTCCTGCTCCGGCTGTTCAAACTCCGTATTGATATCATAGCCTTTTCCATCGTAAGCTTTCATCTTCTTTATATCCGAGATTGAGAGTTTCGCACCATAGGTTGTCATCGCTGCATGCGGATATTCATACGAATAGCTCGCCTGATTTTTCTCATAAAATGCCCCTTCTTCTACCTTCATAGCAAGCTGTCGGATATCAGCAAGCGCCATCCGCTGCCTTATCTCTTCCGGCTGAATTGCAGTCAGTATCTGTTCCTGATTCTGAATCTCCAGGCAGATTGCATTCTCCACTTCATACATTCCGGCAAGCTGATCATAGCGTTCCATGCAGGCGACCAGATGCTTCACATAGCTGTCCGCATTTTTCCGTATATTATACGGCAAAAGGGCCGGTTCCATATCCTGTACATACGCGTATTTTTCAAATATCTGCTCTGCTCCCCGCACACTGGCTGTCAGTATAAGCTTTTCTTTGGCCCGCGTCATCGCCACATACAGCACACGCAGATTTTCTGCCATCATTTCCTCTGATTCCAGAGCTGCATAGATGCTTCGGATTGCAGTGTTATGCTTATATCGTCCCGTCGGATGCATCGCCATTGCCGCAAGATAATAATCCGGGTGTACCTGAACATTTTCCGCAAGCTCTGACCGGTTAAACTGTCGTCCCATACCGGCAACGAATACAACCGGATATTCAAGTCCTTTGCTTTTGTGTATACTCATAATCCGGACAACATCCGCATCCTCACTTAACGTACTCGCTTCCCCTTCTTCCTGCTCTATCAGCTTCAGCTTATCCACATAACGAAGGAAGTGGAATAACCCCTTGTAATAACCATTTTCAAACTGCACTGCCTTCTGTAAAAGCATATCCACATTGGATCTTCGGATATTTCCTGCCGGCATAGCCGTCACATATTCATAATATCCTGTCTTGCGCAGCAACTCCCATATCAGCTCCGATACAGATATGCGTTGTTTTTTCTCCTTTAGCTCCCCGATCAGATCAAGTATGCGTTTTATCTTCTGTCCAAGTGGGGTATCTTCCTGGTCTTCCGCATAATACGTGCAAATATCATACAGACAGAGCTTTTCTGTCACTGCTGCCCGCACCGTCGCACAAACATACGCAAGTTCCGATTCATCCAGACCACCGATCGGGGACAATAAAACCGCGGACAACGGGATATCCTGTCTGCTGTTATCAATCACCGCAAGCATCGCCATGATGACCTGAATCTCAACCGCCTGAAAATATCCCTTCGCCTTCTCCAGATACACAGGAATCCCCTGTGCGGTCAGTGCATTATACAGGATATCTCCATAATCCCGTACACTTCTTGCTAAAATTACAATGTCCCTGTACTGCACGCTTCGATACTGTTTTTCTTCTTCATCATAGATCTGAATTCCATGCTTCTCATCCATCAATGCACGAATCCGGTTTGCTATCATATAGCCTTCCAGTGTATCCTTATCCGGAGAACCATATGCACGGATCTGTTCATCCGTCAATTTTCCCGCGTCATCTACGTCGGCAAGCAATATTTCCACCTGATCGGAAATCTGTGCCCCCTCTGGCGGTGCTTCAAATATCTTTCCCGGGACAAGTGCCTGTTTTTCGTCATAGTCGATTCCTCCAAGATCACTTCCCATCAACTGATAGAAAAAATAATTGATCGCATTCAGCACAACCGCCCGTGAACGGAAGTTATGATTGAGTTCGATCTTGATCTCGCTGCCCTCTTCCTTGTAACGGTTATATTTTTTCACGAAGATCTCCGGTCTTGCCATCCGGAATCGATAAATGCTCTGCTTCACATCGCCTACCATAAACATATTGCAGACACCGCGCCATTTTCCGGATACGGCTGACAGAATATCCTCCTGCAGATAGTTGCTGTCCTGGTACTCGTCGATATAGATCTCTGTATATCGGTTTGAAATCGTCTTTCCTATCTCTGTCGGAACCGCACATCCGTCTTCATCATAACCGGCACATACAAGCTGGTATGCCATATGCGAGATATCTGAAAATTCCAGCATTTTACGTTTTTTCTTCTCCTGCATAAACAACGCAACAAACTCTTCCGTAAGAGAAAGAAGCGGAAGCAGATAGGTTTTCAGAAGTTTCATATCCGCAAGCACCTGCTCATCCGTCTGACGGAAATAATCCAGTTTCTTAGGATCAAATTCATCCTTGTACTCTTTTCGAAGTGCTTTACAACGCTCCTGAAGCTCTTTGTCTCCTGTGAATTTCTTTCTGGATAACGCTGCCCATTTCGTCTCTGTCGCAAGCTTCATCGCACTGTAACAGTCTGCCTGTTGAATCGCACACAGCTTCTCCATATCTGACACGATCTGCTCCCGGTAATGCGCCGGTCCGTCCGCCATATCACAGATATCAAGACACTGACCGGCAAGCTGTTTTGCTGCCGCTGCCTTTTTATGCAGGACCGACAGAATTCCCTGCATCCATGCAGTATGATTCAGATCAACCACCGATGATATCTGCAATGCTTCTCTTGCCTCTTCGAGAAACCTCTGCGGATCCGGAAAACTCGACATCTGCATATAAATCCGATTGATGATTTCCTTCAGTTTGTCATCTTTTTTTCCATCAGAAAACAATTCCAGCAAATATGCAAACTCTGTGTTTTCCTGCACCTGCAGTTCTTCGTATTTTTTCTCAAAAAGCTCCGTCAAAACATCGTATTTTAACAACTCAAGCATTCCCGGATCTCCGATTCCAACCGAAGGGTCCAGATCCAAATAGCTGAAATACTCTTTCACAATATTCAGGCAGAAGCTGTCTATAGTAGTAATATCCGCACTCTGTATCAGAAGATTCTGTTTTGCTATATGTTCTGATTCCGGATATTCATTCAACGCTTCTTCCATCTTCCTGCGTAATTTTTCCTTCATCTGTGCCGCCGCTGCCTTTGTAAATGTCACAACCAGGAACGAACTGATATCCACCGGATGTTCAAGATCGATTACCTTCTGATAGATACGCTCGACCAATGTTGCAGTCTTTCCAGAACCTGCAGCAGCAGACACAAGAATAGTCTTATCTCTGTCTTTAATTACTTTATCTTGTTTTTCTGTCCACGGCATACGTTTCGCATCTCCTCCAACAACTGCTGTGTGTCCTTTGCACTGTGCTTTGTATTATGATACCGGTTTTTTCCATATTTTTCATCGAAACGGCAGACGTCCTTATATGCACAATATTCACAGGCTTTCCCGTTCGTATCCTGTTTTGGATTTTTATCTATCACGCCTTTTTTTATCTGTGCTACAAGATCAACCGCTTTGTACTCCGCATAAGAAAGCACCGTCTCAAACTCATCATCTTCTTCTCGCTGCATCCCTTTATATCCAAGTTTCTTCTCACGCAGTTCTTCCGCCTGCGCCACGGAATCCGCCTCCACATAAGGATCCTGCATATGATAGTAATACATGCTTTCTGTATTGATCTGATACTGATCTTCTTTTTCACGGTTTTGGTTCCACTCCTGATCAACCATCTCCCGCATCACATTTGTATAGATTGCGAGTTGCAATTCCAGACCCTCATATAACTGCCCAATATCAAAATCATGCGCACCGGATTTGTAATCAATCACACGCAGACCTATCGTCTGGTTGTCTTTATCCACATACAGATCCCCACGATCCACGATGCCCGCAAGCGTCATTGTCTCTTTTCCCACTGTCAGTTTCTTTTTAAATGCGTACTCAAAATACACCGGCTGATACGCATCATCCATCATGGACTGCAGTTTCTTCACGGTTCTTTTTCCGATTCGGATCAGGCTTTTTTCAAGAACCGCATATTGTCCATTATCAATCTCCTGTCCTTCATACTCCTTGTTAAAATTCTCCCGCACAAATTCTTCTATCTTCTGATCCCGCAAAGCATCTCCGACTTTATCCCACTGATTGCCCATCTGATCCCGTACGTAGCAAAACATCTGCTCCATCGCACCGTGAAGAATCATACCGACATTCCGGTTATCAATCTTTGCTATCTGCCGCTCCTCGAGATGAAGGATATATTTTAAGAAGAATGCATACGCACAGCTCGCATACTGTTCCAATTTTGAAACCGACATTGCCATGCGCTGAATCTGAATCAATTTTGCGACATCTTCTGCAAGCGGCTCAGGTAAATTCTGATAACGCATTGCAGCAAGCATTGACTCAATCCGGCTCGTGTCTCTATTTTTCAGATATAACTTATAAAGTTGCAATGTCTCCGATTCGTGTATATGATTGCCCGCGAGAAGCTCCCTGATTCCGATAATCAGAGTTTCAAATCCCGCCTGTCTGGTCACAATCCGGTTTGTCAGACTATTTCCATGCTGTTCCTTCAAATCCGGGAAAATCCGATGAATCCGATCTAAGATATAAGATGGACGCATAGTCTCATTTGATGCACTCATATTCACATAAGACAGATAGAGAAGGTCCTTCGGCTTCGTCATATTCTGGTACAGATAAAAATGCTCCGTAAAGCTATTTACCCGCTCGGTTGGTGCCATGTGGATTCCAAACTCCAGCAGCCGTTCTTTCTCCCGATCGTTAATGATCTGGCTTCGTTTTGCACGTTTTGGGATCACACCATCATTTACACCGACAATAAACAAAGCTCGTATGTCATCCAGTCTCGTCCGGATAATATCTCCGACAACAAGCATATCCAGTGTCGGGGGAATCACTCCCAGACTGACATCCTTCATACCAACCGCAAACAATTCTTCAAGCTCTGCTATCTCAATGTCATCCTCCGGCATAATCTCTACCATCTTATCGAAAATCTGACAGATTTTCTCATATAATCCATCATCCTCAAACCGGTGTTCCATCGAGAGCATATCCATCAGCACATACACCGCCTCTACCATCTGGGATACGGTTTTCTTTTTTCCAGAGCAAGCCTTATAAAATGGCCCAAGCACCTCCATGACAACCTGACGGAGTTCCTCCATCGTCGTATCTTCCCCATCCTTAAATGCCTGGCTCCAGCTCCGAATACCCTTTTTCCCCCGCGCAAGAACATAGTTTTCCAACGCTTCGATTTCTTCCTGCTCCAGATCCTTCATCACTCCGGATTTCAGGAACGCAAACACACTGTCATAACTGAAATTTTCCTCTACAATTCGAAAAGCATGTGTCAGTGCATCTACACACGGATGATTTTTCACCGGCATTGTCATGTCGATAAAATACGGAATATCATACAACGGAAATATCCGCTGAACAAAATCAGCCGTTTCTTCCAGATTTCCACTCACAACTGCGATATCCCTGTAACGGTAACCCTGATCCATCACAAGACAACGGATCTGCTCTGCAACCCCTGTTACCTCCTGCGCCGGATTATCGTAACTTATTATACGGATTGCCTGCTTATCATCTGTTCCTGTATGATATGGATAACGAAACAGATTTTGTTCCAGATGTGCAAGCGGATGTCCTTTCTCCCAGCGTCTGCAGCCATCTTTTCCAATAAAGATCGTATCCGCGACTACCACATGTGCTTTCTCCGCTGTAAGCAACAGCTGATCAATCGTCTGTCTGGTAAGTGCAAATAGCTCATGTTCTCCAATATGTTTCTTCGCATAGGCTGCCACATCCATCGTCAACACAATTGTCACTTTTTTCGCTCTTCGCAGCAAGACGGAAATCAGCTTCAACTGAATCGGGGTAAATCCGGTAAATCCATCTAAGATAATCTCACTTTCCGCAATCAACTGTGACTTCTCCGCCGCTGCAGTCAAAAGCTCCAGCATCTGTTCTGCCACAATAAATGCATTCCCCTTCTTCTCCTCAAAGGTCGCAAATATCAACAGCATATCCCGCAGTTTTTCTGAGAGCACTTTATCCTCTCCGGTATCTCCCAGACTCCGCAAAGCCTCCGCTAACCGTTCCCGTGAAATATCATACTGATATACTTCCGACATCAGAGACTTCGCCTCATCGATAAATCCTGCCTTATCCAGGCTTCCTGCATACAGGGATAACTGGTCTTTCTTTTCCTGTGCTGCCTTACGCAGTAACATAGATTTTCCAAAATCCTCCAGCACTTTCTGCGGCTTGATGTGAAGCTCATCGAAAATACGATACGCCAATCGGTTGAATCCGATTACATCAATCTGAAAACTGCCTCCCCGCGGATGTTTTTCAACTAATTTTCTTTGGATTTCCAGAGAATACTGCTCCGGAACCAGAACAATCATATTTTTACGCTCGTCCTGCATCGTCTGCCGGATGATATCTTCATATATATATTCGGATTTACCTGCCCCACTCGAACCCAATATAAGCTGTAATGCCATGTGTTCCTCCGTCAAAATGAAAAGCCGGAAGTTTTTCGCTCCCGGCTTTTTGATTACTGTTGTTTAAATAACTGATCCTTTACCTGATCCATATCCGGATACCAGACGCCTTTGATCTTAATGAAGTCAATATTCACTTCCATATACTGCCGTCTCACGCCATTTATATCCTTCATTGTTCCACGAAGTCCAAGTTTTAAGGTAACCCCTTCTTTTGCATCCGCGGTCTTTCCATGTTCCACCTGAATCCGGTCATTGAATGTATCCACATCGGAACTGCTCCATTCCTGCGTGTCAATAATCTTAATGGATGTATAATTTGTTTCCTGCACATATGGGAGAATATCTTCTACCAATGCCTTATTCGCCGTAATATAGGAAGGTACCAGATTCTGCAGTTTCTCACTGTCGTCTTCGTTAACTGCTGTCTGAAATGCCGTAACAGCTTCTTTATAAGTCTCAGGTCCATTCGGTTTTAATACAACCTTCGTAACAAAAAAATAGATTCCTACAACAATCGCGATAAAAATAACGAATTTGAAAATCGTTCCGAACACCTTACCTATACCGCTGCCACCACTCTGTTTCCTGTTCAGTTCCTTATATTCCTTTACTTCTTCTTTTGTAATTGTAACCGGTTCTGAACCACCAACACTGTTACCATCAAAAATATCTCCATAATCATCAGTTGGTGTATATGCCCGTTGTTTCTCAGCTTTCTTTCCGTTCTCACCTTTCAATTCCAGACTTGTCTTCATCTTGACAACCGGACGTCCACATTCCGGACAGATCGTAACCCCGTCCTGCACATGTGCTCCACATGATTCACATACAGCCATACTACTTACCCCTTTCTTCTGTATCATATATCATATAGTATATCTCACAAAAACGCGTAATTCAAGAGATTCTTTCTTCCAGATAAAAAAGGCAAAAAAAAAGGATACAACCTGTATCCCTAAAAGCAGTTCGTAGGGGAATCGAACCCCTGTTTTCGCCGTGAGAGGGCGACGTCTTAGCCGCTTGACCAACGAACCATCTTGAAACCTTTGTTACTATAACAAACATATAGAAGTTTGTCAACAACTTTTTTAATTTTTTTTAAATTATTTCGATCATGGCATATTTTTGTAAAGATATGCCATGACCAAACAGCTTTATTTCGACTTTTCTGGCCGATACAGAATATCCACAAATGTATTAACACTCTGCTCACAGATATCTCTTGTCGTCTCCTGCTTCACAAGTATGTAGCGGTCGGTATGTCCCTTCATCACATAAACCGGCTTCCCATTCTTATCGATGCAGTCATACTCTTCCATCAACACTGGTAACAGTTCACCGGAGAACTGTGCTTCATACGCCGCCTTCTGGTTTGCTGTCAGTTCCAATAAAACATTACTGCGCTTTTCTTTCACCGCATCACTCACCTGATGTTCCATCGTCGCAGCAATCGTGCCGCTCCGCTTCGAATATTTAAACACATGCATCTCATAGAGATTCAGTTTCTCCAGATTTGCCACAGTTGTTGTAAACTCCTCTTCTGTCTCACCAGGGAAACCAACGATCACATCCGTTGCCAGTGCCGGACGGTCATATGCTTTGCGGATCATCTCACATTTTTCCATATATTCTTCAATCGTATATTTCCGGTTCATCCGCTTTAATGTCTCATTACATGCACTCTGCAACGACAGATGGAAATGCGGACACACCTTATCCAGAGCTGTGATACCATCCAAAAATTCCTCTGTAATCACACGCGGTTCCAAAGATCCCATCCGGATACGCCGGATTCCTTCCACTTTTGCAACTGCCTGCAACAGCATAAGAAGCGATGTACCATCCTCATCCTCATAAGAAGATAAATTAATACCTGTAAGCACAACTTCCTGTACACCTTCCGCGGCCAGTCCTTCTACTTCCCGCACAACATCTGCAAGCTTCCGGCTTCGAATTCTGCCCCTCGTATACGGGATGATACAATACGTGCAGAAATTATTGCATCCATCCTGCACCTTGACATAAGCACGGCAGCGCTCATTTGGTTTTACGAGTGTCATCTCCTCATACTCATTTGTATGGTTGATATCAATGACAACTTCATGCATGGAAGTATCTTCATAATATTCACTTAAAATATGTGCCACATCTTTTTTACAGTTATTTCCAATCAATATATCAATGCCAAGGTCTTTCGCCAGAGCCTCCTCTGCTGCCTGCACATAACATCCCGCCGCCACGATCACAGCATCCGGATTCTTCTTTTTAGCACGGTGCAGCATCTGTCTCGACTTTCGCTCTGCCATATTTGTGACGGAACATGTATTGACGATATATACATCCGCGAACTGTGAAAATGGTACAATCTCACAACCGTTTTTCTTCAATATATCCATCATACTGTCTGACTCATATTGATTCACCTTGCAGCCGAGTGTACAAACTGCTACTTTTTTATTCAAAATATTCACATACATTTTACGCAAATTTCTCCTGCTGATTCTTGACTTTTATAGTGTAAACTTTTATTATAGTAACATAGATAAAAAAAGTGCGAAAGATATTTTTTTGAGATTATTTTTCGCTTTCATAATATACAAGGAGGTTACAATATGTTAAAAGTTAAAATTTCTCTCAACTCTATTGATAAGGTAAAAAGCTTTGTAAACGACATCAGCGGTTTCAATGCAGAGTTCGATTTGGTTTCCGGCAGATACGTTATTGATGCAAAATCTATCATGGGTATCTTCAGTCTGGATATTTCAAAGCCAATCGACCTGAATGTTCACACAGAGAAAAATACTGAGGACATCATGGCAGCTTTAAAGCCATATCTTGCTGAATAATTCACATTTGTTCCGAAACGAAAAAACCTCCCGTATGGGAGGATTTTTTTTCATTATTATTCTGTCAGATATTGAATCATACCTGGTCCGAGTGTATCGGTTGGACGCTGTATAAATCCATGCTTCTCATAAAATGGTTCTCTTCCCTTTGCGCACATCAGGCAAAGCATCATGGTACTTTCTTCCTCTCGAATTGCCTCCACATACGCCTTCAGTTTCTGAATGAGCATAGACCCGATCCCAAGCTTCTGCACCTGCGGGATCACGATCAGATCCTGAATATAACAGACTACCGCACCGTCTCCGACAACACGTCCCATACCAACAACCTGTCCGTCCTCATCGACCGCTTTTACCTTATACAGACAATTCGCAAGCGCCTGTGTCGCCTGCTTGTCTGTGAGTTTCTTCCATCCAACCTTCTCCCGAAGCGTCAAATATTCTTCCAGAGAGATCTCATTTTCCACGAGTGTTATCATGTCTTCGTCCTTCTTCTACCGTCATTCATACACTACATCCGCATAGGAATGCCGCGTTCCGATAAATACGCTTTGAGATCCATGATCTCAAGCTCCTTGTAGTGGAACAGTGATGCTGCAAGCGCAGCGTCTGCCTTTCCTTCTGTCAGTGCATCATAGAAATGCTCTTTTGTTCCTGCACCACCGGACGCAATCACCGGAACCGATACGTTCTCTGCGATCAGTCTGGTCAACTCCACATCATAGCCTGCCTTCGTTCCATCACAGTCCATGCTGGTAAGCAGAATCTCACCGGCGCCAAGCTTATCTGCCTGCATCGCCCACTCGATCGCATCAAGTCCTGTATCGACACGTCCACCGTTCTTAAATACATTCCAGCCACTTCCATCTTCTCTTCTTCGTGCGTCGATCGCAACGACCACACACTGACTGCCGAACTTATCTGCGGCATCACTGATCAGACGTGGTGTATTAATGGCTGATGAATTGATACTAATCTTATCGGCACCCTCACGCAGGATTGCCTTGAAATCATCAACGGTACGGATACCGCCTCCAACTGTGAACGGAATAAATACCGTCTCCGCTACCTTGCGCACCATATCGATCACAATATTTCTCGAATCTGAAGATGCTGTAATATCCAGAAATACAAGCTCATCTGCCCCCGCCTTATCATAGGCTGCACCAACCGCAACCGGATCACCTGCATCCTTTAAATTCACAAAATTGATACCCTTTACAACCCTGCCGTTATTGACATCCAGACAAGGAATAATTCTCTTTGTATGCATACTCTCTTCCTCCCTCGTCTCTTATAAGTGTATAAAGTTATCCAATATTTTAAGTCCTACCGTCGAACTCTTCTCCGGATGGAACTGACATGCAAATACATTTCCTTTTTCCACAGAGGCATGGATGTCCACGGAATAGTGTGTCCGCGCAGCAACATCCGCTTCATCCTTCGACTTCAGATAATAAGAATGCACAAAATACACATAGGAATTTTGTTCCACACCTGCAAATAATTTCGCCCCTGGTGTGATATCCAGCGAATTCCAGCCAATCTGTGGCACTTTCAGATCTGGTGCGTCCGGAATCCGAAGTATCTCACCATCTAAGATCCCCAGTCCGGTTGCCCCTGGACTTTCCTCACTCGTCTTATACAAAAGCTGTAATCCAAGGCAGATACCAAGAAATGGTGTATTCTTGTCTACCACATCGTAGATCACCTGATCCAGTTTGTATTCCCGAAGTTTGCCCATCGCATCGCCAAAGCTTCCCACACCTGGCAGGATCACCTTGTCACACGATAAAATCAGATCCTTATCCCGCGTGATCACAGCTTCTTCGCCCAGATAATGTACTGCTTTTTCTACACTTTTAATATTACCTGCATCGTAATCTAAAATTGCTATCATCGTCTCATCCTCTGTCTCATTCATACTGTCAATAGTTACATTTATTACTGCCCCTGTGCATCTGTCGGTGTCTCCATCTCAGCGATTCTCGCACCAAGCTCTGACAAGGTTTTCGTATATTCCTGTCCTTCCATCGCCAGAATCTGATATGCCGTATCCTCGGTGATACCATATGTATTCCACAGTGCATTGATGATCTTATCCCGACAGGAATCAATATCTTTTACGATATCCAGCTCCACCGCCTCGTCATAATGCTCATCATATTTTTCAATTCCACGAAGCAACGCATCGAGTGCCTTGTCCGCTCTGCCAAGCTTCATGTTATTCTCATAGGACTCATACAGCCGTTCCACATACATAACCGTATAGATCCGGTCTTTTAAATCCTGATCTTTTTCTTTGACTTCGACACCAGATACCTCGTCATATGCCAGACGATATCGCTGCCGTTCGAAATAATTCGCCGCTTTTTTGATGACCTGCGAATAACTGAACTGATTGGTTCCTAATACGACGCCGACTGCAAGAGCAAAAAACAATACAAACACGACAATGATCGTCGGTGTCGACACCTTTTTCTGATCCTTTTCGGCTTCCATCTCGGCAGCATACGCTTCATCCTTTTGTCGTTTTTTGTCCGCTTTTTCCTTCTGCTTTGCTTTATCCTTCGCCTGCTTTGCAGATAGCATCTCCTGCTTTGCGGCATTCTTTTCTTCTTTCTTTGCTTCCCGCTCTGCCTGTTTCTGCTTCTTTTCCTCTTCCTTTTTGGCTTTCTTCGCTTCAAATAAAGCCTCTTCTTCTATATCATCTTCATCCGGCTCACCAAAAAGGATCTCGGAGATTGTCTTCTTTTTATGTTCTGTCTCCTCTGCATCGACCACAGTTTTTTTCTTCTTCTCTGCCTTTTTTCGTGGCTGTTTAACTTTCTTCGCTGGTTTTTCCGGCTTTTCGCCAATATCCTCAATATCTGCCAGATCTCCGTTCAATAAGCTTTCTGCCATCGACGACTGCAGTAATGCATCTAAACTATCCTCATCCGCTGTATATGGATTCTTCTCTTTCTCCGTTTTTTCCGGTTCTTCCGGCAATCCCATATCCATGGAACCAAATAACGCATCATCAAATACGCCTTCTGGCAATGCGGTATCTTCCTGCATCTGCATATCTGCATCGCCAAAAACATCGGAATCCTCTATATTCTCCGATTCGTCCTTCTGCTTCGCATTAGCCTGCTGTGAATCACTCTGTTGCACATTCTCCTGATTTGCCTTTTCGATCAAAGCATCAAGATTCATGTCATCCGGTTCTTTTTCCTGCGGCTTTTTCTTTACGACTGGATTTGCTCCCGCGTCCAGATTTGTGATATCCACATCATCGAAATCTATATCATCAAAATCCAGATCCCCTAAATCCATGCCGTCCAGATTATCTAGTTCATCCAGAGAAATACCATCCATATCATCTGCATCGACATCCACACCAGAATCCATATCGATATTATCATTCAATTCTCCGTCCATGGATGCCAATTCATCCAACAGACTATCCAGATTATTATCGTCCAAAATCTTCCTCCATGTATTCATAATTCCACAGATAAAATTATCATATCACATTCCAAAACCCAACACAAGTAAAACCAACGCTCTCCTGCACGCAAAAGGCACCGTACATTTGCTGTACAGTGCCTGTCTTTCTTTTATTCCCAATCATCAAAATCCTCATAATCATCATACGCGCCATTTGCATAATTCTTCGTATAATTAATATTGCTGGATCGTTTCTGCTTTGGCTGCGGACGACTGGATTCCCGTTTTTTATTATTCTGCTTCTTTTTTACCGACTTCTGTTCCTTCTCTAAGCGCATCTGGACCTTGTTTTTGTCCGGAATCGCCATCGTAGGCTTACTCTCCTTTGGACGGGATGGCTTACTTCTTCTGCCTCTGTCTTCTTCATCCTCATCCTTCTTTGGAAACTTAGGAGCACCTCCGTAGTTTCGGTTTGGACGCTCATTTCTCGGTGGTCTGTCTCCATATGGTCTGTCACCGTATGATTTCTCTCCATATGACCGGTTTCCATTTCCACGCTGTGGTCTGTCTCCACCTGCCTGTCTGTCTCCGCGCGGAGCACCTGAACGATCCGATTTCTGGAATCTGGTTCCTCCACCCTGTCGTTTCTCCCGATCAAAATATTTTCCTTGTCCTCTGTTCATGCTGGAACCACCTTCTCTTGTTCCTTCCGTTGCCACGTCTTTATCTCCTTTCGTAACTTTGCATGGATTTTATTTTTTAGCTTGCATGCATTTTATACTCAATTCTAAGCTTGTCTGCAATCAAGGCAATAAATTCGGAATTTGTCGGTTTTCCCTTTCCCGCACTGACCGTATAGCCAAACATGTCTTCAATCACATCAATTTTTCCTCTGCCCCATGCAACTTCAATCGCATGTCGGATTGCACGCTCAACGCTGCTTGATGTCGTCTTATACTTCTTGGCTATGCTCGGATACAACAGCTTTGTAATATAATTGAGCATATTCATATCATTGACTGCCATCATAATTCCTTCACGTATGTACTGATATCCCTTGATATGCGCCGGAATTCCAATCTCCCGGATAATCTCCGTGACATCGTTTTCCATTGTATGCACACCATAATCATATACGTTATCTGCCGGCAGTTTGACATCTTCATCTGTGCATCCTTCCATCGGCTCCCCAACCTTTGCAAGGTCTGCAATCTGAATAATTCTCTTCGCCAGTACCTTCGGATTACACGGCTTCATGACGTAATAATCAGCACCCAGATTAAATGCCATATTGATGATCCTGCTTGATCCGACTGTAGATAAGAAAATAATCTTCAAATCCACAAGCGACGGATTGTCACGCAGCTGTTCCAATACTTCAAGCCCATCTACATTCGTAATGAAAACATCCATCAACAATACATCCGGCTGTGTCTGCAACGTCTGATCATATACTTCACTGCCATCCGCAGTACAGCATACTATCTCAAATCTCTCCCCACTGTAGGATTCTAATTGCCTGCTAAGCATCTCATACCCGGCATCTGCAATCATCACCCTGATCTTCTCTTTATTCATATTATCCTCCCCTTCTTAGAACCAACCTCCTATCAATCTAAATTAACCATAGGAAGATGATATAATTTCAAAATACCATTGTCAAGCGCATTTCCACAGAAATTTTCTTTTTGTGGATAATTTTGTCTAAGCGCTTTTTACCTTCGATTCAAGTCGTATTTTGTCGGCAATCAATGCAATGAATTCAGAGTTTGTAGGTTTCAGCTTCCCCTGCTGCAGCGTATATCCAAACAATTCATGCATCGTGTCGGAGTTTCCCCTGCTCCAGGCAACTTCAATCGCATGTCGGATTGCACGCTCCACTCTGGATGGCGTTGTATTGTACGTCTTTGCAATCGAAGGATACAACTGTTTTGTAATCGAATCCAGAATATCCATATCCTGTACTGCCATCAGAATGGAACTTCGCAGATACTGATATCCCTTTATATGCGCCGGAACACCTACTTCATGTATTATATCCGTGATCTTAACCTCTAACTGGGTCTGCAGCTCCTCTCCCGTTCCCTCTGTCTGACAGACACTCATTCCAGTCTGTTTGCAGCGGGCCAATGCCAGGATTTCTTTCTCAATATCCGGATCATTGCACTCCTCATCGATGAATCGTACAAAAATATGGTCTACACTTCCCCGGCATGTAGTTTGGGCAAATCGAATCTGACTGGCGTTCCCTTGCAGCAGGAAATGGTATCCACGGTTTCCCCATCCGTTCACTTCTTCCATCACTGCCAGTCCGTCCAGATTCGGCAACAGAAAATCAAGCAGGATTACATTTGGATTTTGCATGCGAATTGCCGAAACAGCATTTCCGCCGTCTGAAATAATATCGCATACGCTGATATCCTTGTTCTTTGAAATTTTCTGTCTTAATTCCGTTGCTGCCTTCGTATCATGTTTTATGATAAGCACTTTTGTCTTCATAAAACTATCCCCCTCTAATTTTGATATCAAAGACATTATAGTTTCATTGTTTTACGAGGGCAATACATAACAAAACGCAAGTTGCGACAGTAAATATTGACAGCATTTTCGGTCATTTTTTCCCATTTTTTACTGCATCATTTCTTCGATGAAAATGCCGTAGCCTCTTGTCGAATCATTGACAAAAACATGTGTGACCGCCCCTATTAACCTGCCATCCTGCAAGATTGGAGTTCCACTCATTCCCTGCACAATTCCACCCGTTAATGTTAACAGATCCGGATCTGTCACCTTAAGTTCCATACACCTTCCATTCTCATTATCTGCATCGACCGACACAATTTCGACTTTATAATTTTTCGACTCTCCGGATACGGACGAAAGCAGATACGCAGTTCCGACATGAACATCCGATTTATGTCCAACCGCTACTTTCATGTCGTTTTCATGTGTCTTTTGCTGTCGTTTCGTCAGATATCCATGAATCCCATAGGCGCTGTTTTCTTCCACTCTTCCAATCACATATCTCCCCGTATAATTGATTATCCCCTCTAATCTCCCCGGTGTATCCTGTTCAGGCTTCCTGATCCGGACAATCGTTGTATCATATACCGCACCATCAGATACACGAAACATCAGTCCGGTATCATTGTCATTGATACTGTGTCCCAGTGCTGCAAACCGTTCTCCATCTGTATAGGTAAGCGTTCCGATTCCCGATATATCATCTTTTACCCAGACACCGATTGCATATTTCCCATCCTCTTTCTTGATTGGAGTGACACATATATTTCGATACTGATTTTCCCGACATACCCGGAGCAGGATTTCTTCTCCTTCACTCTGTTGAATCAGCGCAATCAAATCGGTTTTATCGTTCACTGCTTTCCCATTGATCCACATAATATAATCGCCCGGGATAAGTGCACCTTCACAGGGAGAGATTTCTGTTCCATCAGCAGATTGTACAGCATTCACGCCAATGACCATCACTCCTTTTGTTTTTACATAGATACCGATCGGTTGTCCAGACGGGTAAACCATACATTCTGTTTCACCTTCATTTGATACGACCGGCATGGAATCCGTATTCTCAACATTTACAACTGTTTTTTGCGGATTTCCAAACAGATACTCCCGATTGTGATATGCCAAAACTCCGAGCAGAAGCATCAATACAGCGATTAGAAATATTCGATACTTTCTCACATCGCATCCTCCTCTCTTCCTTCTTTTTATTTTTATGCAATACGCCTAATTTCATAAAAAAGAGTACATAGATTCTCTCCATGTACTCTTAGTATCTAATATTTCATACTATGTAATTCAGTTTATTTTTGCCTGTTCTGCCAATCCTTTCATTTCCGCGACGGTATGAATCGTTGTCTCTGTAATCTTCGCACCACCGATCAGTCTTGCCAGTTCTTCTATTTCCTCCTCTTTTGAGAGAAGCCGAATGCTGGAAATGGTTTTCTCATTTTCCACATTTTTTTCAATCAGATAGTGTGCATCAGCCATCGCCGCAATCTGTGGTAGATGCGTAATGCAGATAACCTGATGATGTCTCGACAGTATCGACATCTTCTCTGCCACCTTCTGTGCCGTTCTTCCGCTGATACCAACATCAATCTCATCAAAAACAAGCGTCGGTGTATCATCCTGGTTTGCAAGACAGGATTTCATTGCCAGCATGATTCTTGAAAGCTCACCCCCTGATGCTACCTCCTGCAGCGGCCGCATCGTCTCTCCGACATTTGTTGATATATAAAAGCACGCATCATCATATCCATTTGCGGAATACACAGGTGCTGTCTCAAAACGCATCTCAAAGCGTACCATATTGAAATTCATATCTTCCAGCGATTCACGAATCTTCGCACACAACTTTTCCGCAAGCGCACGCCGTTTCTCTGAGAGTGCACGACTGCTTGCCTCAAGTTTTGCTGTCTGTTTTTTCCATTTCTCGGAAAGCTCTTTGATATAAGCATCATATCCGGAAAGTGTCTCATATTCCTTCTCAAAGGATGCGAGACTCTCCAGAATCTCAGATATGGAGTTTCCGTATTTTGCCTTGAGCGAATTAATCTGATCTAACCGGCTTTCCATCTCATGAAATTCCGACTCATCAAATTCCATGTCCTTCATATACTCACTGATTTCCCGGTTGAAATCCGCAAGAAGTCCATCTGCATCCTGCAAAATATTCGATGCATCTGTCAACTCTTCGTCAAGCTCAATCAGACGCCGCATATCGCGGATTGCCCGTCCAAGCTGTTCTGCAGCCGAAGCTGCACCATATCCGGTCATCGCATAAATATCATTTGCATATTGCAGAATTTCCTTCGCATTGACTGCCTTTTTATACTGATGCTCGAGTTGTTCGTCTTCCCCTTCCACCAGTTTCGCATCCTGAATCTCTTTGATCTGATATTTCAGAAAATCCACACGTTTGTTGCGTTCTGCCTCGTCCATGCTGCCTCTTTTTTTCTCTTCTTCAAGTTCCCGGTAGCTATGATAATCCTCCTGCACCTGCTTTTTCAGCATCTGGATATCTTCCCCGCCGAACCGATCCAGAATTTCCAGATGCTTTGCCGGCTTTAACAGTGTCTGCTGTTCATGCTGTGCATGCAGATCTATAAGCAGTGATGCGATATCCTTCAGTCTCGAGATCGTAACTGTCGTATCATTGACCCGGTTTACGGTTCTTCCATTTGGCGACAGTCTTCTGGATATCAAAAGTTCATCCTGCTCATCGACTTCTACTTCCATCGCTTCTAACGCTTCCCGGATTGCAGGCTGTTCTACTGAAAATGCCAGCTCCACCAGACCATCCTTTGTCTCGTCCCGTAGCAATTCTTTCGGGAATTTTCCTCCCAGACAGATTCCAAGTGACCCGATAATAATTGACTTACCGGCACCGGTTTCTCCTGTCAGGATATTTAACTGATCGTGAAAATCAATATCGATTTCTTCGATCAGTGCAATATTCTTTATGTGCATTGTCAACAACATTTTTTTATCTCTCCAATTATATGTTCTGCCTGCTGCCCATCTCTGATTGCAAGAAACAATGTATCATCCCCTGCAATACATCCCATGATTCCTTCTACCAACAGATTATCTATCGCCGCGCCAACCGCCATCGCCATTCCGGAAACGGTCTTTACTACAATAATATTATTGGCAGCCTCAATAGAAAGAATACTGGATGTCATCACATGCTGGTACGATGCATGCGTACCTGTGCCTGCCTCCCGACCGACAGCATACCGATGTTTCCCGCTTCCGCAGGATATTTTTTCCAGTTTCAATTCCCGTATATCTCTGGATACTGTTGCCTGTGTCGTCTCAAATCCAAGTGCCTGTAAACGTCTTGTAAGCTCTTCCTGTGTATCTATCTCATATTCTGAAATCAATTCCAGCAATGCCTGCTGGCGTTTCTGCTTACTCATGTCATGCACCCCCTATTTTTTCCCGAAGTACACTGTAGAAACTCACATCATACATTTTAATCAACGATATTTCCCGTTTCGAACATGTCACTTCCACACTCTCACCGGCAGATAACTCAATATTATCTGCACCATCAAAGGAAACGATAGCCTCTGTCTCCTGTGTCCTTCGTTTTTTGACAACTTCTATCCGTATACGATCTGAGCTGTCAAACACCACGCTCTTGGAGGTAAGCGAATGCGGAGAAATCGGTGTTACCACGACAGCTTTTGATTTTGGGCTGATGATCGGACCCCCGGCAGACAGATTATATCCGGTCGATCCGGTCGGTGTCGCGACAATCACACCATCCGCTTCATAGGTATCTAACAACTGTTCATTCACATAGATATTAAGTCCGATGATACGCGAAAATCCTGCACGTGTAATCACTACATCGTTCAGACAGGAAAAAGAAGTCTCTCCTGTACATCCTTCAATCATCATACGTTTCTCTATGCCGTAATCGTCCACCAACAGACGATCGATTGCCTTATAAGCATTCGACTCTTCCACTTCGGTTAGAAATCCAAGCGTTCCAAGATTGATGCCCATAAGCGGAACCTCATAGGTTCCAATACTATGTGCCGCACGAAGCATGGTTCCATCTCCGCCAAGCACAATCACGGCCTCTACACCTTCCATATACTCTGGCTTGATCGCTGTACCGTTATAATGCTGCCGCATATCACTTACGACCATTGCCGTCGCCCCTTTTTCGTTGATATAGGCAACAATATCCTGGGAAAGTTTTAAATTGATATCTTTGTCAGTATTTGCGACGATTAAAAACTTATTCATTGCCCTGTTCCTTATCTAACGTTTCATGGGAAGCTGTAACGACTTCATTTATATCAATGGATGAAGCATCCACGATTTCCAAATCCTTTTTGTTTTTTGATAGAAATAATAAATACTCAATATTTCCTTCCGGACCTTTTACCGGAGAAAAATCCAATGCCAATGGGTAAAGATCAATAGACTCTGCGTAATCCATCACCATACGGATCACTTCTTCATGCACAGCGCGATCACGCACAACCCCTTTTTTCCCTACTTTTTCCCGTCCGGCTTCAAACTGAGGCTTGATCAGACAGACAATCTGCCCATCCTCCGTCAGAAGATCCTTCACCGGAAGCAGTACCTTTGTGAGCGAGATAAACGACACATCAATCGATGAAAATGCTGCCAGCTCATCGATATCCTCCGGAACGACATAGCGGATATTTGTCTTTTCCATACAGACAACCCGCTCATCGTTGCGAAGCTTCCACGCAAGCTGCCCATGTCCGACATCAATCGCATAGACCTTTACTGCACCATTCTGCAACATGCAATCTGTAAATCCGCCCGTCGAAGAACCAACATCCATGCAGACCTTACCGGAAAGTGTAATAGGAAATTTCTGCATTGCCTTCTCGAGCTTTAAACCACCACGGCTCACATATGGTAACGTCTTTCCTTTGACTTCGATTGCCGCAGTCTCCGGAAATGTAGTTCCTGCCTTATCCTCTTTGTTCCCATCTACATATACAATTCCTGCCATAATAATTGCCTTTGCCTTCTCCCTTGAAGGTGCCAGTCCTTTTTCCACCAGCAATATATCCAGACGTTGTTTCTTCTGTTTTTCCATCTTTTTTCCTCTATAATATCTGCTATTTCACATATTGGTTATACACTTCTGACACCTGTTCAACCAGACTCTCTGCATCTATCTGCATATGATGCCGAAGTTCCGGAATCGCCCCTTGTGGCACACTTGGAAGCGGAATCGCTCCACTGATAAACCGATAGTTCTCCGGATTTCCTTTTCGTGCCAGATAAAATTCCAGTTTTTCACTGTATCCACCCTGCACAATCGTATCTTCCAATGTCACAAATATCGTATGTGTCTGCATAAGCCGGTCAATCAATTCGGTATCAAGCATCGATTCAAACCGTACATTGATCAGGCTGACAGGAATCTGCATCACCCGTAACTGTTCAACCAGCCGGTCAGCTTCCTCCATCATATGTCCACACGAAAATACTGCAACACCATTTTCTTCCTGTATGACTTCACTTTTTCCATAGACAATCGGATCCTGCTTATCTGCATGTCCCTTATATGCGCTGCCACGCGGATAACGAATAGCAATCGGTCCATCATGCTCATACGCATAATCAAGCATCGCTTCCAATTCATAGCGGTTCTTCGGTGCAAGCACTGTCATATGCGGCATATGTGACAGATATGCCAGATCATAGATGCCCTGATGTGTCTCTCCATCCTGTCCGACAAGTCCTGCACGGTCGATTGCAAAAATCACATGCAGGTTCTGCAGACAGACATCATGCAGAATCTGATCATATGCACGCTGCAAAAATGAAGAATAAATTGCCACGACCGGCACCATACCTGCCGCTGCCATGCCAGCCGCGAATGTCACGGCATGCTGTTCTGCAATTCCCACATCAAAAAAGCGTGTCGGATATGCCTCCTCAAACCGGATTAATCCGGTTCCCTGTGCCATCGCTGCTGTGATTGCCGTCAGTTCTTCATGTCTGCTGCCTATCTCCACGATTTTCTTTGCGAAAATGTCTGTATAGCAGCTTGTTTTTTTCGCTGCCAGCACCTTTCCGGTTGCCTTATCAAACGGTGCAATTCCATGGAAATAATCCGGATGCCTCTCAGCATAGCCATACCCTTTTCCCTTTTTCGTTTTCACATGGATAATAATCGGTTTGTCCAGTCGAAATGCATGCTGAAACGTCGTGATCATCTGATTGATATCGTGACCATCAATCGGTCCGACATATGTGATGCCAAGTTCTTCAAAGAACATTCCCGGCACCAAAAACTGTTTGATATTATCCTTTGAACGCTTCAACACCTTTGCAATCTTCTTTCCGGTTTTTGACCCCATCAGACTGCTCTCCACACCGGTTTTTAACTCATTATATGCATTGCCAAGCCGGATTTCGTTTAAATACTTGGATAAGCCACCGACATTTTTGCCGATAGACATGTTATTATCATTGATCACAACCACGCATCCGGTCTTTAACTGCGCAAGACCATTTAAAGCCTCATATGCCATACCACCGGTCAGGGATCCGTCCCCGATCACAACTGCAACCTTCTCATCTCCGCCACGGAGATCCCGTGCCATCGCGTATCCCATTGCCGCCGAGATTCCGGTTGAGCTATGCCCGGTATCAAACGCATCACAAGCACTCTCATTACGTTTCGGAAATCCGCTTAACCCATCATATTGCCGAAGAGTATCAAAAGCTTCCTTCCTGCCAGTCAGGATTTTATGTGTATACGACTGATGTCCCACATCAAATATCAGCTTATCTTCCGGAAAATTCATCACCGCATGCAGCGCCATCGTAAGCTCCACCGTACCAAGGTTCGAAGCCAGATGCCCTCCATGTTCACTTACTTTCTCGATTAAAAACTCCCGGATTTCTTCTGCTAATACAGGATAATCCTGTCTTTCTATCTGCTTAATATCGTTTTCTTTTGTTATCTTCTCTAACATCTGCATTGTCTTTACCTGTCTTATATAACATCGTATACAATCGGTTAATGGTCACGGTTGATCAGACTTTTCACAAGTGCGATCATATCCGCCTTTGCCTCCGCATCAAATACGCTTATATTCTCCAATATGGAAACCGCCTTTTGGGACATCTCTGACACATACTGTTTTGCAGCATCCATCCCATGCAGTGTCACATATGTAATCTTATGATTTTTATCATCGGAATGAATCGGCTTTCCAAGTACCTGCTCGTTACCAACAAGATCCAGGATATCATCCTGTACCTGAAATGCAAGTCCGACTGCATATGCCGCCTCTTCAAGCTGTGCCACAACCATATCCTCCGCACCGGCAAGATACGCGCCACACATGCAGGCCGCTGCGATTAAAGCACCTGTTTTATTCTCGTAGATGAATGCAAGCTGTGCCTCATTCATTGGCATCCCGGCGCGCTCCACATCCAAAACCTGTCCACCAACCATACCATAGATACCTGCTTTTTTTGCAAGCACGGCAAATGCCTTCTCTACATTGACATCACCCGGCTTGACAGAAAATCCCAGACAGGCTGTCTCAAATGCAAAGTTTAACAATGCATCTCCGGCTAAAATTGCCATATCCTCACCAAACTTGACATGCACGGTCGGAAGTCCTCTTCGCAGCTCATCATTGTCCATTGCCGGAAGATCATCATGAACGAGTGAATATGTATGAATCATCTCCATTGCTGCCATAAATGGACGCACCAGTGCCTCCTCCGGTTCAGCCGCAAACATATCGTAGCACAGACGGAGCATCATCGGACGAAGTCTTTTTCCACCTGCTTTTACCGCATAATTCATCGCAGCAAGCACCGTCTTCTGGTGCCCTTCTTCTGCAGGCATATATGGTTGTATCATCTGTTCAATTACCTTGGCATCATACTTCATCTAATATCTTGATCTCCTTTTCCACACCTGCCAGTTCTTCCTTGCAGGCATTTGCAAGCTGTACCCCTTCCGCATAAAACGTCATGGAATCCTTCAGATTCGTATCCGGATTTTCCAGAAGCTTATTGATTGCATCGAGCCGTGCAAATGCTTCCTCTATGTTAAATTCTTTCTTCTCATTTTCTGCCATTTTATCGTATTCTCCCTATCGTCCATCTTCACTTATATCCACGGAAACAACTGTCGCATGAATTCTGCCATCATGCAAAGTAACATCCAGCGAATCTCCTACCTGCGTCTGGCTTGCCGACATCACCGGTTTTCCCTCCGACTCGAGATAACCAAATCCTCCAATCAGTTTCGCCGTCGGTGCATTTCCATGCAATCGTGTCAACTGCAAGCATAATCGGTGTTCATAATCTTTATAGCGAAGCCCGATCTGCGCACGCAATTTCTCCTGATACTGCGCAAGCTTCTCTTGATTCTTCTCAAGCTTTGCCTTCGGATTTAAGACCGCAAGCTGCTGCATATACATCTGCAGCTTCGTCCCCTTCTCCTGCATACGCCCCTTCATACGGATGCGCATTTCTTTTTCTCCTGCTGCAAGCCGAGTCTGATATAAATTCTTCTTATTCGTCACATGATAGTTCATCGTGCGCATATACTGATGAATCAAATGTAAAATATCATCAATAGATGGCACGGCTGCCGTTGCCGCTGCCGTTGGTGTCTCCACACGAAGATCTGCCGCATCATCTGCCAGAGAAGTATCACCTTCATGTCCGGTTCCGGATATGATCGGTGTCTTCGCTGCATAGATTGCCCGAACGACCGTCTCATCATCAAACACTTCCAGATCTTCTCTCGATCCACCACCTCGTCCGATGATGATCGTATCCACGCCCATCGCATCCAGTCTGCGGATTCCCTGCACGATCAGTTCCCGCGCATTTTCACCCTGTGCTCTTGCATCACAGACAATCATCTGCACATAAGGATTTCGTTTTTTTGAAACACTCATGATATCCTTGTATGCATTGGTGCCAATTGATATTACCACCCCAACCTTCCGCGGATACTTCGGAATCGGCTTTTTGATTGCCGTGTCAAAGATACCTTCCTGTCCAAGTTTCTTTTTTAACTCTGCATATGCATCGCCATGCCAGCCGCGTTCTTCTCTCTTTTGCACTGAGACCGCATTGACACTATATTCACTCTTGACATCGTAAATAGAACAGCTTCCCCTTACGATTAGAATATCACCCTGATTAATGGGTGGAAGCTTCAGTTTCTCCACAATGCTTCTCCACACATTCACCTTGATAATTCCTTTATAAGATACTGTCTCATTCTGTCCTTCCGGTGTCGTACAGTCTTTGAGTGTGATATACAAATGCCCCGTCGGTCCCTTGCTGAAACTTGATACCTCACCTTCCAGACAGATATTCTTTAACAGGTAATCCTGTTTAATAATATTGCCTATATAAGTATTTACTTCACAGACAGAAAGAATTTTCTTTCCATTTTCTACTCTCATGGTTCCTCAACCTTTGCCAGTACCGCATTGATAAATCCGCTTGCATCCGGATTACAATATTTCTTTGCCAGTTCCACCGCCTCATTGATTGCTACGCGGAATGGTACTTCCTCGTCATAAAGCATCTCGTAGAGTGCCAGACGCAGGATTGCAAGTTCCGGCTTTCCAAGTCTGCCAATCTGCCATCCATCAGAAATCTCACTGATCTTCTCGTCGAGTGTCGGGATCATAGCAAGTATCTTATGTGATTTCTCATCGATATATGCCAGATCTTCCTCTTTTACTTTTCCTGCTTCCGTCACGGCGATATCCTCCGGATCATCCTCCGGTTCGCCGATTCTTCCTACCGAAAATCGAATCTGTTCTTCCATGTCTTCCTGACTGTTGAAAGCTGCCTTAAATACAATCAGAAAAATATTTTCTCGTATTGCTCGTCTTGTCATAATTAACCGCCTTACTCTTTATTCATTTTGATGCCGGATACAACTACATTTACAACGCGCACATGAAGACCTGTCATGTTCTCGATTGCCTGCTTTACCTTCTCCTGCACACCTTCGGATACTTTCTTGATGCTTGTACCATACTCAACTTCCAAAGAAACATCTACAACAACATTTCCATCTGTAATCTCTACTTTCACACCATTGGCAAGATTCTTCTTACCAAGCTTCGCTACAAGTTCCTTGGAGATATTACCTGTCAGCTTGGAAACACCTTCTACCTCGATTGCCGCAATTCCTGCGATGGATGCCACCACGCCATCAGCTATACTGATTTTACCAATCTTTTCTTCTTCATTTATCATATCGCTCATAATTGCCTCCTTATCATATTCTTCTATGTTTCTATATCATTGCATATGTAAAATATTATACCCAATTTGTGCATATTATGCAACCAAAAAGCCCTGCATCCCTGCAAGGCTTTTCATAAAATACTGAAATATTATTACTGCGCAAGTGTAATTACAATTTCTTCCACTGCACATCCGGTCTTTCTTGTTACAACATCCTCAACCTGTGCCCGTTTTTCGTCCGGCAGATCCGTACAATTTAAAACGACATCCACACTTCCATCCCCAATCGATACGATTGCATCTCCAAATCCTTTCGCTGCAAGAATAGCCTCTGCCTCCTGCTCTTTTTCCGCATCTTCTGTCAGCTTCACATATGCATTCGTCGCTTCCTGCACCGCTTGTGCATCCATCCCATCGCCATTGATGATCTCAAGCAGATTCTCCTTATTCTGGCTCCGGCTCTGCTCCCGGTTTAATTTAATCGACACAAAATTATTTGCTGCATTCGCAGAAGTAAGTACCGCTTCTCCGATTTTATCTTCCGCTGAATTTAATTCGATATATTCATCTTCGGAAAGCTCTGACACGGTCAGCTCCCCGGAAACAATTTCTGCCGGTTTTGCATCCGTCATCGTCTGCAGCTGTTCTTCCGCAAATGCAGATTCTGTCGGCTGCGACTCTCCCGGCGCTAAATCCAGCTTATTTCCGGAGAAATTTATGTAGCCCGCTACACCAAGTAATACCGTGAGTGCCCCAATGATAATCTGGTTTCGTTTCATGGTTTTCTTTTTCATAAAACCCTCCCTAATTTTTTACCAAAACCGCCACTTTATGTGCCGGCAGATCAAATAATGCGCACACTGCCAAAGTAATATCTGCAATTGTTGTATCCGAGACCACTTCCCGTCTGACCGTGATCAGCACACCTGTAATCGTCTCTCCCACGCTTGAACCATAATAGGTCTGCTTATGCTCTCCTGCATAGATCAGCACGTCAATCATGTCCTCTCCATAGGTATCCGTCAGCAGTGCCCGCAGACGATCTTCATAGGAATTGACGGTCTCTGTTGTAGCGACTGTTCCCACCGTTCCCATGTTCAACGACTTTTGCGGCATCACAATCACCAGCAGCAAAATACCACACAATACAACCAGAATCACCTTGTTCCATTTTTCGTTTTTCTTGAATTTCCACTCCATATTCTCACCGTCTTACTACATATATACGAACATCATCCAGATTATAGACATCTGAAATGTATTTTTTTATTTCTTTTTCCATATCATCTGTTGCCATATTATTGGTCAGATAGATCGTACATTGCAACAAGGTTCCTTCTGTATCGGTAATAATTGCAACATCTTCCACCGGATATGATGCAAGTTCTTTTTTTATTCCCTCCCGAAATCCCATACCATAATAATCCGTAATACTTCCGCCAACACCTGCCGCTGACTCCTGACTCTCAATATGAGAAAACTCATTTAACAACTCCTGCAGATCTCCACTTCCAAAATCGAACAAAAATTTCAACGGACTTGCCAGAAGCACGATTACAACCAGTCCGATAAAATAACGAATATATTGTTTATACTGGTTTGATGGTGCCATATGTGTGACAATCGTCGCCAGCAATAAATAAAAAATCAGACTTTTCATCCACCCAAACAGCACCTGCTCACCCTCCTGTTCCATTCGTTACACCTGTCATAATCGCAAGTGTAATGATAAAAAGCACCAATGCACTTGCAAGTGCCTGCATCAGCATTCCAATTCCATGTGCCAGCGCCGCCGTACCATCTACATAACGCTTATCTCCCATCGGCTGGATCAGTGCCGTGGTGATCCGCACGGTAAACATCAACAAAAAAAGTTGAATCACTGGTGCCAGACAGATACCTGACAAAATTAAAATTCCTGCAACGCCGATACTGTTTTTAATAATCATTCCGCAAGCCAGATATGTTCCGGCAAGCACCGATACAACACTTCCCGGAATCGCTGTCAATGCACGATTGACCGCCGATTTTCCAATTCGATCCATCTGTGGCTCCAGCAGACCTTTAATCACATTTAGTCCGATGACGACGACTATGATTGTCCGCAAAATCCATTTTATCAGGCTTTGCACAAGCTCACACAGCTTTGAAAAACTGTCTTCCTTTTGCAGATTGTTGACCAGAGATACGATTACATAAAATTCGATCAGCGGCAGCACCAGACGTATGATAACTGCCTGAATCAACCAGATACCGATCAATACAAGGTTGTAGGTTCCGCCTGCAGTTGCAGCATGTCCGACAAACTGCAGGACAAGCAGAAATGCAGGCACCAAAAGCCGAACCGCAACCAGCACTTTGTCAAGCGCGGCAAGCGTAATGGTATATGCCATAGAAAACGAAGTCAGAAGCAGCGAAGTCATTAGCATATACGTAATATAAAATCCGTTCTCACTGATAAACCCGCCAGCAAATGAATTGGACAGATTCACAAAGATACTTCCAATCAGCACAATTCCAACCAGTTCCAAAAGCAGGCTTTTATTCTTCTGCAGCTCTCCGAAGAACACCTGGCTGATCGTTGCAAACAATGCTGAAAAAACAGATTTGCTATCCCCTTCCACCTGTTTTTTCACCATCTCTGAAACAGGCATTGACGTTGCAATCCCCTCCTGATTTAGGGCACGCTCCAGCTCGTCCAGATTTAACTCTTCAAAAATAACATCATAGATAGATGAGGTATTCTCTTCCGTTGTTGCAGAAATGTTTTCTGTCACAGTCTCTGTCTCCTCAGACAGGTTATCCGGCTCCCGCCCTAATTCCGTTGTAACAGCCTGTTCTCCTGTCTCCTGTGCATACAAAACCCGTATACCAGAGTGTAAAAAAAGAAAAATGGCCAGTATTATTACCAGCCATCTGCAAGTAAAATATGCAATTGTTCGTGTTGTCCGCCGGTCCATTCCGAAGTTCCTTCCATCAATTGATCAACGCCAAAACAGTCTGCACGACCTGCATAAATACCGGAAGTGATACCACAAGCATCGTCAATTTTCCCAACAGCTCAATCTGAGAGGCAACCGCACTATACCCGGCATCCTTGCTGATACTCGCTGCGAACTCACAGATATAGGCAATCCCAATCAATTTGACCAGAATTACCAGATAAGTACTGTCCATCCGGATCTTGTCTGTCAGTGTTTCAATGCCGGAAAGCATCACCCGCATCCGCGACACACAGATAAATAAAAGAACCAGACACACTGCAACACTGATAAATGCACTGTATTCCGGACTTTTTGATTTCAGGGACAACGCCAGGATGACTGCCACAATTGCAAACACCATTGTCACACCCAGATTCATGCTGCACCCTCCCTTAATATCTTTCTAAAATCCAAACAACGTGTTGATCTCCTGAAATAACTGATTGACATAAGGGATGATCCATGTGAGAACAATAATCAACCCAGCAAGACTGACCAGATACGCCTGATCGTCTCTTCCGGAGTGCTTCAGCACTTGATTGATCAGTGCCACAACAATCCCCACAGCTGCAATTTTAAATATCAACTGAATTGTCATCTACATTCCCCTGCATCTTCTAGATCAAGATTATAATCAACAGCACACCCACTACCGTTCCTATCACAAATGCTACCTTCATCTGTTCCTTCGATGTAGACTCCAGCTCACGGATATGTCTGCCAAGATCTGTCTGCAACAATGCAAGACCTTCCTCCTGCGCCTGCACATCCAGATACCCGATTGTCTGTCCCAGGTTATATATATATTCGATATCCTCCTTTTTCAGACCGGACTTTTCATATAACTCGTCCGCGTTTTTCATCCATATCTGATAGAAATCCGCTTCGGCGGCTCTCTCCTGCACCGGTGGCATATCCTGTATGTTCCTGAGTGATACTGAAACCGCAGACAACCAATCCGCGTACGGCGCTTTACATTTTCTCGACACACGTGTAAATACCTGTGCCAGAATATCTCTGTGATAACGTAATTCTCCTGTCAGAAAGGAAAGGATCCGGGCGAATTCCTGCATCTCTTTCACACGTCTTCGAATTCCCATCGCCCGCAAGATTCCCATTGCCGTACAACCGCCAAACACCAAGGTCATCCCGATCAGTTTGCAACCGAAAGTGAACCAATGTATAGCTCATTACCCCTCTCGTCAAAAATAGATTCCACCGTTCCGATTCCTGCACTGTTTCCAAGCACGATATACCGTTCAAACACTTTCTCTTCCACTAATTTCCGCAGTACCGGCCGTGTGCGGATATCATCGATGGAATCTCCATGGATTGTTGCCAGAATTCCACAACCACAATTGATTACATACGAAATCGCATCAATATCATCCCTGCTTCCGATCTCATCCACAGCAATTACCTTCGGACTCATCGACCGAAGCAGCATAAGCATTCCCTCTGCTTTCGGGCAGCCATCTAAAATATCTGTACGCAATCCGACATCATTTTGAGGTACTCCCATATAACAGGCGGCAAGTTCCGACCGTTCATCCACAACTCCGACATTCATGCCTCTGCAATAACTGTTCCCATCCGATATCAACCGCACCAGATCGCGCAGAATCGTCGTCTTTCCACATCCCGGCGGCGATATGATGAGCGTATGCAGCAGTCTGCCCTCTTTAATCACATACGGCAGCAGCCCCGAAGCACACCCTTGAATCTGATGTGACACACGAATATTAATAAACGATATATGTTTCACGTTTTTAACTCTCCCATGTTCCAATACAACCTGACCGGCAACACCCACGCGATGCCCGCCACACACTGTCACAAACCCCTGTCTCACTTCATCCTCATATGCATATAACGAATAATCGGTGACTGCATCCAGAATTGCCCGGATATCATCTGCAGTCACACGATATGCTTTTTTTCGATCCAGTGTCAGCCCCCCACAGTTCTGCACAAAATATTCTCCCTGTTTAAATACAAGGATCAGCGGCTCACAAATACGAAACCGTAATTCTATCAGGGAGTTATAATCTATATCAATCTGATTCATTATGTACCGAACACAAGGGGGAAGCAATTTAATAATTTCATTTTTCACAGCATTCACCCCTATCTTATATATATGCGGGATACAGAAATATATGATTGGAAAATGTAGATTTCATCTGGATTACAGATCACACTATCACGCCTATCGGCTCAGTATGTATAAAAAAGGCACGTCCCGAACGGAACATGCCTTTGATCATTTTGATTAAATTTGAAATTCAAATTACTTTGCTCTTGAAAGATATTTTCCTGTACGTGTATCAATCTTAATAATCTCACCCTGATTGATGAACAGAGGAACATTCAATGTTGCGCCTGTCTCAACTGTACATGGCTTTGTAGCGTTTGTAGCTGTATTTCCTGCTACGCCCGGCTCACACTCTGTAATCTCAAGTTCTACAAAATCCGGACCTTCCACTGCGAATACATTACCTTCGTAGATAGAAATCTTACATGTCATACCTTCCTTAACAAACTTCATAGCGTCACCGATTACACTCTCATCAACAGGGATCATCTCGAATGTCTCCTGATCCATGAAGTAATACAAGTTACCATCTCTGTAAGAGTAGTCCATATCCTTACGCTCGATGTAAGCGGAATCGAACTTTGCTGTAGGGTTGAAACTTGTCTCTCTGATTGCACCTGTAATAATATTCTTATACTTTGTACGGACAAACGCAGCACCCTTACCTGGCTTTACATGCTGAAATTCTATTACCTGACAAGGCTGACCATCACATACAAAAGTCACACCATTTCTGAAATCACTTGCTTCCATAATTATCCTCCTAAAATAACATATACGTTCGAAATTAAATACATTCAGTATCTTTGATATTTTAATATACCTAATAAAAATTTTCAATAACTTTTCTGGATTTTTCTTATTTTTTCATATTTTTTATATTCAATTTACATTTTTTGTATAATGTTCACACTTTGTTCACTTGAAATAGTTTGCCAAAATCCGGAAATTATAGTATGCTAAACATAAATCGTTACAAAAGTCGTGATATAATTATGAACACTGGTACAAAAATCTACCTGTACCGAATCACATAATCTCATACATCACATATACTCTATTTAAAAATCAAGTAAGGAAGTGAATATATGAATCAACAGGAATTTTCAGCAGTCACACCGGAGTTTGAGCGTTTGGCAAAATTATGTGAAAGCCATGATGTGATTGATCCCGAATTGTATACAAAATATCAGGTAAAACGTGGGCTACGTGATTTAGATGGCAAAGGAGTACTGACCGGACTTACAGAAATCTCCACAATCATCTCCTCCGAGGAGGTAAATGGTGTCACAATACCAGTCGATGGTCAGCTCTACTACCGCGGAATTAATATTTATGATCTGGTCAGGGGCTTTACTTCCGAGAAGCGTTTTGGTTTTGAAGAAACCGTATATCTACTGCTCTTCGGTGAGCTGCCGAATAAAAAAGAGCTTGCAGATTTCAACACGCTGCTCGGTTCCTACCGGAAGCTGCCTCATTATTTTGCAAGAGATATTATATTAAAAACACCGACACCCGATATCATGAATGCCCTTGCGAAAAATATCCTCACACTCAGTTCTTACGATACAAACGCCATGGATGTCAGCATCCCGAACGTCCTTCGCCAGAGCATTGAGCTGATTGCGAATTTTCCAGCGCTTGCTGTGTACTCGTATCAGGCATACCGCCACTACGAGCTTGGGAAGGGACTTTATATCCACCAGACAAAGCCGGAGCTTTCCACTGCCGAGAATATTCTGCGCCTCCTGCGTCAGGATAAATCTTATACCGATACCGAGGCAAAGGTGCTCGACTTAGCGCTCGTGCTCCATGCTGAGCATGGCGGTGGTAACAACTCCACATTTACAACACACGTTGTTACCTCTTCCGGAACAGATACATATTCTTCAGTTGCCGCTTCCCTTTGCTCTTTGAAGGGGCCAAAGCACGGCGGTGCCAATGTCAAGGTAAAGCGTATGTTTGACGATTTGAAGGAACACGTCCGTGACTGGGATGATAAAGATGAAATCCGTCAGTATCTGTGCGATATTTTGGACAAGAAAGCTTTCGATCGTTCCGGACTGATCTACGGAATGGGACATGCCGTATACTCCATCTCCGATCCACGTGCGAATGTATTCCAGACTTTCGTCGGAAAACTGTCCGAGGAAAAGCACAAAGAAAAAGAATATAAGCTTTATATGGATGTCGCTGAGATTGCGAAGGAAGTCATCGCAGACAAGCGTAAAATCTATAAGGGTGTCAGCCCAAACGTCGATTTCTACAGTGGCTTCGTCTACACAATGCTTGATCTGCCGGAAGAACTCTTCACACCGATGTTCGCCGTTGCCCGTATCGCCGGCTGGAGCGCCCACCGTATCGAAGAGCTGATCAATGCCAACAAGATCATCCGCCCGGCTTACAAGTCGATTGCGGAAAACCGTGCATATACACCGATTGCAGAGCGGTAAGATAATAGTTTGTTTATTTGTAAATAATACGAGACATAGTTTATTACAAATTTCACGCAGACACGTTCGCACTCATAGAAACACATAGCGGATACTAAATTCGTGCTTACGCACTCATTAAGTACCGATGTGTTTCTAATGGTCTGCTTAGAAATTGTAATAATTTATGTCTCTTACTTTTTCTTTATTTTTTGATGGTTTTCCGTTATAATCCCTTTTCTTTCAGCTTCGCCACAAGCTGCACGTAAAATTCCCGCACATCAAATCCCGGAATATCTTCGCGGTTCAAGTCAATCACATCCCCATGCGAGATTCCACGCTTGCCCTTTACAGTCAGGAACTGGTAGTCTTCTCCCCATGCAAAAGACTTTTCTCCAACCAGACCATCATTCGGTCCGTCAAACCGCTTAACAAGCAGATACGACAGATTGAGCGGGAATCGTCCGGATGATGGGCGGTTCAATTTCGAGCCAAAAGACTGGTAATAAATCCCCGGTACATTCTTGACTTCTTCATTGAAGCTTGCACAGTTCGTAGAAGTGAGATCATGCACAGCCGCCATGAAATCAGGATTCGTATCTCCAAGCTTTTCCGCGCCTGCATTGTATGCCTTTTCAATCGCCTTTTGCTGTGCCTCCGGAATCTTCTCTAATAAATAATCGGCAAATTCACAGCCTCTGTGTGGCGTGTTAATCGTCGTAAG
This sequence comes from Eubacterium sp. MSJ-33, assembly GCF_022174665.1. Lineage (NCBI taxonomy): Bacteria > Bacillati > Bacillota > Clostridia > Eubacteriales > Eubacteriaceae > Eubacterium > Eubacterium sp. MSJ-33. The sequence continues at coordinate 1,060,209 of NZ_CP076562.1, forward strand.
TGAAGCAATATACTTTCCTGCCGAAGTCAGTGCGATTGCCGCCCTCGTGTCAAGTCCACCTTTGGAATGTGCGATCACATTTACCTTCTCACAGCCGGTTTCCTCGACAATCTGCCTGATACGTGCCTCTAATTCCTTTGCACTATCCCGCACAGCCGCGGCACTGTTATGGTTTCCGTAATAGATCTTCGCACCATTTTCCGTAAGCTCCGCCGGTATTCTGCCCCAGTAATTTAAGTGTTCAAAATCCCGGAAGAACACGCCATGCACCATAAGTATCGGATATTTTGTTTTACATATCTGCTTATCTGCCCGCGCAGCATTTCGCTTCGCACGCAGCTTCTCGAACTTTACTTCCCGTCTTACCGTCCGGATAATGATATGCAGCATCACCAGATGCGCAATCGGAATCCAGCCACATATAAGCCCCAACACACGCCAGCGGATTCCCAGCTGCTGTGATGTCAGATACACGCTGATCATTCCAATCCAGAATATCGTAATCTCAACCAGGAAGATAATACACAGACGGATCAGCCAGTATTTTTTCTCTACCGTAATTCCTGCCGGACCATTTGCAAACCATCGCTCATAGAATCCGCAAAAGCCAAGAATCAGATAGATAGCCGCAAGTAACGTTGTCACATAAAATATCTGCAACATGTTCTTACCGAAATTACATATCTTCAATTTTCCTGTCATTATTTTCTCCTATCGGCATCTACCCTTGCAGTCCTGCTGACTGACGGATCATATCCTCAACAACAATATCATAAATCTCGCCAACTGTGTTGCAATACTCCAGCACCTTCCAAGGCTCATTCGTATGAAAATGAATCTTCACCAGATCCTCGTCTCCAGCCGCAATCAAGCTGTTTCCCTCGATATGATCCGTGATATAATCTGCGATCTCATCCTCGTCCAAATCCTTATCTCTCCGGTCGATCAGCAACTGCGTATCATACCGATATGCAAACTGATCATCCTCTGCATCAATTGAATTCATTCCCATGTTTGTTTCCTCCATTTTTCAATCTTTACTCTGCTTCGGTTATTTTCTTCGCAAGCACATGACTTCTCCAATTCCAGCGTAGCCGCTCCTAGGTCAGCAATAACCAGCTTGCAGTACTACCTGCGTCGCTCCAGCTTCGTGGCCCGCATCATATAGCTTACATTGTTCACAAGCAGGATCATACATACATATACAAATCCCATAATATCTGTCTTAAACAAAAATGTAAAGATAAATGTGACAATACACAAGATCAGGCATACCACATTTGTGCTCAAAAATGCCTGATATCCCGCTCGATATGCAATCAACCGCTCTGCTTCATCACAAGAACTCATCCACACCTTATGAAACTGGAAGTCTAATGCATTTCCACGTTTTTCCGGATTTAACTTTTTCTCAATATCAACTGTAAGTTTTGGAATCAGAGTCTCGACTGCCATTGTTATTACAAACAACGCAACTGCAATCAACCACATCGCGGATTGATATCCACCAGCTTTTCCATATCCTTTTTCTACGTCATATAAGAAGCAAAAGAACAAGCAAAGTTCAATAATTGAAAAAATATTCGACAAAATCATCGGCACATTCAATTTATCCTCCAACGTATCCCACAGATCATCATTTTCACGATCCTTCTGTAACTGATTATATAAATTATTGCATCTTGCATACGCGATTACCGGAAGCAGGCATCCAAGAAACGATGCAGTCGCGAAAAGTATCGGAATCGCATCAAATGCAAATGATCGAATTGCTGTAACAACTGCGTCGAAATTTTGCGTCTTTTCTACCTTTCCCATGATTTTACCTACAATATATCCCGCCAAAAAACAGATTGCCAACACAGAAATTAAAATGATTAATGCCTTCTTTGTTGATTTTTCCTTCAGTTTCTTATCTTTACTCATCTTCCGCATCCTCCGTATATTCAAAGATATCTTCCACTGTCACACCACATGCTTTGGCAATCTTCAACGCTAATGTGACAGACGGCGAATAATCTCCACGCTCAATCTGACTGATTGTCTGGCGCGATGTCTGCACCAAAGCTCCCATCTCCTGTTGATTGACTCCAAGCTTCGTCCGGTATTCTTTCAAATGATTATTCAGCGGCATCGTGATTCTCCTCTCCATCATGATATTTTGGATTCACAAAAGCAAAAGATTCCCACACCTTTTTATTTTTCGTTCCACCAAAAATCATATTTCCGTACAGACTTGCAAAGATTGCCGCATAGCAGAGAGCAAATCCAATGTTATCCATCGTCATCCAGCCAACAGCGAACCCGACAACAGCCCCAAGAAGATATCCGAATGCAACACTCTTTTTCTCCTTTGGATCCATATTCTTCTTGTAAACAAGTTCATCTCCCCACTCGATTCCAGCCCAAAATCCGTCGCTCATACAGCCTTTCATGTAATTGCGGATCATGTCTTCAATCTTATTTTTCTGGTCGGACAGTGCATCTGGCAAATACCATAAAATAAGCTTCATTGCCGCTTTGCTATCTTCAAAAATCTCTTTCAATTTTCCGACAGCTTCCTGACTCTCCATCCTCCGTTCACCCGCCATAGCTTCATTCTTCCCGGCTTCTATAAAATAATCCTCAATCCTCTCAAACACATATATTCCGACCAGTTTTTTCTCCTGATAAATGCCACACACCTTTCCGTTGCTTGCAAGCGCCTTGTCTACAGCTTTTTTTATATTCTCACCGGATGCCTCAATCGGTACTGCCTCGCCCACATGGGCGCCCAGCTGGAAATCCTCTCTATCCACACGCTTACCCTTGATCGTATAGATTTTCAGCTTCTTATCCGCTTTAACAGTTCCAATCTCCATATCACACACTCCATTCTTCCGCGCCCTTACAAAATTGCATTGCCCGGTTATTTATACTCACTCTTTTTATACTTGACAACTATTCTTGTCATTTGTGCACGATCTATATATAGCATATGACAAGTTTTCTTGTCAATATATTTTGACAACTTTCTTTGTCATTTTTTCGTTTGCTTTCCTCTACTCCGGGTGTCACCACATCGTAGGTTTTTCCGCTCGCATTCCACTCCTCACGCCCAGTTTTCTCTCCGTCACCTGCCTATTAGTTTCCGGTTTGGGTTTTCTCGCTTGCTTTTCTCTCCCCAAACCCACGCCATGGGTTTTTCCTCTCGTTTCTTACCCCACACGCCCAGTTTTCTCTCCTCCACCTGCCTATTAGCTTCCAGTTTGGGGTTTCTCGCTTACTTTTCTCTTTCTACACCCACGACGTGGGTTTTTCCGCTTGCTTCCTACTCCTCACGCCCAGTTTTCTCTCCGTCACTTACCAATCAGCTTCCAGGGTGGGTTTTCACGCTTGTTTTTCTCTTCCTGCACCCACAACGTGGGTTTTTCCGCTTGCTTCCTACTCCTCACGCCCAGTTTTCTCTCCGTCACTTACCAATCAGCTTCCAGGGTGGGTTTTCACGCTTGTTTTTCTCTTCCTGCACCCACAACGTGGGTTTTTCCGCTTGCAAACACCCGCGCACACCAATTTAATAAAATGTATCTAACCATGCGGTCAAACTCATATATAATATGTTTGGAATTTAGAAGTTCTTGATGTTCTGTTTGATACACAGCAATACCTGAACACGATGTTCAGGTAAGCCGCCACTGAGCCATGGACGGCGAATTGGCGGCGGTTGCGTGCATGTTTATTACCTATATCAGAACATCTTAGAACTTCTTAATTTCAATACATCATATATGAGTTGACCACATGGCTAGATACAAAATTAACAGGATGCGCGGGGATTCGCTCATAAAAAAACGCCACACGATTGGAAATCCCAAACGCATGGCGTTTCATAAACTCTAAATTTATTCTGCTTTTCCGATTGAAAGGAATCCATTGTCGTTCGACTGAAGCAGGAATGAAAGTCCGATCTTCTTCTTTGCTTCCTCGGTTGCAACATAGATTTCCCCGGTCTCAACCAGAGATTTTGCAATCTCAAGCACCTTATCCTTAAACATCATCATCTCACGGCGATCTCTGGAACTCAGCTTGAACAGATACTGGTTCTTCGAGCTGATCAACAGGATGCTGTAAGAATGTACGTTATTCTTTGTCTCACGCATACCGGAACCAATCATACGGGAATTTGCAATGATGATCTCAGCATTCTCGTCCGGCAGATACTCTGACAGGATCAGCTTGTAGATCTTCAGATAATCCTCCTCCTGATCTGCGCTGACCGGCATCTCCGCAACCGCAAACTCCACAACGGAATCCGCAAGCTTGATCGTACCGCCCTCGTCGTTGATCACAGCCGTACTCTCCTTCGGAACACACAGGCGGAAGAACTTGTTCTCGATAACCTTCTGTCCGCTAGTTGGCTGCTTGATTACAAGGTCTGTATACTTCTTCTCCAGCATATTCATGGAGATAATCGCACTGTCATCCCCCGTCTCCGCAATCTCACACAACTCATTATACAGATCCACGATGCCCGGTGTAATATAGGCGACCATCTCTACAATCTTCTTCACGGCCGGAACATATGCCTGCTTTGCACTGTGCATGTAAAGCTCAATCTGCTTGCTCATATCACTTGTCTTGCCAGCCTTATACTCAATTACCTTGAAGAGGTTGTCCTTATCAAAATCCTCATAACCGTTGTCGTAAGCCTTCTCAAAATACTTGATACTCTTGATCTCACCGTGATAATTCTCATCTGCCTCCTGCTGCTGGTAGATCTTACCAAGCTCGTAAGCTGCCTGATAGCTTCCCAAGCCAAGGGCTTCCAAAAATGCTTTTTCAATCTCATATGAATTTGCAATATAGAACACCTGACTCTGCTTATACAGTGCAACCTTCAATGCTGCCTGTCCGCTTCCGGCTTCTACAGAACGCTCCCATGTTTCTACTGAACGCTGCAGATCCTCGTTACCAAGCTCCTGAATATCCTTGATATACGCTTCTGCCTCCAAAATACCATTTGCCTGCGCTTCCTTGAAATACTCTAACGCCTTAATACCATCCCGCTTCGTACGAAGCACACCGTAGTAATAAAAACGTCCCAGATAGAATGCAACCCTTCGATGTCCGAGACGATGTGCTGTCTCATACCAATTGAGCGCCTTCATGTAATCCTTCATCTTCTGATCATAGATGTTACCAAGCAGGAATGCCAGATCCGGATCCTTCGTTGCATCAAACAACTGCTTTGCATAACTAATTGTCTTCTCAAGATCCTTATATGGTGAATCCTCATCGTAATACAATTCAATCAACAGATAACTAGCCTTGATACTTCCAAGCTTCAACGCCTGCTTCGCAGCCGCCATCGCCCCCTCGTAGTCCTCTAAATAATAACAATACAACGCCTCACTGTAATACTGGTTATCCTTACGGTTCAGACTCTGGTCACTAACGAGTGTCGGGTCAACAAATGCGAACGAATTCGCTGTCTCGAAGATAATCTCCTCATACTGTTCGATAATCTCCATAGATGCACATACAAAACGCATACACGCAAGCCGCTTACCCTGATAAAATGCAAAGGTTACAATACCCTTCTCCATCTCCTTGTGGTAGAATGTTGTACAGATGCCATCTGCATACTCTGTGATATATGCCTTTAACTGTAATTCCTCGTCAAATGCATCGTTACAATAACGAAGATAATTCTCCAAAGTTTTCTTGGAATCTCTTGGAATGCTGTCATAGCTTACATACATGGCAAAATCCTTGTAAGTAAGACTTGGTGCATAATATTCCTCATCGGTATCGCTGTTAATCGTCTTTACCCAGTCCTTTGGAAGCTTATGAATATATCCATCAATCTGATTATGTACATATGTATACTGATACTGCAGACGTGCCGGATCAATTGCTTTATATTTTGGTTCCTTTCCCTTCGCACGTCTTGCCTCAGCAATCTCCGTATACAGTTTGTCTTTTTCCTCAAACTCAATACTATCTGTATGCTGGCTTGCATACTCGACACGGTCATAGGCACTCTTTGCCTTCGTATCACCCATATCTGCGAGCTTCTTGTACCATGACATTGCCTTCTCGTAATCTACCGGCACTACAAAATCACTCTTATTTCCGTACTGATCAACACGATTCAAACCATTCTCATAGATATTACCCAAATTCATATAAGCAGCCTTGATTCCACACTCCGTTGCCTTCTCGAAGAATGTGATTGCTTTCGAAAAATTCTGGATATCCAGAAGCATCTGCGCAAGCTTATAGATCATCTCGCCATCTTTGCTTAAGTTTGTATATTTCTCATAGTATTGTGTTGCCTTGCTCAGATCCACATCTACAATACAATTACTATACTTACCAGTCTCATATAATTCCCCTAGAATTTTCAGCGCATCCGTTCCAAAATTCTTATAATTCGGATCCATGATTGCGATGTCAACAATCTTCTCCAATATTTCTACGGCATCCTCGGCGTTACCATTTTCCATAAGGTTTAATGCCTTATCATACTGAAGTTCTACATTGCTTTTGGCTGACTTTTTCTTGCCGCCAAGTCCGGACAAAAACGGAATCTTGCTAAAGAAATTACTTAGCTTTCCCATCTGCGATCCTCCTTTGTGGTCTTCCCCTGCATAATTATTTATATAATACCATAGTTAAAATCCTTATGCAACAAACACTACTTGACAGATTCAATATAATTTTTGATTTCTTCGACAGCAGCCTCCTCATCCGAACCATTCGCTTCAATTTCAAGAGAATCTCCATTTCCGAATCCTAAGCTCATCATTCCCATAATGCTTTTTGCATTGATTCTTCGATTCTGCGAATTGATTGTAATTTTACTCTCATACTTGCTTGCAATCTGCACGAGCACAGCCACCGGTCTTGCCTCTGCATCCGCTGGTAAATTCACAACAACTGTCTTACTAATCATTTTGGTTCCTCCTTAGCTCTTCGGCTATCTCACTTATTTTCTTCAATCTATGATTTACTCCGGACTTTCCGATTGGTGGGTTTAATTTCTTACCAAGTTCCACCAGACTCGTATCCGGCTCCTCCATACGCAGACTTGCGATTTCCCGCAAATGCTCCGGAAGAGATTTTAATCCTTTGGTCTGTTCAATATACGCGATATCCTCCATCTGCTTGACAGCGGCATGTACAACCTTATTTAGGTTTGCAGTCTCACAATTCACCCTTCGGTTGACTGAATTGCGCATATCCTTCAAAATACGTATATTTTCCATATCCATCAAGGAAACATGTGCTCCCATAATATTCAACAGATCCACGATCATGGATCCATCCTTGATGTATACTACAAAATATTTTTTTCGTTGAATCTGTTTTGGTTCAATCGCAAAATCACGAATCAGTTTTGAAATCATATCTGCCTGTTCCGCATGGTCACAGACAATTTCAAAATGATATCCCTTCTCTGGATCGGTCAATGAGCCAGTCGCCAGAAATGCGCCACGAATAAACGCCTGCTTACAACAATTCCGTTCTACCAGAATTGGATTTACGGAAAGATAATCCCCATGATCTGTAAGCTTTAACATCTGTCTTCCCTCGGGTGTGTTGATGTCCACCCCTAGAAGTGCGGTCAGCTTCATGATTTTTTCCTGTAAAATGGCATTTTCACCACGCATCATCCAGATGCTATCCCGATACACGCCAGACATTGCAATCATCGCTGAAAGCTCCGCCATCCGGCAGTGTCTGCCTGTACTGATATGAGAAAGCAATTCCGATTTTACTTTCGATGAAAACGACATATCTATTCCCCTTTCACGATACGATCCTTGCCGATATCTCTATGATACAGCCGCACCGTATATGGAAGCTTCTCTAATGTCTCGTACAGCGCATTCGCAACAGTCACAGAGCGATGCTTTCCTCCCGTACAACCAACAGAAATCACTAACTGATTCTTTCCTTCTTTAAGATAATTCGGAATCAGGAATTCCAACATGTCTGTAAGCTTTTCCATAAACAATGGATATTCCCTGCAATCCTTTACCATATCGGAAACCGGCTTATCATTTCCGGTTTGAGGCCGAAGTTCCGAAACATAATATGGATTCGGAAGGAATCGCACATCAAACACAAGATCAGAGTCTCTCGGAATTCCATATTTAAATCCAAATGACATCACAGTCACAATAATGTTATTATACTGTTTGCCTTCTACAAATATTTTTTCAATCTCATGCTTTAACTCGCGAGTCAAAAGATTGCTTGTATCTATAATATAATCTGCGCGCTGACGCAGAAACTCAATCTTCTCCCTCTCCTTGACAATACCCTCGTTGATTCTGCCATGCTTGGATAACGGATGCGCTCTACGCGTCTCCTTATACCGTTTTACAAGCACCGGTTCATTTGCATCCAGAAACAAAATCTCATACGTAAAATTTCTCTTTTTCAGAGTCTCCAAACATACTGACATCTCTCCAAGAGCCTGTCCGCTTCGGATATCCACACCGATTGCGACATTGTCAACCTCAAGCTTATCATCATGCGCAATCTCAGCAAATTTTTCAATTAACATGACCGGGAGATTGTCAACACAGAAGAATCCCATATCTTCTAACATTTTCAACACCGTTGATTTTCCAGCGCCACTCATTCCCGTTACAATAACAAATCTCATCGGATTATCCTTACCTCCGGATCCAACATCACACCGTACTTCTCGTTCACAACTTCCTGTACGTGCTGCATAACTGCAAGCACATCTGCGGCGCTTGCATGCTCCACATTGACAACAAAACCACAATGCTTCTCTGACACCATTGCACCACCGACACGATAACCTCGTAACCCACTATCGTCAATCAGCTTTGCTGCAAAATATCCTTCCGGCCGTTTAAATGTCGAACCCGCACTTGGATATTCCAGTGGCTGTTTGCTTCTTCTTGCTTCTGCCAGTTCATTCATCCGGTTCAAGATTACAGTCTTATCACCTTTTTGAAGCGCAAGCTCCACGCCTACTACAATCTTATCCGAATCAATAATACTGTGACGATAGGAAAATTCCATCTCATCACAAGTATATTTCCGACGCGTACCATCCGTAGACAACACATCTACACACGATACAATGTCCTTCATCTCACCGCCATAGGCCCCTGCATTCATCACAATGGCTCCACCAATACTTCCCGGTATTCCTGCTGCAAACTCCATACCCGTAAGGCCTGCCTCATATGCAGTTTTTGCCACTCTTGCCAGTATTGCCCCCGCCTGCGCGTATACAACCGTTCCATCCACCCGGATCTCACTCATAGCATTGCCGATCTGGATTATCATGCCCGCATAACCAGCATCTGCAAATAGAACATTACTTCCATTTCCAAGCACACAATATGACATATTATGCTTCTGGCAATAAGCAATCAGTGTCTGTATCTCATCAACATTCTTTGGAATCGCAAAATACTTTGCCGCACCACCAACGTGAAACGTCGTATGTTTTTGCATCAGTTCTTGTTCCAGAACAGTGATTCCTTTTATATCATCTATCATTAAACTCATCATATCCTCACAAAAATAACATAAAAAAGCCCATAAGCTCTGATTTATCATAACTTATGGGCAAAATTAATTCAATATGAAAAAATATAGAAAAAACTTAAGGAAAAAGTGTTTCCTTCGTCATTTTCACGATTAGGAATCCCTAATTATTCATGATTGCACAGGCTCCACCATACATACCTGCATCATTTCCAAGTGTTGCAAGCGTAAACTTCGTGTTTTTGCATGCATGGAATGCATACTCCTTGAAGTACTTCTCTGTTGTATCTGTGATAATTGTACCCGCTTTTGATACACCACCACCAATAACAAAGACTTCCGGATCAACAACACATGCGATTTGTGCCAATGCTTTACCAAGGCATTTTCCATGTCTGTCTACAATCTCAGCAGCAAGCTCATCGCCCTGCTTTGCTGCATCAAACACTTCCTTTGCAGATACATACTGTACATTACGAAGAGCAGATGGACGATCCGTTGTGTTGAGCAATGTATTTGCCATTCTTACGATACCGGTTGCTGATGTATACTGTTCCAGACATCCCTTTCTGCCACAGCCGCAAACCTCTGTCTCATCATCGTTCACCTGAATATGTCCGATCTCTCCTCCAGCGCCATTCACGCCGGAAAGCATCTTTCCATCTAAGATAATACCTCCACCAACACCGGTTCCAAGTGTTACCATAACGATGTTGCTGAAGCCTTTTCCACCACCTTGCCACATCTCGCCAAGTGCTGCCATATTGGCATCGTTACCCGCTTTAACCGGAAGTCCTATAATCTTAGATAATTCATCTGCTGCATTGAAGATTCCCCATCCAAGATTTACACAGCGAAGAACCGTTCCATCTGCCTTGACCGGTCCCGGAACACCCATTCCGATACCCTTTACTTCGCTCTTGGCAATCTGCTTTTCTGCAAGCTTATCCTCGATAGATTCTGCGATATCGCCTAAGATATACTTTCCGCCCTCATCTGTGCGTGTTGTAATCTCCCACTTATCAACCATCGTTCCTTCTGCCGTGAAAAGACCAATCTTAACTGTTGTTCCTCCGATATCTACGCCAAATACATATTTTGCCATGTTCCTCTATATCCTCCTTATTTCTCTTAGACATTATGTGAATTTTTTGCTATATTCTGTGTTACACGGTTGTACAACTCCTGCGCTGCATTGTAACCCATCTTCTTCTGTCTGTGGTTGACTGCTGCCGCCTCTACAATAACCGCAATATTCCGTCCCGGTCGAATCGGAATCGAATGACTGACAATCTTATTTCCAAGAATCTCCGTATACTGGTCTTCCAATCCAAGACGATCGTAATTTGCATCCTTATCCCATTCTTCCAAATTCACAATCAGGTCAATACTCTGTGTATGCTTTACACACTCTACGCCGAACATACTCTTGACATCGATAATTCCGATTCCTCGAAGCTCGATAAAATGTCTCGTAATATCCGGTGCAGTACCAATCAATGTCTCATCACTGACTTTCTTGATTTCCACGACATCATCGGATACAAGTCGATGTCCACGTCGTATCATCTCCAGTGCTGCTTCACTCTTACCAAGACCACTGTCACCGGTAATCATAACGCCTTCACCATATACATCAAGCAAAACTGCATGAATAGAAATGCGTGGTGCCAATTCCACATGCAACCACTTTACAACCTCGTGTACAAAATCAGAGGTTGTCTCCGATGTATCCGTCAGAATCGGTATACCGCATTTCTTTCCAGTCTCGATAATATAATCGTATGGCTTAATATTCCGACAAAAGATCAAACATGGAATCTTGAATGCAAATAACTTCTCAAATATCCGGACATTCTCTTCCTCTGTGTGCATATTCGAAATATACGCAAACTCTACATTTCCACATATCTGAATACGTGCAGAATCAAAATGTTCAAAAAATCCCGCCAACTGAACTGCCGGACGGTTCATATTCGGATCTTTAATCAATATATGATCGGTATCTATTTCAGGCGTATGATTAATCAGATTCATCTTTTGAATCAATTGGGTCACACTTACGCTATATTCTTCTTCCATGCCCTCTTACGTCTCCTTACTTATTTTGAAAAAACGGGCTGTCGCAGACGCAACAGCCCTTTGCTATTTTACTCTTCATCCTCAGACGCTACTTCCTGATATTTCTCAAGAATAAGACTCTGGATTTTGTCTCTCGTCTCAGAATTGATCGGATGTGCAATATCCCGATATTCGCCGTCCGATGCCTTTCGACTCGGCATTGCAATAAACAGTCCCTTCTCTCCTTCAATCACCTTGATATCATGCACGACAAATACATCATCAATCGTAATTGAAACAACTGCCCGCATCTTGCCCTCTTTTGTAACCTTACGTACCCTTACATCTGTGATTTGCATATTAGTCCCCCTTTTACGCAACTCTTTTTGTGAAATTATAATGCGTATCTGAAATTCTTTTCTACAATGACCTTAATCTCATTTGGATCACCGGTATGTACTGTATTCGCACGAAGTGTATCACGACTCTCCACGATACAGTTCTCAATATAACAGTTATCCCCGATATGTACATCGTTCAGAATAATTGAATTCTTGATTACGCAGTTGTTACCAATATAAACTTTTTTGAAGAGAACAGAATCCTCTACCGTACCATTGATGATACTTCCGCTCGCAATCAAACTGTTGCTTACCACTGCATCACCGTTATATTTTGCCGGTGGCAGATCCTCAACCTTGGAATATACATCCGGATGCTGGCGGAAGAAGTAATCACGGATATCTTTCTTCAGGAAATCCATATTTGTCTTGAAGTAAGAATCAATCGTACCAATATTTCTCCAGTAAGAATCCAGCTTGTATGCGTATACCTTCTTTACATTCTTATAACGAACAAGTATATCATTTACAAAATCGCTTCTGCCTTCTGCAGCACATGCCTCAAGCAGCTCAATCAACTGACGACGTCTTACAACATAAACACCGATTGAGGCTGTATTGGTTTCTGCTACGATTGGCTTTTCCTCAAAGCTGATTACACGATTGTCATCTGCAAGCTTTACAACACCGAAACGATTAATATCGTCTTCGCCCGGCTGAATATCCTTACATACAACCGTGATATCTGCTCCTGTTGCGATATGCTCCTCAAGTACCTTATTGTAGTCGAGCTTATACACTGCATCACCACTGGCAATAACAACATATGGCTCATGAGCTGATTTCAGAAAATTGATATTCTGATACAGCGCATCTGCCGTTCCCTTGTACCAGTAGCTGTTTGTTGCTGTGATTGTTGGTGTGAACAGATAAAGTCCACCCTGCTTTCTTCCGAAATCCCACCACTTAGAGGAATTTAAATGTTCATTTAATGAACGTGAATTATACTGTGTATAAACAGCTACCTTCTGAATATGAGAGTTTGTCATGTTGGAAAGAGTAAAATCGATTGCACGATAACTTCCCACGATCGGCATAGCCGCAACCGCTCTCTTTGCGGACAGCTCTCCCATTCTGCTACTATTTCCACCTGCTAAAATAATACCGATTGCTCTCATTCTACTCACCTGCCTTTATAATACTGGATCCACTCTTTAACAATCCATCCGGATATTCGTCAATGGTTGTCTCACCAGAGATGGCAACGTTCTTACCAATCTTCACGCCTGCCGGAATTACGGAATTCTCTCCGATTGTTACAAGACCGAATGAGTAGATATGTGGTGCAAGTTCATTTGGAACTTCCTCACCGACACCAAGTTCTGCGTTATCTCCAATATGAACACCCTCTGCAATAATTGCTTTGTCCATAACAACACCGTCACCAATCACAGCACCATTCATAATGATGGAATTCTTAATCACAGCACCCTTTCCGATTGTAACACCGGAACCGATAACGGAATGCTGTACAGTACCGTAAACTTCCGTTGCCTCACCAACAATACTCTCTGTCACAGATCCTTCCGGATCAATATACTGCGGCGGAAGCTGATCGCTCTTTGTATAAATTCTCCAAAATTCCTCATACAGGTTGAACTCCGGTATGATATCAACGAGTTCCATATTTGCTTCCCAGTAAGAACCAAGAGTTCCTACATCCTTCCAATAGCCCTTATACTCGTATGCACAAATCTTGCTTCCACGCTCATGGCAATATGGAATGATATGTTTACCAAAGTCACAAGAAGGCTGATCTTTCAGAGCTGTCAAAGCTTCACGAAGCAGCTTCCAATTGAATATGTAAATACCCATAGACGCCTTATTGCTCCGTGGATGCTCCGGCTTTTCCTCGAACTCCTGAATACATCCGGTATCGTCTGTGATAACAACACCGAAACGGCTTGCTTCCTCTATTGGCACCTGATAGGTTGCCAATGTGATATCGGCCTTGCTTGTCTTATGATAGTCAAGCATTGCCTCATAATCCATCTTATAGATATGATCTCCGGAGAGAATCAAAACATAGTCCGGATTATAGTAGTCAATATACTCAAGATTCTGATAGATTGCGTTCGCAGTACCCGTATACCACTGGCTGTTTGCACTCTTCTCGTATGGTGGAAGTACGGTAACACCACCGATGCTTCGATCCAGATCCCATGGGATACCGATACCGATGTGCTGGTTGAGCCGGAGTGGTCTATACTGTGTCAACACGCCGACAGTATCAACCCCCGAATTAATACAGTTGCTGAGTGGGAAATCAATAATCTTGTATTTTCCACCAAATGCAACCGCCGGCTTAGCAAGCTTCGAAGTCAAAACGCCCAGACGACTTCCCTGTCCGCCTGCTAAAAGCATAGCTATCATTTCTTTTTTAATCATAATGTCACCCCTTTTAGCATAATATGTTTGTATTATAGCATTAAACCCAAAAAAGTGAAATACTTTTAGGCAATTTTTATAATTTTTTCGTAAAAAAGCTCATTGGAATAGTGAATAATACTAAAAATTACATTTTATTACACATTTACCGTTCCTGCGACATCTTTCATTGCCTTTAAAAATGGCAAAAAATCCACTTCCAACGACGCAGCAAGTTTGATATCATCCTTTTCCTGCAGAACTTTACCAAGGCGTCCAACCGCAGACGCCATTTTCGCTTTATCTATTTTTTGTTCCTTCTCGTTGATTAGATCCTCACAATTATTGAAAACTTCAATTTCCCAATTGATTCCCTGAATCACCAGATTGAACAACTCATCCGTATCGGTCTGCCGATTATGTCTGAGTTCTGTAATCAGTGTTTCCGTTCCCGGAATGATATTTGCACTGTAGTTGTAAAGTTCTTTCAGCAATTCCTGTTGTGCAGATATTTTATCACTCATACAAAATCTCCTCCTGCCTACGACTCTTTGTTCTTTGTGACAATCTCCGTCAACGATGATGCTAGTCCTGCAATCCCGGAAATCTCACTCGGAATAATCAACTTGGTTGCCTTTCCATCAGCCGCTTTCGCAAATGCTTCAAGACTCTTCAATGTAAGAACCGCCTGATCCGGTGCAGCCTCATTTAAGAACTTGATACCATCTGCATTTGCCTGCTGTACTTTAAGGATTGCTTCTGCCTCACCTTCAGCACGACGGATTGTTGCTTCCTTCGTTGCCTCTGCACGAAGAATTGCCGACTGCTTCTCTGCTTCCGCAGAAAGAATCAGAGATTCCTTCTGACCTTCTGCCCGTAAGATTGCTGACTTCTTCTCACCTTCCGCAATCAGGATCTGCTCACGTCTCTCACGTTCTGCCTTCATCTGTTTTTCCATTGCATCCTGAATTGCTGCCGGCGGAATGATATTCTTCAACTCTACACGGTTTACTTTGATACCCCAAGGATCTGTCGCCTCATCGAGAGTTGCACGCATCTTCGTATTGATTGTCTCTCTTGACGTCAGAGTCTGGTCAAGTTCAAGCTCACCGATAATATTACGAAGAGTTGTCGCTGTTAAGTTTTCGATTGCCATGATCGGCTTTTCCACACCATATGCAAAAAGCTTCGGATCCGTAATCTGGAAGAATACGACTGTATCAATCCGCATCGTAACATTATCTTTCGTAATTACCGGCTGTGGTGCAAAATCAACAACCTGCTCCTTCATAGAAATGCGGTGTGCTACCTTATCAATCAACGGGGTTTTCAAATGTAAACCTGCTGACCATGTCGTATTGTAAGTCCCCAGACGTTCAATAACATATGCATGCGCCTGTGGTACTACACGGATCGAGCTGCAAATCACGATCACAACTAAAATAACAAGAAAAATACCTAAAATCTGTGCTCCGTTCATTTTATTCCTCCCAAATTATGAATTTTCTTTTTTAACAACCATAAGTTTTACGCCATCAATGCTATCAACCAGTACTTTGTCTCCTGCCGGAATCTTCGTTCCATCCACAGAACGCGCTGTCCAGTCCATGCCGTTCAATTTCACAACACCTTTTGCTTCGATATTATCGATGTCCTGTTTTACAACGCCTTCCTTTCCAATCAGACTATCCACATTTGTCTTCTCAATGTTCTTCATGAAGTGTTTCGTTGCAATCGGTCTGGTAAATACAAATAGGATTGTCGAAACAACAGCAAATACAAGAATCTGCACCAGCCAATGTACTCCGGTCAGCGAAATCAGTCCCGCAATGAGCGCACCTCCCGCAAACCATATGGATGTCAATCCCAGAGTAACAATCTCTACAGCAATCAGTATTACCGTAATAATCAGCCAAACTGTTAAAGCCATATGAACCTCCTCCTGCCTTATTCGTGAAACGCATTTTCTGCCATTCACACGTTATTTTTATTTTACCACACTACAAAATAATCTTCCATAAAAAAAGAAGAGAATTTCGTAAACATTGCACAAATTTAACGAAATTCTCACATTCTTTTTTATTTACCTGTTTTTAATGACTAATTTGTCTGCATTGCCCGCTTTGCACGCATACGAAGCGTCGGATCCAGAATCTTTTTACGGATACGAATAGACTTCGGTGTAATTTCCAAAAGCTCGTCAGTATCAATAAAATCAAGTGCCTGCTCCAAAGAAAGAATCTTTGGTGGTGTCAGTTTTAACGCATCATCCGAACCAGATGCACGTGTGTTAGTCAACTGTTTCTTCTTGCAGACATTAACTTCGATATCCTCTGCCTTACCGCACTGTCCAACGACCATACCGCCATAAACCTGCTCGCCCGGTCCGATAAAGAGTGTTCCACGCTCCTGTGCATTGAACAGTCCATAGGTAATACTCTCACCTGACTCAAACGCAATCAGGGAACCCTGACTTCTATAATTCATATCGCCCTTGTACGGCTGATAACCATCAAACATTGTATTGATGATACCGTTTCCTTTGGTAGCAGTCATAAAATCGCCTCGGAAACCGATCAATCCACGGGATGGAATAGAAAACTCCAGTCTCGTTGTACCATTTCCGGTTGGTGCCATGCCCTGCAGCTCACCCTTACGCTGATTCAGCATATTGATAACTGTACCGGAGAATTCATCCGGCACATCAATAACCGCAATCTCAAACGGCTCTAATTTCTTGCCCTTCTCATCTTCCTTGTAGATAACTTCTGCCTTACTTACTGCGAACTCATATCCTTCACGACGCATATTCTCGATCAATACAGACAGATGCAGCTCACCACGTCCGGATACTTTGAAGCTCTCCGTTGTATCAGTTTCTTCCACGCGAAGAGAAACATCCGTATTTAACTCACGGAACAGACGGTCACGCAGGTGACGGGAAGTAACAAACTTTCCTTCCTTACCTGCAAGCGGCGAATCATTTACCATGAAATGCATTGCGATTGTAGGCTCAGAAATCTTCTGGAACGGAATTGGTTCCGGATCATCCGGCGAACAGATTGTGTCACCGATGTGGATGTCTGAGATACCGGAAATAGCTACGATTGAACCAATACCTGCTTCGTTCACTTCTACCTTATTCAGACCTTCAAACTCATATAATTTACCAATCTTTACTTTGCGGTACTTGTCAGGCTCATGATGGTTTACGATAATCGCATCCTGGTTTAACTTAATCGTACCGTTATCTACCTTACCTACACCGATACGACCAACATACTCATTATAATCAATCGTACTAATCAAAATCTGTGTTCCGGCATCCGGATCACCGGTTGGTGCAGGGATATACTTTAAAATCGTCTCAAACAACGGCTGCATATCTGTCCCCGGTTCATCCGGTGAGAGGGACGCAATTCCCGCCTTTGCAGATGCGTATACAAATGGACAGTCAAGCTGCTTTTCATTGGCATCAAGCTCTAACAAAAGCTCTAACACTTCCTCTTCCACCTCTGCCGGTCTTGCCTCCGGACGATCAATCTTATTGATACACACGATTACGTTCAAATCCAGTTCCAACGCCTTCTTGAGCACGAACTTTGTCTGCGGCATTGCACCTTCAAATGCATCCACCACGAGAATAACACCATTTACCATCTTTAAGACACGTTCTACCTCGCCACCGAAATCGGCATGCCCCGGGGTATCTATAATGTTAATCTTCGTATTCTTATAAGTAACGGCGGTGTTTTTTGAAAGAATTGTGATACCTCTCTCACGTTCGATATCATTGGAATCCATGACACGCTCTGCTACTTCCTGATTGTCACGGAACACACCACTCTGCTTTAATAGTTCGTCCACGAGAGTTGTCTTGCCATGATCGACATGGGCGATAATTGCTACGTTTCTTACATCTTCTCTTGTAATCTGCATATCTCTTTCCTCATCTCTATATACATACTCAACTACAACAAACTTAGGTATTTTAGCACATTCTTCCCTTACTTTCAATATTTTACACAAAAAACTTTGAGAATGAAGTCCAGCCAAAAACTGGAAACTAAAAACTGTATAGCTTTCCATAGTTTTGTAAATCCTTTGTAGTAGCAACTAAAAGAACTACAGGAGATACGAATTATGGCTGGAAATAAGGTAGTAATATGCGGAGTCAACACAAGTAAACTCCCTTTGCTCAACGAGGAAGAAAAAAAGGCATTATTTGTCCGTATGAACGCAGGGGATAAAGACGCCAGAGAAGAATTCATCCGCGGAAATCTGCGTCTCGTATTAAGTGTCATTCAACGTTTTTCCGGCAGCCACGCCGAAAACTCGGATGACCTCTTTCAGGTTGGCTGTATCGGACTGATCAAAGCACTGGATAATTTTGATCAATCTCTCGATGTCAAATTCAGTACCTACGCAGTACCAATGATTATCGGCGAAGTCCGGAGATATATACGTGACAACAATGTAATCCGCGTTTCACGCTCGCTTCGTGATATTGCCTATAAAGCAATATATATGCGCGATATCCTGACAAAAAAAAATGACCGTGAACCAACGATAAATGAAATTGCCACAGCGCTTGACATTCCAAAAGAAGATATTGTCAATGCATTAGACGCAATTGCGACACCCATGTCATTATTTGAACCAGTATATCAGGAAGGTCAGGATATTCTGTATCTGATGGATCAGGTAAAAGATAAGAAAAGCAAAGAAGAAAACTGGGTAGAATCCCTCGCCTTACAGGAAGCAATGCACCGTCTGAATGAACGTGAATGGAATATCATCCGGTTGCGTTTTTTTGAAGGCAAAACCCAGACCGAAGTTGCGGATGAAATTTCTATCTCCCAGGCACAGGTCAGCCGGTTAGAAAAAAACGCCTTAAAGTCCATGCGGCATTATCTGTCAAATGAATAATCCCATGTCCGACCAGTTCCATTACATGAAAAAAGAAAGTTTCAGACATTTGCACTCGTACATCTGAAACTTCCTTTTTTCTTTATCTTACCCAATACTTAAATTCTTCATCCCCCATACGGATATAATCATCGTTCTTCAGCATGACATCAAATCCGGGCTGGATCATCTTGCCGTTCACAAATGTATGGTTGGTCGAATTCTCATCACGAATGTAACACTCACCATTGCTGATCCGGAAACTGCAATGCTTCCGGCTCACTTTGCGGTTATCCATAATCTGGTAATCACATTCCGGTGATTTTCCAACAAGAAATTCCTTCTTTTCAATCGGTATCAACGCATTTGTCCGAGAGCGAACAAGATATGGGGTGATATTGTTGTAACTCATCTGCTGCAACACTGTTGTCTCACCCTGTCCCAGATCAATATCATCCTTCAAGATTTCTTCTTTCTGCAATTCGATGATAAATGTATAGAACTCCCGAAGAGAAAACATCAGCCGGCTGTCAAGATAATGCAGAATCTGATCCACACAATTTACACACTGCATATCCGCGAACCGAATCTTACTGATAAAATTCTGCACGAACTCACAGACATTACAATCTGCAAAATCCTTCTCAATCGGCATATAAATCAGTTGCACATGCAGATTTGACAACTCAATATACATGTACTTCGTATTCAGAAGCACCTTCTTAATCGGCATATTGCAATCCTCAAAATACAATAACTGATTTAAAATATTGGACAATATTGAGAGGAACTCTCCTTTATATAACTGTTTTTTCAAAAACTGTCCAAGTGGCAGTGTTGCCGGAATCTTATAAGATAATACCCTTACACCATCCACGATACTTTGCTGACAGGTAGACTGATTTCCTAAAAAAAATGCATTGAACCCTTCCATCTCTGTCTGATTCACAATCACTGTATCTTCAATTCTGAAATTCAGATTAAATTCATCATAACTTTCCTGTATCTGGTCCATCTGCTGACCCCCTGTCCCTCTTTATTCTTTCAAGGAAAAATCTGCAATTGCATGTTCAATCGTCTTATCTGCAGCTTCCTTACCGTATTTCTCTACATCCATACGGCTCTTTGCCATGTGTGTCAGGTTTCCGTTGCCGTTCACACAACCACCCTGGCATGCCATACCTTCCATGAAATTACCATCCAGCATATTTCTTCGCAGTTTCAGCAATGCAATCTTACACTCCTCAATACCATCACAGACAACCGGTTTTAATTCAAAATCCTCTGCCCCCTGTTCCTTCATACCCTGTTTTACAGCACTGCTCAATCCGCCGGTGTGTGCAAAGATACGTCCAAAATAAGAAGCATCCTCCAGACTCTCTTCCTCCAGTGTCGTGATATCAATATCCCGGCTGTCAAGCACTGCCTGCAGTTCCTCGAAAGTCAGCGCACTGTCAATATATGGTGCAACTGTCTCCTTGCGGATCTCCATCTTCTTTGCAGTACAAGGTCCGATAAATACAACCTTCGCCGTCGGATCCTGCTCCTTGATATGTTTACCGATCATTGCCATCGGAGACAGCGTTGAAGATACATACGGCAGCATATCCGGGAAATTCTTCTCCACATAAGTTACGAACGCCGGACAGCACGAGCTTGTCAGCATGCCCTTCTCCCGTAATTCCTGTGATTCATGCCAGGTTGTCATATCTGCACCAAGTGCAACCTCCACAACTTCATCAAAGCCAAGTGCCTTGATTCCACTGATAACCTGTCCGCGCTTCGCATAGATAAACTGTCCGGCAATTGCTGGTGCAACGGCTGCATATACCTTGTATTTCTTGCCATGGTCACTGTCCTTGAGCATGTTGATAACCTGTAATATATATGATTTCTCGTTAATAGCACCAAACGGGCACTGATACACACACGCGCCACAGGCAATACACTTATCGTTATCAATCTTCGCTTCCTGATCCTCATTCATTGTGATTGCGCCGATCTTACAAGCCTGCTGACACGGACGCTTAAAATCCGATATAGCACTATACGGACACGCCTTTGCGCAGGCACCACACTCCTTACACTTGGACTTATCAATATGCGCTTTCTGATGCTCATCAATCGTAATTGCACCGAACTTACATGCATCCGCACACCGGTGTGCCAGACATCCACGACAATGCTGTCCGACTTCATATCCGCCAACCGGACACTCATCGCAGGCAATCTCCATGACTTCTATCACGTTATCATTATCCGGATTGCCCCCCATTGCCATCTTGACCTGTTCACTCACAATTGCACGCTCCTTAAATACGCAGCATCGCATCGTCGGTTTCTTACCCGGAATAATCTTCATCGGAATATCCAGGATTCCTTCGAGCAGTGTGCCGTCCCACGCCATACGTGCAACTTCGCGCAGCACTTCATAACGAAAATATTGGGTTCTGGTGTCAAATTTTCTCATATTTTTTCTAGAGAGATTTCTCTCCTTCTCCTACTTTTATGTCGTAACATGAAATATATACAATTATCTTAATATTTCTGATAATTTCTGTCAACGAAAAGAATCTATTTTCGTGTATTTTTTAATGATTGTCCCCCTGTGCCTGTGAAAGCATCTGCTCTTTTACCTGATACAGTTTTTTTGATAAATCCACATAATGGATGTGTGGATTCGTAAATCTCTGCTCCTCTTCCCATATCTGGTTGTCAAGCTGTTCCGTTACATATGCCTTAATCTCATCTAATTCCGGTTTATCATATACCAGCTTTCCATCGCGGAAAATAGGCACCTGCAGTTCTTTCACATCCACGTTTTCAAACTTCATCTTTTTCCATGGCTTAACCGGATCCACATAAGCAAATGGCTCGTCTCCATTTACCTTCTCATCATACATTGTGATAAGATCAGCAAGCGCATACCCGGTCTCTCGGCTATAGATCCGCCACAGTTTCTTTCTACCCGGATTCGTAATCTTCTCAACGTTCTCAGAGATCTTGATTCTCGGCACAAATTCTCCGGCATCATTCTGTACTGCGGCAAGCTTATAGACACCGCCAAAAATCGGATCGGATTTTGAAGTGATCATCCGTTCTCCGACACCATATGAATTAATACTTGCATTTTGTTTTTTCAGTGATTGCATCAAAAACTCATCCACACTGTTCGATACAACGATCTTACAGTCCTGCATGTTATGTGCATCAAGTGTCTTACGGATTTTCTTTGAGAAATACGCCAGATCGCCACTGTCGATACGCACACCTTTCAAGCGTTTTCCGGCAGGCTCCAACACTTCCTTTGCCACGCGGATGGCATTCACCAATCCGCTGTTTAATATATCATACGTATCAATCAACAATGTGCAGTTATCCGGATAAACTTCTGCATACGCCTTAAATGCTTCATACTCATTGTCAAAAAACTGAATCCAGCTATGTGCCATTGTCCCAATCGCCGGCACCCCAAATCGTTCATCTGCCAATACAGTCGCCGTTGCAGCTGCACCACCAATGTAAGCAGCTCTTGCGCCAAGAATTGCCGCATCACCGCCATGTGCACGTCTCGCACCAAACTCCATCACAACCGCACCGCTCTCCGCCGCTGTCCGGCAGATGCGTGATGCCTTTGTTGCAATCAAAGACTGGAAATTCATTGTAAGTAAAAGCATTGTCTCGATAAGCTGTGCTTCAATTACCGGTGCCGTCACCGTGACAAGGGGCGTATTCGGATAACAGATCGTTCCCTCTGGCAATGCATCGATATTTCCTGTAAATTTAAACCCGGCAAGATACTTCAGAAATCCTTCTGAGAACTCACCCTTGCTCCGTAGGAACTCGATATCTTCCCTCGAGAAATGCATATTCTCGATATACTCGATCAACTGCTCTAATCCGGCAGATACAACAAACCCGCCGTTGTCCGGGTTCTTCCGGTAGAACATATCAAATACGACCTTTTTATCTTTAAATCCTTTTTCAAAGTATCCATTGGACATCGTCAGTTCATAATAGTCCATCAACATTGTCAGATTTCTCATAGAATAAACATCTCCATTTCCCATGCCCGAAAACATACGATTTCATGTTTCCATACGCTTCATGTTTCCATAATTAGAAAAACTGCTGCACCAAAGCGATGGTGCAACAGCCTTTGTCTTTTTATTTCATTTTAGTTGTTAAATCCACGATAGATAATATCGGATCTCTTCGGTCCGTTGGAAACCATCGTGATCGGGAATCCAATCTGTTCCTCGATAAACTCGATATACTTACGGCAGTTCTCCGGAAGATCCTCGTACTTCTTAATTCCCCGGATATCCTGTTTCCATCCCGGAAGCACCTTATATACCGGCTTTGCTTTCTTTAATCTTGCGGTTGTCGGAAAGTCCGTTGTCACCTCTCCGTCGATGTCGTAACCGACACAGACCGGAATCTCATCAAGATAGCCAAGTACATCCAATACCGTAAATGCAACATCGGTTGTACCCTGAATACGGCAGCCATACTTCGATGCCACACAGTCAAACCATCCCATACGTCTTGGTCGTCCGGTTGTTGCACCGAACTCTCCTCCATCACCACCGCGACGGCGAAGTTCATCTGCCTCTTCTCCAAAAATCTCGCTGACGAACTCACCTGCTCCAACAGCGGAAGAATATGCCTTACATACTGTTACAATCTGTTTAATCTCATATGGCGGAATACCCGCTCCGATTGCACCATAGGCTGCCAGTGTAGAAGAAGATGTAACCATTGGATAGATTCCGTGATCCGGATCCTTCATAGAACCAAGCTGTCCTTCCAATAGGATATGCTTTCCTTCTTTGATTGCCTTGTACAAATATGCAGATACATCACAAACAAACGGAGCTACCATCTCCTTGTACTCCATCAAAGTATTATATACTTCATCTACTGTAAGAAGTGGTTTCTTGTACAGATACTCCAACAATACATTCTTTGATGCAATTACACGCTCTATCTTGTCACGCAACGCCGCCTCATCATCGAACAACTCGCTTACCTGGAAACCAATCTTTGCATATTTATCTGAATAAAACGGAGCAATACCGGACTTTGTAGAGCCGAAAGACTTTCCTGCCAGTCTCTCCTCTTCGTATTCATCAAATAATACATGATATGGCATTACCATCTGTGCACGATCCGATACTAAAATCTTCGGCATTGGAACACCTTTATCTGTAATTGACTTTACTTCATTGAACAATACCGGAATATTCAGTGCTACACCATTTCCAATAATGCTGGTTGTATGGTCATAAAATACGCCAGAAGGAAGTGTATGCAACGCAAACTTTCCATAGTTATTTACAATCGTATGACCTGCATTTGCTCCACCCTGAAAACGTACGATAATGTCTGCTTTCTCTGCGAGCATATCTGTAATTTTACCTTTACCTTCGTCACCCCAATTAGCGCCTACTACTGCCTGTACCATAGTCTAACCTGTTACCTCCGTTTTTATCACTTTGCAATTAATAGTGTGCCGACCACAGCCGACCTGTCTATTTTACTTTATTTTTACAATAAAATCAATACACATCCGTGATTACGCATCTTATACGTTAATCTCTGCTTTTACACCAAGGATATCTTTGTTTGCATCAAGAATTGGCTGAATCTGCTCTGCCAGAAACTCAGCTGTCTGCTCCGGTGCACGTCCAACGAAGTTCTTTGGATCAAGCAATGCTTCAATCTCTTCTCTCGTCATTCCAAACGCAGAATCGCATGCAATCAGCTCTACTAAGTTATTCTCGTTTCCATACTTCTTGACCTGCTCACCAGCAATCATAGAATACTCACGAATCTTCTCATGCAGTTCCTGACGGTTTCCACCACGTTTTACGGCATCCATCATAATGTTCTCGGTTGCCATAAATGGGATTTCCTTCATGAAGTGCTGATAGATAACCTTGTCATATACAACGAGTCCGTCTACAACATTTAAGTAAAGGTCCAAAATACCGTCAATAGCAAGAAATGCTTCCGGCACAGAAATCCTCTTATTTGCAGAATCATCCAGTGTACGTTCAAACCACTGTGTACTTGCCACAATTGCCGGGTTCAAAGCATCTGCCATCACATAGTCAGCCAGAGAGGCGATTCGCTCACTCCGCATCGGATTACGCTTATATGCCATCGCTGAGGAACCAATCTGATTCTTTTCAAACGGTTCTTCTACTTCCTTCAAATGCTGCAGAAGACGGATATCATTCGAAAACTTATGTGCAGACATTGCAATACCGGAAAGTACATTTAAGACTCTTGCATCAACTTTTCTGGAATATGTCTGTCCGGAAACCGGATAACATGCTGCAAATCCCATCTTCTCTGCGATTTTGCCGTCGATTTTCTTTACTGTCTCATGGTCGCCCTCAAACAGCTCTAAAAAACTTGCCTGTGTACCGGTTGTTCCTTTACAGCCAAGCAGCTTCTGCTGCCCAATCATATATTCAAGATCCGCTAAATCCAGCAATAACTCCTGCATCCAGAGTGTTGCACGCTTACCGACTGTCGTTGGCTGTGCAGGCTGAAAATGTGTGAATGCCAGTGTTGGAAGATCCTTGTATGTATCCGCAAACTTTGCAAGCTCATTGATTACATTGATCAGCTTTGTACGGACAAGCTTCATTGCCTCTGTCATGATAATCACATCTGTGTTATCTCCGACATAGCAGCTTGTCGCACCCAGATGGATAATCCCTGCTGCTTTCGGGCACTGTTGTCCATATGCATATACATGGCTCATAACATCATGGCGCACAAGTTTTTCACGTTCTCTTGCCACATCGTAGTTGATATCCTCCACATGGCTTTTCAGTTCATCAATCTGCTCGTCTGTAATACGTGGATTGCCATCTGCATCCTTTAATCCAAGCTCCTTCTCTGTCTCAGCAAGTGCAATCCATAATTTTCGCCACGTCTTAAACTTCATGTCCGGAGAAAAAATATACTGCATCTCCTTGCTTGCGTATCTTTCCGAAAGTGGGCTTACATACTTATCTCTGCTCATAAAAACCTCCATATATTTATATATTTTCCTCACATGCATTTTCTATTATACACCTTATGCGTCATATTCGCCACGAATATCTTCTTTTGGTGGATCAATTGGCCATTTTCCTGTGAAACAACCCTGGCAGAACTGTCTGCCTCCGGTCAGTTCCGGCAGCCGTTCAAGCTTAAGGTATCCCAGCGAATCTGCACCGATGATCTGACGGATCTCCTCAATCGTACGGTTGTACGCAATCAACTGGTCGCTGTCCGGTACATCCGTTCCGAAATAACAAGGATATAAGAATGGCGGTGATGAAATCCGCACATGGACTTCCTTTGCACCGGCTTCCTTCAACATGCTGACAATCCGGTCACTTGTCGTTCCTCTCACAATAGAATCATCAATCATAATAACACGCTTTCCGGCGACTGCATCCTTTAGAACATTCAACTTTACACGTACGCTGGATTCACGCTGACTCTGCTTTGGCTTAATAAAAGTTCGTCCGACATAACCATTTTTTACAAATGCGGTTCCGTATGGGATACCGGATTCGAGCGAATAGCCAAGTGCCGCTGCATTTCCTGATTCAGGCACTCCAACTACCAAATCTGCATCAACCGGACTATCCTTCGCGAGACATCTTCCGGCAATAATACGCGACTGATACACACTCATGCCATCAATCACGCTGTCCGGTCTTGCAAAATAAATATATTCAAATATGCATCTGCCATGCTCCTTCTGGCACAGTTCCTTATGACTCTCAATGCCCCGCGGCGATATAACGACCATCTCACCCGGTTCTACATCCCGGACAAATTCCGCCCCGATTGTATCAAGTGCACAGCTTTCGGATGCAAGCACATATGCATTGTCACGCTTTCCAATACAAAGCGGACGGAATCCAAATGGATCACGGGCACCAATCAGTTTTCTCGGACTCATAACAATCAGTGAATAGGATCCAACTAATTTACGCATTGCATTTTGGACTGCTTCTTCGACACAAGTTGTCTTGACACGCTCTCTCGCGATATGATATGCAATCACCTCAGAGTCAATCGTTGTCTGGAAGATTGCACCATCATGTGCCAGTTCTCTTCGAAGTTCCGGTGCATTGACCAAATTTCCGTTATGTGCAAGCCCAAGTGTACCTTTTATATAGTTCAGTACAAGCGGCTGTGCATTTTCTCTGGTACTTGCCCCTGCAGTTGAATACCTCACATGTCCAACACCGATGTTTCCGCTGAGCTTATCGAAATCTTCCTGCGTGAATACTTCATTCACGAGACCCATTCCCTTTGCTGACAGGACTTTACCTTTTGGTCCATCCGTATCGGATACCGCAATACCACAACTTTCCTGTCCTCTGTGCTGCAAAGCGAACAGTCCATAGTAAATCGTTCTAGCCACATCATGTCCATCAAAATCATACATGCCGAAGACTCCACATTCTTCGTGCAGACCGTCATCCTGATAGTGTTCCATTACATCACTCATATCGCACGTTCCTCTCATTATAATCTTATTATCCGCATATTGCTTCTTTTTTGGGTATTTTTTTCAAACCTTGCTTATTATAACCTAGATAACTTAAAGTATCAAACAGTTTATGCAGTTTTTTCGAGTTTTCGTGAATTTATATAGCGTTTTACTTGTTTTTTTGATATAA
The DNA here is from genome assembly GCF_022174665.1 of Eubacterium sp. MSJ-33. Classification (NCBI taxonomy): domain Bacteria; kingdom Bacillati; phylum Bacillota; class Clostridia; order Eubacteriales; family Eubacteriaceae; genus Eubacterium; species Eubacterium sp. MSJ-33. The sequence goes on from NZ_CP076562.1 coordinate 1,088,170, forward strand.
TAGTGCCAATCTAATAAAAATTCCAAGCTGGAGGGTTAATATGCAGGAAAAAAGAAAGAATGTTAGACTTCCGATTAAATTAAAACTGGAAGTTTCTAATTTATTTAAGCAGGACGGTGTGAAAATTGAGAATCTTGACGCTGAAATTGAGGTCTTTGATATTTCCAAGGCCGGTATTGGATTCATGTCTCTGTCCAAACTTCCGGTTAATTATTATTTCAATGCCACAATCGAATTTGAGAACCGGGAAGAAGTAATTTTATCCGTTGTAAAGATTCTGTATGTAACACCAATCGGTAATGCCGGTTACCGCTATGGTTGTGAGTTTGTCGGTCTGCCTTCCATGTATGATTATATCTTTGAAGAGTATGCACAGAATCTGTAGTTTCTGATTTCATACATACAAACAAAAAAGTTGTGTACACTATTCGTACACAACTTTTTGTTTGTATTAATTTTCTATTTCCTGACTCTCTGCCTCTGCTGGCGGCTGATACTCTTCAAAGACCAGTTCTTCTCCTCTGTGGAATGCCTCAGTACTGTCCTTTTTGAATAAAACAATCAATGTCTGGAACAGAAGCTTGATATCCAGCCAGAAACTGTACTCTTCAATATACGTCAGATCCAGAATCAGCTTATCCTTCGGCGATGTGTTATATTTGCCGGCAATCTGTGCATGTCCGGTAATTCCTGCCTTTACACGCAGCCGGTACTCAAATTCCGGAAGGACAGACGTGTAGTTAAACACATTTGCAAGCATTTCCGGTCTTGGTCCTACCACACTCATGTCCCCCTTTAAGACATTAAAAAACTGTGGTATCTCATCCAACCGGTATTTTCGTAAAAACCTCCCCACACGGGTTACACGTTCATCATCTTCCACAACCGAATAATTCTGTACATTCTCCCGCATTGTTCGAAACTTATACACAGAAAAGATTTTTCCATCCCGCGTTGCACGGTTCTGCTTGAAAATAATGCTTCCATGATCATCAATCTTAATCATGATGATAACGGCCAACATAATCGGCGATGTGAGAATCAAAGCGATCACAGATATGATAATATCCATTGTACGTTTGATAAACCTCTGTTCCAATGTCAGCCCCTTTGAATAATTACAATACACCGATACATCATCCAGAATAAAATGTTTCGCACTCTTCTCAATGACATCATGCATATCCGGATTAAAGTATACGTTCTTCATATTCTGATAACAATACTCCAAAATCTGCGTACGATCCTGAACCGGCACATCGTAAATAAATATCGTATCATGATCCTGGATATACTGTTTCAAATTCACATCCCGGTAATCCACAACACGGCTTATCTTATATTGCAGCTTATACTTTAATATACCGCGCGCAATCTCATTCAGGCTCTGCTGGGAAGATGTGACGATAATACAATCTTCCGGCCGGTATATCTTAAAATACAGATGATTACCACCATATACAAAAATCAGAATGACAACAAACTGTATCACCAGAATCGGCACCAGCAAATATGGCTGTTCCAATTTAAAACTATGATTGTTCATCTGATTTGTATTCATGATAGACAATACTATAACATCAATCACATCCGTAAATATCTGGTTTAGAAACAGCGACAAAACAATCGGCTTGCTTTTTCGTTTTCCTATATCATAATGTCCATAAATGGTCGAAAACATGTAATGCATGACCACATATGCCGCAATCGTAATTCCAGACGTTCGGGACAGATTCCAAAGCTGCCAGTTTGACTTTGCATAAATTCCATACAATACAAAAAACAATATCAAATTCAAAATTGCCTTGAGAAAAAACACAAGGGATGTCTCAAGTTTTCTGGTATTATTTATCATAAACTCTTACTGTACTTCATATCCTTTTTTTCGAATTACATCCACGACCGCATCCACATGTTCCTTGCAAAGTGCATCTGTCTTTGCCTCTACCATAACACGGATGAGCGGTTCTGTTCCACTCTCACGTAGAAGAATCCGTCCATCATCGCCAAGCGCTTCCTCAACCTTCTTTGCTGCCGCAAGCACATCTGTATCTTCCATAACTGCTTTCTTGCTTGTAACCTTCACATTCACCAGAAGCTGTGGGTAGATTGTCAGTCCACGTGTCAGTTCCGAAAGCGGCATCTTCTCCTCCACCATGGCTTCCATAATTTTTAAAGATGTTAAAACACCATCTCCGGTTCTTGCATTTTTGGAGAAGATAATATGTCCGCTCTGCTCGCCACCAAGAATATAACCATTTTCCATCATACACTCATAGACATATTTGTCTCCGACTGCCGTCTTCTCATAGCCGATACCCTCTGCATCCAGAGCCTTGTATAATCCAAGATTTGACATTACAGTTGTGACAACCTTATTGTTGTTCAGTCTGCCTCGGTCACGCAGATATTTTCCGCAAATATAGATGATTGCATCGCCATCCACCAGATTACCCTTCTCATCGACAGCCAGACAACGGTCTGCATCACCATCGTAAGCGAATCCTGCATCTAAATTATTCTCTACCACAAACTTCTGTAATCCCTCGATATGTGTGGAACCACAGTTTGTATTGATATTCGTACCATCCGGCGTATTGTTGATGACATAGGTCTTCGCACCAAGTGCATCAAACACAGCCTTTGCAACCGTAGATGAAGCACCGTTCGCACAGTCAAGACCCACACGCAGATTCTTGAATGCACGTGTTGGAAGTGTCATCAGATAACCGATGTAGCGGTTTCTACCCATTGAATAATCCGTTGTACGACCAATCTTTTCCTTCGTTGCAAACGGAATTTCCGGCACCAGTCCATCGATATAATCTTCTATCTGCTTTTCAACTGCCGCATCCATCTTGGCACCATGACTGTTGATGATCTTAATTCCATTATCATAAAACGGATTGTGGCTTGCGGAAATCATAATTCCACAATCAAACTCATCAGCACGCACAATATATGAAACACTCGGTGTCGGCGTGACATGCATCAGATATACATCTGCACCACTCGCAGTCAACCCCGCTACAAGTGAGTACTCAAACATATAGCTCGAACGTCTCGTATCCTTTCCGATCACAATCCTTGCACGGTCATCCCCCTGCTTCTCTTTTCCAAAATAATATCCGAGATATCTTCCGACCTTATACGCATGTTCCACTGTCAGGTCTATGTTTGCCTCACCGCGGAACCCGTCTGTTCCGAAATACTTTCCCATATTTTCCCCTTTCAATTTAGGTTTCTAAATTTTATCTTGTTTGTTTTATGCTTGTGTGCATTATTCTTATTATATGCTTTTTTCTCCAAATTGTAAAGAATTGGCATAACAATGAGTTGTCACACGGTTTTATCCAAATCCGTCTGTTCATCCTCAACATCCATCCTTTCGGATTTCTCCTGATAATGCAGTGCATATCGGCTATATAGGTCTTCGATATCAATATCATCCTCTGTATAAGCAGTTTCCTCTTCGCGGTCTGCATCTGTCATACCTTCAAATTCATCGTCACGTGGTTGATGAGCTACTTCCTCAATATTAATCTGCGGAAGCATAATATCCAGTGCCTGCTGTTGATTTAAGATCTCCACATGCTTTAAACTTCCGCCAAACTCACCATCGAGTGTCCATGCAATCTCCTGTTCCCCATCTACTACGACGCGAGATGCCTTACATTCAAAAAACATCTCATTACCCTCGACCTCATTTTGCAAAATTCCTCGAATAATCTGCTGCATCTCTGCCGGTGTCGACGGCATCTTGATAAAAAGACAGTCAAACTTCCCGTCATCTAACACAACATGCTTGGCCCCCCGCAGCTTAAAACCGCCGACCGAAAGGGTATTTGTAACCATGCCGTACAGGTATTTTCCGGTGATAGTCTTATCATCAAACTGTGCAGTCAGATTAAACCCCCTGTAGTTTCCAATGTTTTTGATTCCCTCAACAATATATGCCGAATGTCCAATTGCCTTTTTTAAAGACTGATTCGTACTGTATGATACATCAGTAAAGATACCAAATGCCGCAATATAAATAAACGACTTTTCCGCAAACTGTCCGACATCTATCTTAGTGCATTTTCCATTTATAATCTGATTTGCTGCTTCTATTGGTTTTCTGGAGATACGAAGACTTCGTGCAAAATCATTCGTTGTTCCAACCGGAATATAGCCAAGCGGAACTTTCTTATGTCCCATCTTGGAATATCCACAGACAGTGTTATCAAGTGTTCCATCACCACCCGCACACACAATCAGATCATAATCTTCACCATCCACGCGCACCTTGCGCTCTGCATCCTCCGGCCCCTGTGTCGGATAAGTCACGACCTCGTATCCAGCCTGCGAAAATACCATGATAATCTCAAACAAATCGTTTCTTATCGCCGTTCGTCCGGCTTTCGGATTGATAATAAATAACAAGCGTTTCATGGCTTCCCTCCATTATCATTCTATCGTCTTGCAAGATAAGCATCTAAGCCCTTTTTCCGTAACTTACATGCCGGGCAATTGCCGCAGCCATCGCCTTTAATACCATTATAACATGTTAATGTCATATTGCGAACTAAATCAAATCCGCCAAGCTTATCTGCGAGCTCCCATGTCTCTTCCTTATCAATCCACATGAGCGGTGTGATAATATCAAACTCATAATCCATTGCCAGATTCAGAGATACATTCAAAGATTTGATAAACTCATCTCTACAATCCGGGTAACCCGAGAAATCACTCTGGGATACGCCCGTCAGGATATCCGTTACCCCCTTCTGCTTTGCGAACACAGCCGCAAATGTCAAAAACAGCATATTTCTTCCATCGACAAATGTATTTGGTGTGCCCTCTGCCGGAGCATCACTGTCTACCTGCATATCATCCCTGGTCAGGGAATTCGGTGCAAGCTGATTTAACAGTGTCATATCCATGATTGTCTGCTCCACATCGAGCTTCTCACAGATTTCTTTTGCCGCATCAAGCTCTGCCACATGTCTCTGGTGATAATCAAACGATACGGCATACACCTTCTTATAATGCTTCTTTGCATATAACAGACAGGTCGTGCTGTCCTGACCTCCACTAAATACAACAACGGCTGCTTCTTTGTTCTTCTTGTGCTGCATAAAAATCACTCCTTCTTATCCTGTGTTCTAATCTCTTTTTTCTTCTATCTCAATAACATCATCAGTTTGTTCTGCAATGTCTCATTTCTCTCAAATTCACCGGTAAATGTCGTCGTAAATGTCTTCGCACTTGCATTCCGGATACCTCTTGCCGTCATACAGCTATGGCTTCCCTCAATCACAACTGCAACATCCTCGCTTCCGGTCACCTTACTCATAATATATGCGATATCCGTACCGATTCTTTCCTGTAGCTGTAAGCGTTTTGCGACCATATCCGCAATTCGCGCAATCTTGCTAAGTCCAAGTACTTTTCCCTTCGGAATATACGCAACAGACACATGCATGTCATACATAAGCGCCATGTGATGTTCACAGTAACTAAATACTTCAATGTCCTTGACCAACACCATATCGCTCGTGTCCTTACCCGGACGCTCGAACGATTTGTTGAACATATCTGCGATCTCATCATTTGTATAATTCATTCCCTCAAATACTTCTTCATACATGCGTGCAACCCGGTCGGGTGTCTCCTTCAATCCCTCCCGATCCGGATCATCACCAAGGGCAATTAAAATCCCTCGAATATGTTCTTTGATTGCTTCTTTATCGATTGCCATCTTATACTCCTTTTTTCTCCGGGTCCCAGATGTATTTGTGCATCTGAAGCTGTAACCGGACATCCTTCATGTTTTCCTGTATCATATAATCTACGATCTGTGCCGGTGTAATCGCCGAAAATGCAGAGCTTAAATATACCGCCGCCTTCTCACACAGGTCATATGTCTCAATAATCTTCTTCGCAGTTTCCAGATCTCTCGTCGATGAAACAACAAATTTTACCGCATCCTGTGGTTTCAGCCACGCGTAATTTTCTGTGTGCATAAACCGTTCCATCCCACTATCCGGAAGCTTATAATCCAGTGTCATACAGACATTCTCCGGACGTGCATCATACCCGGAGATATCCACGCTTCCATTTGTCTCAATCTCCACACGCAGATTTTTATCCGCTGCCAGAAGTGCGATCAACGATTCAATCCCCGGCTGGATCAACGGTTCACCTCCGGTCAGCGTCACATTTTTCACACCACAAGACTTGATATACGCATAGATTTCCTCCACGCTCATACTCTCATATGGCACCTGTGGCTCATTCGCCCATTTTGTATCACAGTATCCACAGGCAAGATTGCATCCCGCAAACCGGATGAAACACGCGAGTTCCCCGGCATGGGCTGCCTCGCCATTGATACTGACAAACTTTTCTACTACTTTATAATCTCCCATATTACTCCATATATACGGCGCAGTTATTCGGTGTCTCATACACCGTCGCCTTTAAGACATGATAGCCTTTTTGTTTCATCTCTTCATAGAAAAACTTTGCGAAGTTCTCCGCTGTCGGACGGAACATCACTTCCACTACCTTAAAATGTTCTTCTTCAAGCACATCCAGCGTTCTTCGTTTCAGGCTCCCGATTTCTACAATCAGGCAATGATCGAGCGCATCTGCGATATTCTTCAGATCTGTTTTTAATCTGGAAAAATCCACAATCATGCCACGGTTGTTTCCTCCCATCTCCAGACTATTGCTTCCCACCTCGATTTCTACCGTCCAGTGGTGTCCATGAATGTTGGAACACTTTCCTTCATAGCCCGCGAGAAAATGTGCGCTGTCAAAGCTTGCATTTGTCTTTAATGTATACATATAAAACTCCTTTCAACAAAAATGCGGGTGCACAAAGCACCCGCAACATAAATTCATCATTTATGGCTTGCCCTAGTTTTGTTTAACGGCAGGATGGTGCGAATGAACTGCCGCGCGTAACCGCTACGCGTCTATGTTATTAGATATTCAGGAACTTCTTTACCTCTGTAAGCATGTCTTCCTTATCACAGACGATATCATGACGAACCTCCGCCTGACGGATGTCCTCAATCGCCTGCGGTACCTTCACACCAGAAAGCTTATTAAGCTCATCTACAAGTTCGAAATCAGACTGCTTATCGTAAGCGCTGTCAATCGCGTTCATAACACTTCTCGTGAACTTGTATGGACTTGCAGTACTTGCGATCACGGTTGGTGTCGTGTCTCCGGTCTCCTTCACATACTTATCATATACGGAAGCTGCTACAGCTGTATGGGTATCCATGATATACTGATCGGACTCATATACACGCTTAATTGTAGCTGCTGTTTCTTCCTCAGATGCATAATTTCCATAGAAATCTGCCAGTTGCTTCTTCATATCATCTGTAATCGTATATGCACCCTCTCCCGTCAGCGCCTGCATCAAAGCCTTGTTCTTCTCTGCATCATTGCCTGCAATACGATAAATCAGGCGCTCAAGATTGCTGGAAATCAGAATATCCATAGAAGGAGAAGTTGTTAAGATGAACTCTCTCTTTCTATCGTATGTACCTGTACGGAAGAAATCATACAGAACCTTGTTCTCATTTGATGCACAGATAAACTTGTTGATTGGAAGTCCCATCTGCTTTGCATAAAAGGCTGCTAGGATATTTCCGAAATTTCCGGTTGGAACAACGACATTAATCTTGTCACCAGCCTTGATATCTCCATTTGCAACGAGTCTTGTATATGCATATACATAATATACCATCTGTGGTACAAGCCGTCCGATGTTGATGGAGTTTGCAGAAGAGAACTGATATCCCTTGGATGCCAGATACTCATTCAGATCCTTATCAGAGAACATCTTCTTCACACCTGTCTGTGCGTCATCAAAATTACCTGTGATACCGATGACACATGTATTATCACCCTTCTGGGTTACCATCTGTTTCTCCTGAATCGGGCTTACACCGTGTTTTGGGTAGAATACGATGATCTTCGTACCCGGTACATCCGCAAATCCGGCAAGCGCAGCCTTACCTGTATCTCCGGAAGTCGCAGTCAGAATTACAATTTCATTTTTCACGTTATTCTTCTTCGCTGAAGTTGTCAGCAAATACGGAAGAATAGAAAGTGCCATATCCTTAAACGCGATTGTTGCTCCATGGAACAATTCCAGATAATATGCACCAGCTTTATGTACGAGCGGTGCTATCTCCTTGGTATCAAACTTTGAATCATATGCACTGTTAATACAGTGGCGAAGCTCTTCCTCTGTGAAGTCTGTCAGCATCAGCTTCATAACCTGATATGCGACCTCACGGTAATCCATCTTAGAAAGCTCCTCTAAGCTCTTATCAAATGCCGGAATCTGATCCGGCACAAACAAGCCACCCTCGTTTGCAAGTCCTTTCAAAATTGCCATAGAAGCGGTTGTTTCTTCCTGTGCATTTCTTGTGCTTCTGTAAACCAGTTCCATCTTTCTCTCCTTTTATTCAACTACCAGATAGGCAGAGGTTGTTCTCATCGCAAAATTCAATGCATCCTGATGTGTATTAAAATATACGTCAAAATGCTTTCCGTTGATTGCACCACCACGATCCTGAACTTCATAAATCTGTCCATCAATCATGATTTTCGTACCAAACGGAAACTCCTTCGGCGCAGCAATTGTCCAGCCCTGTGTTGGACGTGCACCACTTGCAGTTACTGGATTCTCCATGTTACTCCACTTTCCACAACAAATCGGGCAAGGGCAATATGCAGTAAGCAGATATTCACCCAGGTATTGATACTGTCCATTCGCATCAGCAGCCACATATGTCGGTACGGAAAATGTCATTGCTTCTGTTGTCTCCGGATCAGAAATATCCGTTCCATGGGCAACTGCATATGCATCATATTCACTCGGGTCTCCGACGCCTGAATGAACCGCAGACAACGCATCCATCGCAGCCTGATCCCGATTATCCTGTCTTTTGGCAGTTAAAATCTCATCAATCTGCTGTTCCGCAAGTTCCAACTGTGCATACTGCTCTGTATTATAATCCGTATTAATCATATCTCCATACGATATTATAGTGTCCGCAAACTCATTCCCGGAAAATGCCTCTCTGTCCTTTGTCAAATCCGCAACAGTCATCATAACTCCGGTTGTAATATCCCGATTTGCAATTCGATCTGCCAACGAGACACCACACACAATCACCAGAGCAATCGATACAATAACTGCACCTACGTATTTTCCATACTGTTGTATAAATGTCCTAACCACGCCGGTGGTTCTCTTCTTCGCTTTATCCGTATTTAATTGGATTGTTGTGATTTTCCCGGTCTCCATATTGTTTTCATTCACCTCTACAAATTCCTTTTTATGTCTTGGGAATATGTGATAAATTGTTACAAAAAGGTTACATTTACACTCTCATGATTATAATTCAAGAATATCATCCGGTCAAGTAATTTCGCGACTTTTTCAATACTTTTTTCCCTTCTTTGACTAGACTTTTTCCGGTTCAGTGAGTATACTGAACTCATATTTATCATAACCGGTTATCTATTAATTTTGAAAGGATGGCATCTATCACTGATTATGGCAGTTTTACCTGGAATTTATACAGCTCGAAAAAAAAACGGAAGTATCTACTATCGAGCTTCTATCACATACAAGAAAAAACATATCAGCCTTGGAAGTTATCCGGATGAACCGACGGCTTCACGCGCCTATCAGGAATCACGTTTTATTCTGGATCATACAGAAATCACGTTGACTCAGCATAACCTTTTTTCCTGTCTGCCACATGATAAATTTATATGCCTGCTCAACTTTCGTGACAACGGCATTTATTTTAAAACACCTATTTATCTCTATAAAAAATATTTCGAATATTACCTGGCAGAATCAGAAATCTTAAAATTTGATCGTGATGATCTGTTTTTTTACGCATCTAAGAAAATCCAGAAAAAAGGTGGATATCTGTTTGTGAGCGATTACGGAAGCCAATACAGTATTCTGTCCAGATATGGCATCCGCCCATTCGCAGTCTATGGCAGAGACTATCGCATGACAAATGCTGACGCACTTGATTTCCGATATTCCAATATTGAAATTATAAACGCCTATGCCGGCGTACAAAAAAAAGAAGTTGCAAACGGACAGATTGTTTATCAGGCAAAAATCCATGTGAACGGTGATTTTGTTGTGGGCACCTATGCGGATGAAATCTCTGCCGCCATCGCATACAACAAAGCGGCGGACACACTTACATCTCATGGAATCTGCAAGGCATATGCCAGAAATTATATTGTATCCATGAATAGCCGAGAGTATCACACCGCTTATGATCTGATTTCTATTTCAAAAAAGCTTACAGAGCTTGCACCATAGCAGAAAGCGCATCATAAGTTTCCACCATATTGATCCGTGCACGAAGCTTTGCTGAATCCGGCATTCCTTGCGTATACCACGCTACATGCTTGCGCATCTCGTGAATCCCGGTAAATTCTCCTTTATATTCCACCATCAAAGACGCATGACGCAGCATCATCGCCTTTCGCTCTTCTACAGTTGGTTTTTCCAGATGCTCTCCGTTTTTCAGGAAATAACAAATATCCTGAAAGATCCACGGATTTCCCTTTGCGGCCCGTCCGATCATTACGCTGTCACAACCAGTCTGTTCGCGCATCTTAATCACATCCTCTGCACATGTGATATCTCCATTTCCAATCACTGGCACAGACACCATTTCCTTCACCTGCCGAATTACATCCCAGTCTGCCTGTCCGTGATAATACTGTTCTCTCGTTCTGCCATGTACGGCAATCGCAGAAACACCTGCCTGTTCCGCGATTCGTGCTACCTCAGGTGCATTGATGTGTTCCGAATCGAAGCCTGCCCGAATCTTGATCGTGATTGGAAGTGAAACCGCATGCACCAGCGCATCAACGATATCTCCGATCAACTCCGGCTGCTTCATAAGCGCCGAGCCCTCGCCGTTGTTGACAATCTTCGGTACCGGGCATCCCATATTCACATCAATAAAGGAAAATCCCTTATCTTCCAGTCTTTTTGCCTGCGATGCCATAAGCTCCGGTTCACTCCCAAAGATCTGCACGCCAATCGGTGATTCCTCCGGTTCCGTCATAAGCAGCGGTCCCGTATTTTTATTGTTATAATACATACCCTTGGCACTCACCATCTCCGTGTATACGATATCACAGCCCATCTCTTTGCATAAGAGACGAAATGGCAGGTCACAGATACCTGCCATTGGTGCCAACGCAATTTTACCGTTAAAATCCATTGTTTCGCCCTTTATTGTTTCTCGTAGATTAACTGCAAACCTTTTAATGTCAGATCTGCATCATAATAATCAATACAATCCGTATTTTCTGATATCAGCTTTCCAAGTCCTCCGGTTGCTACAACCTTGATATTTTCCAAACCGGATTCCTGCTTAATTTTGCGGATAATATACTCCGTCTGACCGACATATCCATAGAATACACCCGCCTGCATACTGCTGACCGTATCCTTCGCCAGAATCGTATCCGGTCTTTTAATCTCTATTTCCGGAAGCTTTGCAGTTCCGGACCAAAGTGCCGCTGCCGCAAGTCTGATTCCCGGCGATGTCGCACCAGAATGGAACACGCCACCCTCTAACACAAGATCATGTGTCGTTGCGGTTCCAAAATCCACAACAATCACCGGACCACCATACAGCTCATACGCAGCAACTGCATCGACCAGACGGTCGGCACCCAGTGTCTTTGGTTCTGGAATTGCGATATTGATGCCGGTCTTGATGCCGGGAGCAACAATGATAGGCTGGATATTCAGATACTTGATAATACCACTTGTCAGAGAATGCATGACCTTCGGTACAACCGAAGCAATAATAACCGCATCAATCTCTGAGACACGTATATCCCGAACACGTAGCCAATCCACAAAATACACACCGTACTCATCGGATGTACGTGCCGTACCGGTTGTAATTCGAAAAGTCTTAATCAGATTTTTACCGTCAAACAGTCCTACTGTAATATTTGTATTTCCAACGTCTACTGCAAATAACATATATGTTCCCCTTAACTAAGGAAAAATGTCTGAAAGTACAGCTCAAGCTGTTCAAACAATTCCTTTTTTTCCTTTCTGATCCGCTTGATTTTTAGACCACAGCCAATCTCATCGTACAGGATATCTTCCTCTGCGGCGTCCGTCACGATATTTAAATTGCCCAAACTGTCAAACACAAGCATGATGATTCCTCCAACATCCTCTGTAAATAACGTACAAAGAATTCGAAGCTCTTTCTTCACTTCTGTCGGAAGGTTCTCAAAATCCTCATTCAAATAATACTTCTGTGTGTACTTTGACGCACTGCACAAAATAATTTCATCCTGATACATACCGTTTCCTCTCGTCTATCCGATCACATCTGCCATATCATAAAATCCTGCCGGCTTACCAGCCAAAAACTTTGCAGCTTCCACCGCACCCTTCGCAAATACAGACTTCGAATAAGCCGTATGTTTAAACTCAATCACTTCATCCACGCCCGCAAAGATTACCTCATGCTCACCAACGATTGTTCCACCACGTACCGCAGAAATACCAAGTTCTTTCTTGTCACGCTTCTTTCTTACCTGTGAACGGTCATAGACATACTCATATGCATTGTCTCTGGCATCGTTAATTGCATCCGCCAGTGCAAGTGCTGTTCCGGATGGTGCATCTACCTTCTGATTGTGATGCTTCTCCACGATCTCAATGTCAAATCCTGCCGGTGCAAACACATTGGCTGCATCCTTCAAAAGCTTCATCAATGTATTGATTCCAAGACTCATATTTGCAGATTTTAAAATCGCTACCTTTTCTGAGCAAAGAGACACTTTATTAAGCTGCTCCGGCGAGAGTCCCGTCGTACAAAGAACAACCGGTATCTGCTTTGCAACTGCGTAGTCAAGCAGCTTATCAACTGCAACTGCTGCCGCAAAATCAATAATCACATCTGCCGCAACATCACAGGTATCAATATCCGTAAATACCGGATATCCATTTTCCTTATTGTCTACAACATCAATACCTGCAACGATTTCGACTGCCGGGTCTTCTTTACAAAGTCCTGTAATCACCTGACCCATCTTACCGTTGCATCCATGCATAATGACACGAATCATTTGTTCTTCCTCCCAGTTCGTCTATCCGAATTACCGAATCTTCACTCCAAAATCTACCATAGCTTTCTTCAACTGTGCTTCATGCTCCGGCTCGATTTCTGTCAATGGCATACGGAGATTTCCTTCACAAAGTCCCATCAGTTCCACAGCCTTCTTGACAGGAATTGGATTAACTTCACAAAACAGCGCTTCGCAAAGCGGAATTGCCTTAATCTGGATTTCTCTGGCACCAACAACATCGCCATCTAAATACTTCTGTACCATATCATGTGTCTCCTTCGGAGCAACGTTTGCAAGTACAGAAATCACACCTTTTCCACCGAGGGACAGAATCGGCATAACCTGATCATCATTTCCGGAATATACGTCCAGACAGCCATCTGCCAGACTGACAAGACGTGCAACCTGTGAAAGATTTCCGGTTGCCTCCTTAATTGCTACGATATTCTTTACATTCTTGGCCAGATATACGGCTGTCTCCGGCTGGATATTCGTACCGGTTCTGCTTGGTACATTATACATGATGATTGGAATTGTAACTGAATTTGCAATTGCTGTATAATGTGCAATGAGTCCCTTCTGTGTTGCCTTATTGTAATATGGTGTAACTACAAGCAAGCCATCCACACCATACTTTTCAGCTTCCTGAGACAGATAGATTGCTGTCTCTGTACAGTTTGAACCAGTACCTGCAACAACGGGAATACGCTTGTTGACAACCTCAGCGCAAAAACGGATACACTCAAGATGTTCTTCATGTGACAATGTGGAAGATTCTCCGGTCGTTCCACATACAACGATACAATCTGTTCCCCCTGCAATCTGGTACTCGATTACATCACGGAACTTATCATAATCTACGGAACCATCTTTCTTAAATGGTGTAACAATCGCAACTGCTGAACCTGTAAAAATTGACATTTTTCTCTTCCTCCTAAAATATAAAGTATAACCATAAATAAAGCTGGCACTCCGATAAAGTGCCAGCTTGAAATGTCTCAATTCCGGTAGCGCTCCATCTGCATGCTCACAAATGACAGTCATACAATTCTTCATTGCACAACCAGGATTCCAGTGCTTAGACATCTGTCGTCCTTCGGCGGTTTCCCCTTTTCCATGCGATCCACTGTTCTAAGTCATCCCGCAAAGTACTCTTGAATTCCGCACCTCTACTCAATCAAAAATCATTGATAGTATAGCATCGTTAAATAGGTCTGTCAATCATTATTCCAAACATTCCATTTTACTGACAGAAACCTCATATGCCACCTTATTTACTATCTCGTCATTTCCTATTTTCTTCTGGTATTCCCGACTCTGAATTCGCCCCCAGATTGCCACATGCTCACCGACTGCAAGCTTTCCTGCAAACCTGGCATTTCTGCCCCAGCAGATACAAGGAATATAATCAGACTTACCATATGCACGGTTCACAGCGAGCAGGATGTCTGCAATCTCTCTGCCAAGCGGTGTCATACGATAAATTGGTTCCTTACATATGTATCCGTCCAGGTATATCTGATTTGGCTTATTCTCCCTGTCATCGACTTCGTCAATCACTTCGATTTCACGAACAAATACAGACAAAATCAACCGGTTCTTATTTTCCTCATGCTTGTTGTAAGACCGGAACTGTCCTTTTGCCAATACCTTTTCCCCAATATGGGATTTTTCTACATCAAACAGGCGATCGGAAACCATCAAAGGAATCACGTCATGCGCATCGCTTAATCTGCTGACAACCAAATCCACCATATAGAATCCCTCTCCGAATATCTCATGGCTGAATCGGAAATCTGATACGATTTCTCCTGCTACTACCACCTGATTGTTGTTCAAAACTTTCTCTGTCATATTTTTTCCTCCCTCTTGTCAATGTTCACAGCTTTCATTTATATCCCCATATAAACTGTGAATTTTTAATATTGTACATTTACAATATATGCGTGCCTATATTGTAATATTCCAAACTTTTTTATTTTTTTGATGTGCTTCGCTGTCGCAATACCTCGTATACAATCACTGCTGTTGAAACCGCAGCATTTAACGATTCTACCTGTCCGCACATCGGAATCCGGATCAGTTCATCTGCCTTTGCACTGATTTCATCAGACAAACCATTTCCTTCATTCCCAACCAAAAACGCACACTTTCCGCTAAAATCCTTCTCATAAAAGGTATCCCCATTAAGATGTGCTCCATACACCGGAATCCCCTGTTTTTTTACCCGTCCTACCGTATCTGCCAGATTTTCCGCAACTAAGATTGGCATCCGAAATACAGATCCCATCGTTGAACGGACCACCTTCGGATTGTAAATATCCACCGAATCCGAACTTAAAATAATCCCTGTCACTCCTGCACCTTCTGCAGTCCTTATAATTGTACCAAGATTCCCCGGATCCTGCAACCGCTCAATAATCAGCAAAAACGGTTCCGTATCCCTTCCAAACAAATCCTCTTCCGTCGTCTGCTTCTGATACACTTCTGCCAGAATTCCCTGTGGGGTGTTTGTATCGGACATACTTTGAAATACAGAATCCTTGACAATCTCCACCGATGCATTTTTTTCTTTGCAGACATCCGCAAATTTGTCTGCCATGCTCTCAGCGACATACAGTGTCCGGATTGCATCGGCAGGGATTTCCCGCACCATGCGGATTCCCTCCACAATATAAAGTTCCTTTTCCCGCCGCAGACTGGCTGACTTCATCAGCTTCTTCACTTCTTTTATCCTGTCATTTGATGCAGATGTTATCACGATTCGCCATTTCCTTTCTTATCCAGAAGAATTACATTCTCTTCTCCATAGGTGTTCTTCAATACTTCTAATAGTTTATCTCCTGCATCTACCCTGTAAAGATCCGGAAGCTGCTTGAGTTTGATATTGTGTTCCTGTCCTTCTCCCTGTGGTTTGATCAATACCTTCACAACCACCCATCCCGGGTGCTGCTTCAAAGTCGCATATAACGCCTGTTCCTGTTGCATATACCCCTCAATATCTGCAAATCGTAGCCACAACTCTTTTCCTGCCGCCAGACGTGCCTGACGTACCTCCGCAAAGGTCGTCAGCCTCGAAAACAGCAGTTTTCCGCCCCTCTCATCGATAGATGCATTTCCTTTAATAAGTACCTTTGTATCCTTTACAAATCGGTCTTTGTTCTGGCGGTAATCCCTTGCAAACACGATAACCTCAACTGTTCCATACAAATCCTCGATCGTAAGGAATGCCATCTCATCACCATTTCGCGTTGTCTTTTTTGTAATATCCGCAAGCAGCCCGCCAATGGTATAGCTGGCTTTATCTACAACATGTTCCTGCTCATCATAATTCATCCCTGCTTCCGGATCATCGCTCTCTTCTTCCGTATTCACAAGGAAATCACTGGACTTTGCAGTCGTATATTCCTCCAATATATCCAGATCATCATCCAACGGATGTCCACTTACATAGATACCCAGAATCTCTTTCTCCATTGCCAGCAGATCTTCCTTTGAATATTCCTCGACATCCGGATAACGTACCTGAAACTCCGTCTTTTCTTCCTCCCCAAGAAAATCCATCAAAGACATCTGCCCACTCATGGCATTTTTCTTTTCCTTCGCCGTCTGCTCGAGAACTGCCGGATAAACCATCATCATCTGATGGCGGTTATGTCCAAAACAGTCAAATGCCCCCGCCAATATAAAACTTTCGATTGTCCTCTTATTGGCTTCCTTTCCGGAAAGTCTGTTGCAGAAATCCTCCAGACTTGTGAATGGTCCGTTCGCAACAACCTCCTGATGTATAACCTCCGTCACACCGTCTCCGATACTCTTTAACCCGGATAAACCAAACCGGATTGCACCTCCATCGACAAGGAAGTCTCCGCTTCCCTTATTGATATCCGGTGGCAGGATCTTGATACCGAGTGATTTACATGTCTGGATATAACTGCTCATCTTCTCCGTATTTTCACGGACAGACGAAATCAGCGCTGCCATATATTCAACCGGATAATATATCTTCAAATACGCAGTCTGATATGCGACTACTGCATATACTGCCGCATGAGATTTGTTAAATGCATAGTTTGCAAAGTCGACCATATCGTCGAAGATTTTATTTGCTACCTCTTCCGGGATGCCGTTTTTTACACAACCAGGTACGTTTAATTCTTCGTTACCATATACGAAATACTGACGTTCCTTGTCCATGACATCCGCTTTTTTCTTTGCCATTGCACGGCGTACCAGATCGGAACGTCCCATCGAGTATCCGGCAAGCTCCATTACAATCTGCATAACCTGCTCCTGGTATACCATACAGCCATATGTCGATTTCAGAATTTTCTCCAGCTTCGGTGTATCATAGATGATACTCTCCGGATGCTCACGGTTTGCTAAATATTTCGGAATAAAATCCATCGGTCCCGGACGATACAAAGAAATTCCGGCGATTACTTCATCCAGATTCTTCGGCTTCAACTGCTTCATGAAAGACTTCATTCCCGCGCTCTCCAACTGGAATACACCATCTGTCTTCCCCTCAGATAACAACTCATAGACTGCAGGATCCGTCAGTTCCAGTTCGGACATATTGATCTTCACACCGTGATTAGCTTCGATCCGGTCTAATGCATCTTTGATAACCGTCAGGTTTCGCAGAGCCAGGAAGTCCATCTTCAAAAGTCCCAGCTCTTCTACCGGATCTTTCTCATACTGGCACACAATGCCACCATCTACACTTCGTGCAAGCGGCACATATTCTTCAATCGGCTTCTGACCGATGATAACACCTGCGGGATGAACACCGGTATGCCGTTGCAATCCCTCGAGTTTCATAGCCATGTCAAGCAGTTTTGTGACATCCGGTTCATTCTCGTACATTTCCTTTAAATCCGGACTTGTCTTCAAAGCGACCGGAAGTGTAACATCCTTTACACCCGGAATTTTGTTCGGAATCGCCTTTGCAACCTTATCACACAGGCTGTACGGAAGTGCCATCGCCCGGCCGACATCACGCACACACATCTTTGCTGCCATCGTACCGAAGGTGACAATCTGAACTACCTTCTCTTTGCCATATTTTTGTACTACGTAATCAATAACCTCCTGTCTGCGGTTGACACAGAAATCAATATCAATATCCGGCATTGATACACGTTCCGGATTTAAGAAGCGTTCAAACAGAAGATCATACCGCAAAGGCTCAATATCTGTAATATACAGGCAATACGATACAATAGATCCGGCTGCCGAACCACGTCCCGGTCCTACCGGAATATCATGACTTTTCGCATAATTGACAAAATCCCAAACAATCAGGAAATAATCCACAAAGCCCATCTGTTTAATCATGTCAAGCTCATAGTGCAGACGATTCTTTACCTCGTCTGTAACTTCCGGATAACGTTTTTTTGCACCCTCCTCGCAGAGCATCGTCAGATAGGAGAAGGAATCATATCCCTCCGGCACATCGTATTTTGGAAGCTTCCGCTCACCAAACACAATCTCGACATTACACATATCCGCAATCTTGTTCGTATTTTCCAATGCTTCCTTCGCATACGGGAACAGCGCCTCCATCTCCTCCGGGGATTTCACATAGAACTGTCCTTCTGCATAACGCATCCGGTCCTCATCATTGACCGTCTTTCCTGTCTGGATACAGAGCAGGATATCATGTGCCTCCCAGTCTTCTTTGTTGATATAATGAGAATCATTCGTTACAACCATCGGAATTCCGGTCTCCTTGGACAACCGCATCACGCCCATATTGACTATTCGCTGATCCGGAATGCCGTGATCCTGCATCTCCAGATAATAGTTGCCCTCGCCAAATATATTCAGGTGCCGCAACGCTGTTTCCTTTGCCTTCTCATACTGCTCCTGTCTTAAATTCGTTGCAACTTCTCCTGCAAGACAGGCAGAAAGTGCAATAATCCCTTCATGGTACTTCTCCAGCACCTCCATATCTACACGTGGTTTATAATAATATCCTTCTGTATATCCGCGTGTCACAATCTTGCACAGGTTATGATATCCCTCGTTGTTTTTGGCGAGCAGCACAAGATGATAATACCGGTTTTCTCCCTTCACCACTTCACGGTCAAACCGAGATCCCGGTGCCACATACACTTCACACCCTATAATCGGTTTGATTCCATTCGCCTTGCATGTCTTATAAAATTCAATAACTCCATACATCGCACCATGATCTGTGATAGCGAGCGCATCCATTCCAAGTTCCTTTGCACGCGGAACCAGTTCCTTGACTTTGGCAGAACCATCCAGCAGACTATACTGCGTATGCACATGTAAATGCGTAAATTTCATAGTTTCTCCTATATACCATACCGCCTTCTAATAATCTTCTCCGTACGGGAACAAATATTTTATGAATGGAACATATCCCGCAAGCTTCTTTCGTCGAAGAGGAATAACCTCATAATTGTGAATATAGCGGAATGTATACGCCTCGCCCTTATTTGCAAGCATCCGTAAATATTTTTCCAGAAGTCTGGCAGAATCCGGATGTAACAGCCTCCTTGATCTGCCATTCATATAATAATCCAACGCCTGCTTCTCATAATAATTTTCCTTATTGTATATTTTACAGGCTGCCACACGATCACAGAACATCTCAATCACATACTCTTTTGGCATCTTACAGCCCACGAGCAAATGCTCTGTATCCGTCTTGTCAACATTATAATCAACCCAATATTCAAGGTGATGTTTATTTCTTCCTTTATGATGCAGCCATGATAATGTATACCCTTTATCTTCCCGTTCTGCATCATTCGGGCTTCGGTTGCCCTGAAAATATTTTGCACCCATAGAAAATTCTGTCCATGAGTATTTTGACAAATCATGCAATAACCCCTGCTTATAAAGTCCAACGGCAAAACAGTGCCGCATGACCATGATTTTATGTGCGGTAATTGTCTTAAAATGTTCCAGCCACTTCATATTCTACATCTCTTTTCTTTCTTAATGCTTACTGATTGTTCTGTGTGAGATAAAACTGATCTTTCAGTCCATCTGTAACAGTAATCTGATTATTGCTGTCAATAAAAACAGCTTCTGCTTTATATTTCTTTAATAGTATCAATGCCCTTTCATAGCCAAGCACATAACATGCTGTAGATAGTGCATCACTATACAATCCATTTTGACATACGACTGTCACGGATGATAATCCGGACTCTGCCGGATATCCGGTTTTCCGGTCCAGAATATGATGATATCTTGTTCCATCTTTTTCAATATATTTCTCATAATCACCGGACGTTGATATACAGGTGTTAGTGTCTGAAGCAAATTCGAGATACCCAATCATATCCTCTGCATCTCCCTGCGGATTGCGGATACCAACACGAAATGCACTCCCTTCTTTTTTCTCTCCATACACAAGCACACTTCCACCGACACTGATTGTCGCACCTCTTACTTCGTCTTCTTTTAAAATCTGCTGTACAACATCCAGCGCAAAGCCTTTACCAACTGCACCGAGATCCAATATCATACCCGGTTTTGCAAGCGTGACGCTTTTGTCTTCTCCGATTGTAACTGACTCGTATCCGGTCTTTGCAAGCGCTGTTGTAATCTGTGATTTATCCGGGATTACAAAATCCTCCGCCGTTGCCGATTCGATATTCCACAGATTCGCCAGCGGACGAATCGTGATATCGAGTGCCCCTTCACTATCCCTGCAAATATTATACGCCTGCGTCAATGCCACATATAACGTATCAGAAATCATAGTCTCCTGCCCCGCTGTATAGCTATGATTCAGCCTGTATAATGTACTGTCTTCTTGTCTCCATGATATCTCCTGTTCATCCAGATTCTTCACTGCCTGCGCAAGCTTTTCCTCTTCTCCTCCCGGAGCGTCATACAGGCTGACTGACACCGAAGTTCCCATCGCAAAACTATAAACAGTCTGCCCATCTGTCACCTGCGAACCATCCCCGGAGTCCCCATGCAGCCTTCCTCTCTGATACAAGCCGATCAGGATTACAGTCAGTAAAAGCATCCCGAAAACAGATGCTGTTTTTTTTCCATTCTTATGCCGCATATCAATGATGATATCCTTCCATTCTTTTTGTATACACATCAAGCTGCTGTTTCAGCTTCGTATAATCCTTTTCCCCGATTGCTCCGGACGTCTGGTATTCTGCAAGCTTCATCTCTGCCTGTTTCCGTGCAGAGATTGCTAAATCCT
This sequence comes from Eubacterium sp. MSJ-33, assembly GCF_022174665.1. Taxonomy (NCBI): domain Bacteria; kingdom Bacillati; phylum Bacillota; class Clostridia; order Eubacteriales; family Eubacteriaceae; genus Eubacterium; species Eubacterium sp. MSJ-33. The sequence goes on from NZ_CP076562.1 coordinate 1,109,543, forward strand.
TATAATTATTCTCCAGATTAATCTGCACTTCATGGAATAAATCTTCAATTTCTTTTTTTGCCGGATTTGTCTTCTTGAATAGCAAAAAACCACTTCCTCCATTCAAAACATTTGTTCGTATAAGTATTTTTTAGTATACCATTTTTCCTGTCTTATTTCAATGTATGATTGAAAGTCCTCCCGCTTTTTGATAAAATGCTGTGGTAGAATTTGTATTATAAGCAGGAGGATCTTACCATGCTGTTAGCATGCCAAAATATATCAAAAGCATTCGGAACAAAAGAGATCTTACGGGATGTGAATTTCCACGTCAACGAAAAAGAGAAAATCGCAATTGTCGGTATCAATGGTTCCGGGAAAACAACACTTCTAAAAATCATCATGGGAGAAGAAACGGCTGATAATGGTCAGATTATTCTTGCCAAAGACACAGCTATCGGTTATCTGTCACAGCATCAGGATATCTCTTTTGACAATACCATATACGGTGAAATGCTTGCCGCCAAACAATATATCGTTGACCTGGAAGCAAATATCCGCCGCCTGGAACACGATATGAAACATGCAGAAGGCGAAGAACTTGAAAACATCCTTGAGGCCTACAACCGTCTGAGTAGCAAATACGACCGCGACAACGGTTACTCCTATGAAAGCGAGATTACCGGTGTTCTGAAAGGTCTTGGTTTCGGTCCGGACGACTATGACCGCCATATCAACACCTTATCCGGCGGACAGAAAATGCGAATTGCCCTTGGGCGACTGCTACTGACCCGTCCCGATATCATCATTTTGGATGAGCCGACGAATCATCTTGATATGCCAAGTATTTCGTGGCTGGAATCCTTTTTATCTTCCTACCCCGGAAGCGTAATCATTGTCAGTCACGACCGTTATTTTATTGACCGCATAGCTACAAGCATCATAGAAATTGACAACAAAAAAGCGACCGTCTATCACGGAAACTATACTTATTATGCTGAAAAACGTGCAGAAATCCGTGCGAACATGATGAAAGCCTATTTAAACCAGCAACAGGAAATCAAGCACCAGGAAGCAGTCATTACCAAATTGAAACAGTTTAATCGAGAGAAATCTATCAAACGTGCGGAAAGCCGTGAAAAAATGCTGGACAAAGTCGAAGTTCTCGACAAGCCAGCTGAGATAGCATCGGAGATGCGTCTATCTCTTGAGCCTTCTGTCGAAAGCGGAAACGATGTCTTAACTGTCACACACCTTTCCAAATCGTTCGGAAACAACTGTCTGTTTGACAATCTGGATTTCGACATCAAGCGTGGAGAAAAGGTAGCTTTGATCGGCGGAAACGGAACCGGAAAAACAACGATACTAAAGATGATTAACCATATCGTAACAAAAGACAATGGAACGATTACACTCGGTTCACGTGTACATATCGGTTATTATGATCAGGAGCATCAGGTTCTCTCCCTGCACAAGACAATCTTTGAAGAAATCAGTGACGCTTATCCGGATCTGACAAACACAAAAATCCGCAATGTTCTGGCTGCATTTTTATTTACAGGGGATGACGTGTTTAAGAAAATTGAAGACTTAAGCGGTGGCGAGCGGGGACGTGTATCACTTGCCAAGCTTATGCTCTCTCCAGCTAATTTCCTTGTTCTGGATGAACCGACAAACCATTTGGACATCCAATCCAAAGGTATACTGGAAGACGCAATCCGCAATTACACCGGAACGGTGCTGGTTGTCAGCCACGACCGTTATTTTATCAATCGCATTGCAACACGAATTCTTGAATTAAAAGATCAGCAGCTATATTCGTTTATCGGGAATTATGATTATTATGAAGCCCATAAAGAACTGATTTACGAAGCCACTGTGCCAAAACAGGCTTTTAATTCTTCCATGGTGGCAGCTTCCACTCCTGTAGCTTCAAGCAAAGATGATTATAAAAAGCAAAAAGAAGAACAGGCACGTCTTCGCAAAAAAGAAAATGATATCAAAAAAGCAGAACAGAAAATCGAGCAGACAGAAGCAGAAATTACAAAAATTGACGAAGAATTTTTGAACCCGGATTTTGCAACTAATTCTGCAAAACTCAGCGAATTATCAAAAAAACGCGAAGAGCTTGAATCAACGCTCTCCGCACTTTATGAAACATGGGAAACTCTGCTTGATTAAAAAAACTTCTTTTCAAATTGACTGACCGGCATCGGTTTTGCAAAATAAAAACCCTGGAACAATGTGCATCCAAGTTCCTGCATATACCGAAGCTGGTCTTTTTGTTCCACACCTTCTGTAACCACGCTGATTCCCAATTCCGCTGCAAGATTCAGCACCATCTCCAAAATCATACGGCTTCTCTCCGGATCTTCATTTCTCCGCAAAAATTCCATATCAATCTTGATTGCATCCAGATTCATATCCTGAAGCATATTCAACGATGAATATCCCCGTCCAAAATCATCCATAACTATATGGAAACCATAATTCCGCAGCTCATCGATTAAGGCAAGTTGTTTGCTTGCATCTTTCATAACGGATGTCTCCGTGATTTCCAAGTGAAGAAGTTCCGGTTTTACATCATAGCATTCTACCAATGTCGTCAATGTCTGATATATATCTAAGAAATAAAAATCCCTCGGTGAAACATTGACCGAGATATAATACTCTTCCTTGCCCTGTTCTTTCCATCTCTGCAGCTCCTTACATGCGAGTTCCCACACATACTGATCCATTGCACTGATCAATCCTGATTTTTCGAAAACATCAACAAACTCTTCCGGAAGCATCATTCCATACACCGGTCTGAACCAGCGCACTAATGCCTCTGCACCAAGCATAGTTCCATCTATATCTACCTGTGGCTGTAAAAACAATTGAAACTCCTGTTTTGCAATTGCAGAACGGAACTCGCTCACCATATGCTGTCCTTCCAGCATTCTTTTACGCAGTTCATCATCATAATACGCTATAGACTGCTGATAATTACCCTTGATTGACTCGATTGCCAGAAATGCTCTGTCACAATATACAGATATCGGAGTTTTTACATTTCCGATTGGACAGATTCCGGTATATATTCTTGCATGATATGTATTGTCATCTCCAACACAGCTTACCAGATCCACTTCCTCCAAATAGCGTTCATGATCAAGCTTCTCCTCCCGCACACAAACCGCAAAACGATCTGCCGAAAGTCGTGCCACCTTCGTATCTCCGGTTGCAAGATTCCGAAACATGCCAGCAACAGCTTTCAATACATCATCCCCACGCTCAATACCAAACACATCATTGATAATCTTAAAATTCTGAATATCCGCACACAGAATACAATACTTTACGTTTGGATTTTTTCCAATCTGCTCAGTCACAACTTCATAGAAATACTCGCGATTTAAAAGTCCGGTCAACGCATCATAATTACTCCGGTACCGTTCTTCTTCTAACCGTTTTCTATGTTCTGTTTCATCATGCAGCACATAATAGCATCCTATAAAACGATTATCTTCATCCCAAATTCCACGATACTGTGTAACAAAAAAATGTGTTTGATTCAAAAACTCCGTTTCTCCCTGCCAGCTGCACGCTTCAATTTGTTCCGGTACTCGTCCATCGAGCCAATCACGATAATACTTTTCAATGACGGTAATATCTTTTTCTGCATGAAAAGCCAATTTTGCATAATTATTTGCGTATACGCAGCGTCCATTGATGTCCAGACAGATTACCCCATCTGTGAAATTCTGAACCGCCATAACAAGTGTCTTTTCTACCAGCCCCTTTGGAACATACTCAAATGTGAAATAATAGATTGCCGACGCAATCAAACCATAAAATAAAATTGAATAATCAAATTTCAAATCCAATATTTCATAGACAACATTCAGTGCAACCGTAAACAAGAAACAATACAAAATCGCATAATACTGCTTTACATATATCCGGGCTGCTTTGTAAATCTCATAAATAACCAAAATCAATATAAGCATCGCAAATGCATAAACAAACAATTTATGATATGTATACAGCCATGTACGCTCCGATACTCTATAATAATATCCATCTGCTTCGCTTCCAGATAATGTTACAGAAAATAATATTCTGTCAAATACATTGATCAGGCACAAAATTCCATCTATGATAATGAATACCGCTATGATGATTCCGCCCTTTTTTTCTACAAAGGTCTCCTGCGTAAAATCGTTCAGATAGATAAAGAAAAACAACACCAGGAAATCGCTGCTCAAAAAATATAAGCCATATGCCATTACTGCAAACGTTTCCTTCCAATGGAAAAGTGTAAGCGCATAAAAAAATATCGTTGATGCCGCTATGATATGTAATAATACCACGTCTTTGACAACACGTGTCCGTTCTGTTCGATTAATCATAATAATGCGATATGCCAATAAAACAACCATAATCAGCATAAGCGCCAACATGCCATTCTTCAATCTAATACCCTCTATCCTTCCATCGGTATATATTTATCCTCGTAATCCCATACTGACATTGGTTTTGCGAAATAATATCCCTGGAATACATCACATCCCATATCAGTTAAAGCTTCCACCTGTTCCACCGTTTCAACACCTTCTGTGACGACTTCCATTCCAAGCTTCTTGGAAAGCTGAATCACATTACGGACAATCGACATACTTCGCTCATTGTTCTGTGTCTTCCGAAGGAATCCCATATCCAGTTTAATGGTATCCATCTTGATATCCTTTAACATATTTAACGAAGAATATCCGCTTCCAAAATCATCCATCTCCACCTTGAATCCATATTGCCGCAATTTATTTACCAGTCTGATTACCTTCCTCGTATCTGCCATTACCGCCGTTTCTGTAATCTCCAGATGCAGATTTTTAGCCTCAAATCCATGTGTCTGCACTAATCCTGTGAATACCTTGTAAATATCCATATAATAGAAATCACGTGGCGAAATATTGACGGACAGATAAAAGTCTGCATGTCCCTGTCTACGCCAATCCCGCAACTGAATACATGCTTTCTCCCATATATAACGATCCAGCTCACTGATAAGTCCTGTCTGCTCAAATATTTCTATAAATTCTCCCGGCGGTATCATTCCGCGTTCAGGATGAATCCATCGTACCAGAGCCTCGCCGCCTCGGACAATACCATCCGATGAAATCTGTGGCTGAATATAAAAACAGAACTGTCCGCTTTCCAAAGCATCATGGAACTGCCCTACAATACTCTGTTCTTTCAAAGCATTCTCTCGCAATTTCTTGTCATAGTATACAATTCGATTCGCTGCATCATCCTTAATCGTCTTAATTGCCATAACCGCCCGGTCACACATAACAGCAATTGGGGTATCCAGATTATCCACTTCATAAACCCCCATATATATGCGAAGCCGGAAGTTTGAACTGCCTTCAATCTGTTCAATACGTGAAATCTCCTTCCGGAAAATACCTTCCTGAAACTCTTCTTTCGGGACTAATATCGCAAAGCGATCACCGGATAATCTTCCATACAGACACCCTGACGGTGATTTACTTTTCAGACTTTCTGCCTGTTTGATAAGAACTTCGTCTCCCTTTTTTATCCCATATACATCATTTACAATCTTAAAATCACGAATATCGCTACACACAATATAATACTTTTTATCTTTATTTTCACGTAATTTCTGTTCTACCCTCTGATAAAAATACTCCCGATTATATATACCGGTCAACGCGTCATGATTTGCCTTATATTGCTCCAGCTTTACCCGTTCTGTTTCTTCTGTCTGATCATGCATTAAGAAAAAGCTTCCTATATAGTGCTTGTCATATATCATTCTCTTATATTCAAACTGGAAGAAATGCATTTCCCCATCTATTTCCACTTGCTGTGTCCATATATTCTCCTGCAATTCCTGTAGATCCTGCAGATTTCTATCCTCCAGCCAATGCACTAATTCTTTGTCAAACATAGCATTATCCTGTACTTTAAGAATTCGTTTTGCCGATTCGTTTGCATGGATACATTTGCCTTTTAAATCATAACAAACTACCCCATCATCAATGGTTTTCACAAATAAAGAAAGCATCTTCTCCACCAAACCGGCAGGGACATGAAAAAAGGTAAAATAGGTGATTGCGCAGCACGATAATGTATATCCAGCCAGAGAGAAATCATAATCCCCCCCTATCTTGAAAAACAATATATTCGTAAACATGGTAAGCACCAACGTGATAAGCACAAACATGTAATTGACACGAAATACTTTCGGGCACTTCAACTTCCGGTAAAACAATATACCCATACCAACCATAGCAAAAAGATAACTTATAATTACATGCACAAAATACAGATTTTCATAACTTTTTACTGCATAAAAAGCGGTTTCAAACCGGTCTATTTTATTTACAACCTGAAATACACTGCGTGTGACCATATTTGAAAATAATACTACGGCATCCACAAACAATAATATACACGTAAGCACCAAACCACATACATGTTTTCGATTTGTATTTGTATAAACCCTGCTATATCTTGACAAAGAAAATGTCATAAATGCCACACTATAATAAAAAAGAATATAGAAAAACACAGCCATATTCTCATCCATGGTCATCAATGCCATACCATAGAACATTACCATGGCTGTCTGTGAAATCAATAATCCCAATACAGCATTACGCAATGGATTTTTCTCTATACACCATACTTTATATATACAAAATAAAAGGGGAATTAATAAGATAATCAAGCTCCCAAAGAATACATATTTCAATACAAACACCCCAAATCATATTTTCCAAAATTCATCTATAACTAATATTATTTTATAAAATTCGATATAGACTGTCAACTCAAAACGATATGTCTGTACAAAAAAAAGACCATACCGGTCTTTTTCTTTTCATGTACCTTCAGAACTTCATACAAAGATCTTATATCTAACCCTTAACAAATCATCTTTCCGTTCTCTAAACCTCTAAGGATAAGCCCTCGACCTATTAGTACTTGTCAGCTGAACGTGTTGCCACGATTACACTCCAAGCCTATCAACCTTGTAGTCTTCAAGGGGTCTTACTCTTAATGATGGGATATCTTATCTTGAGGGGGGCTTCACGCTTAGATGCCTTCAGCGTTTATCCCTGCCGGACTTGGCTACTCTGCCATGCTGTTGGTACAACAACAGATACACCAGCGGTCCGTCCATCCCGGTCCTCTCGTACTAAGGACAGCTCCTCTCAAATATCCTACGCCCACGCCGGATAGGGACCGAACTGTCTCACGACGTTCTGAACCCAGCTCGCGTACCGCTTTAATGGGCGAACAGCCCAACCCTTGGAACCTGCTACAGCTCCAGGATGCGATGAGCCGACATCGAGGTGCCAAACCACTCCGTCGATGTGAACTCTTGGGAGTGATAAGCCTGTTATCCCCAGGGTAGCTTTTATCCGTTGAGCGATGGCAATCCCACTTTATACCACCGGATCACTAAGTCCTACTTTCGTACCTGCTCCACCCGTCGGTGTCGCAGTCAAGCTCCCTTCTGCCTTTGCACTCTTCGAATGGTTTCCAACCATTCTGAGGGAACCTTTGAGCGCCTCCGATACCCTTTCGGAGGCGACCGCCCCAGTCAAACTCCCCGCCAGACATTGTCCCCCAGCCGGGTCACGGCTGCAGGTTAGGAATCCAGTACTACAAGGGTGGTATCCCAACAGCGGCTCACACGAAACTGGCGTCCCGTGATCGTAGCCTCCCACCTATCCTGTACAGGTAGTACCGAATCCCAGTATCAAGCTGGAGTAAAGCTCCATGGGGTCTTTCCGTCCTGGCGCAGGTAACCAGCATCTTCACTGGTATTTCAATTTCACCGGGTGTGTTGTTGAGACAGTGCCCAAATCATTACGCCTTTCGTGCGGGTCGGAACTTACCCGACAAGGAATTTCGCTACCTTAGGACCGTTATAGTTACGGCCGCCGTTTACTGGGGCTTAA